>CAZDHT010000495.1:0-1500 GCA_964505325.1 uncultured Planctomycetota bacterium | reverse complement strand
CGCTACCGTAAAAATATCTTTTCTTTTTTCGTTTTCGCGGAAGTTTTTGCGGGTGGGCTCTATGTCACGCCCTCGGCGGCGTTGCGGGCGAGGTTCAGCTCGAGCAGCTTCTCCAGGATCGCTTCGTCGGAGAGGTCAGGGGGCCAGCCGTAGGCGGCGAACACCGCTTCGTCGAGCGCGCGGTGGGCGAGGTCGAGCCACGTCGGTCGCTCGTTGTACAGGTTCGTCAGTGTCCGCTTCTTCAGCTTCGCCGCGCAGTCCGCATCCTTCGCCACGAGGCGCGGGTAGCGGACGGTGCCGACCCCGCGGTCGTCGGGGTCGTGGACGTATCGCGCCCAGGGGCCGTCGGCGGAGCCGGGGAATTCGAGCACCTCCTCGCGGGTCCATTCGGGCGGGTTCAGCCAGTTGTTGCGGAGGTCGTCCAGCTCCTTCGCCGCGACGGCGATGGCTTCGACGATGGCACGGCCCTGCGTGGCACGGCCGTCCCGGCCGTGATCTGATCCTGATTGAATCACGGGCGAGACGCCCGTGCCACGGTCTGTCGCGCCACACTCCGACGTGCCATCTGCCGCCGCACCGCTGCATACTCCCCGCCAGCGCCAGTGCCGCAGCCCCGCCCGATCAGGGTTGCTGTACGTGTACTCGACGCATCGCGCGAGGTCTCCCTCGTCGCGGACCAGATGGTCGTAATACTCGGGCTGCCACAATTCCCCCCGCCGCGTGAGCAGCGCGTTAATCTTGTGCGACGTGAATGACTTCCACGAATGCAGGATGCCGGGCAGGTCGTGCCCCGCCTTCGGCTGCACCACAACGTGCACGTGGTTCGGCATCACCGACCAGGCCAGCAGGTCGTAACGCTCCCCGTCGAAATGCAGCAGGGTGTTCTGCGCGATCGCCGCCGCCGCATCGTCCCTCAGGCAGCACGAGCCGTGCCCGGCGTCCAGATATGCCTCGACCTTCTCGGACATCAGGCGAACCAGTCGCGAACGGTCCTCCTCCGTCAGCGGATGCACAGGGTCCGCAGAACGCCGCTCGAGGGCCGCCTTTTCCGCGATCCACGCTTCAAGCATGGACGCCGGCAGCGAATCGCCCAGCCGGAACGTGACGAAATACGTGGCGCCCTTGAGAGTCCAGTGCGGAAGATACGCGCCCTGCCGGATGTGAGTGACGCCATCCGAAGGGATTCGCGCGGCGGTGGCGCCGTCCGTGGCACGGCCATGCGTGGCACCGCCATGCGTGGCACGGCCGTCCCGGCCGTGATCTGATCCTGATTGAATCACGGGCGAGACGCCCGTGCCACGATCATCCACGGGCGAGACGCCCGTGCCACCTGGCTCGTCGCCCGGCGGCCACGGCAGCGGGAACGTCTCGAAGCACGTCGTCGGCGTGTAGCGGAACCCGCTCTCGCGCTCCCGCAACTGCGTCCCGAGCGCCCGCGCCCACACCTCATGCAGCCGCGAGTGCAGCACGCCGAAGAAGTAGTCGTCCATACGCGCGAAC
>CAZDHT010000494.1:0-1509 GCA_964505325.1 uncultured Planctomycetota bacterium | reverse complement strand
TCTCGACGACCTTGCGGACGGGCATCTCGCCGGTGCTCATTTCTTCTTCGCCGCGGCCTCGGCCAGCGCGGCGAAGTCGTACGTCTCCGGCGGCTTGTAGGCGTATGTCCCGGCGGGACCGACGAACACGACCACCTTGTCGACCGGGCTGTAGTCGAACCGGCCGTACACGGAGTAGCCCATCAGCTTCGGTCCGCCCTCGGGCGATGGGAGCGGGAGCCACCGCTTGCCGTCGAAATCGAACACGCCCATCGTCGGACCGTTCTTCAGGCTGACCGCCGCATCCTGGTCGGGCAGATACGCCAGCCCGCCGTAGCCGCCCGGTGTGTACAGGCGGGTGTCGACCTTCTCGACCTTGATCGTGTCGGGACGAATCAGGTAGGAGCGCTTCCCGTCGTTGCCGATGCCGGCGAAGATCACGTCGCGCTTTGCGTTGTAGACCAGGTTGAGGTGGACGCCCGAGGAGCTTTCGGGCTTCATCACGTGCCCGCTCCACTTGCCGGTCTTCACGTCGAACTTCCACAGCTTCGGCCAGCTCGCGCCGGGCAGCGCCCAGATGCAGTCGCGCTTCGAGTCGTAGCACGTACCGCCGCCGTATCCGCCCGGGCCGCCGGTGGTGAGGAGCTCCCACTTGTTCGCCGCGTAGTCGTAGTACCACGCATCGCGGGGCGACGGGCAGGTGGGCGCGATGTTGCCCCAGCCGGGCCCGCAGCCGGACCAGATGAACATCTTCTTCACGTTCGGCACGAACGTCAGCATCTGATAGCTGTGGCGGGTGTACGGCTTGTCGCTGTCCTTCAGCTTGCCGTTCTTGTTGTCGATGTTGGCGTTGGTATAGCGCGCCGCGGCGTCCGGCTCATACATCTTCTTCCAGGCCAGCGTCTTCATGTCGAAGGCGCAGACCTCGTTGCCCCAGTAGTCGGCGTGACCGCCGCCGAAGACCAGAAACACGTTGTGCTCGCTGTCGAACACGCCGCCGGAGTAAGCCATGATGCCCTTCGGCGCGGGCGGGGCGCCGCCCATCCGCAGCCAGGAGTGCGGCTTCATCGCGGCGAGCTTCGGGTTCGGCTTGTGCGTCGCCGCCGCGGCCGGCTCAGCGGCCCGTGCCGACGCCACGAGCAGCGCCGCCGCCAGGCACGTCGTCAGTACCGTCTTCATGTTCTTGTCCTTAAGCAGTCTCATTCTGGTACCCTCGAATACGGCGAGCCGGCCGGCGTGCCCCACCTGCCGCCATTCTACCACGAGACGGCCGCTCGGCAAGGCCGGGGCGCGCCTTCCCGAACGTTCAAGACGGGCAACGGACAACCTATCTTGGCAGGATTAACAGGATCGACGAGCTCCCCGTCAATCCTGTCAGGCGTCCCCGCTGCTCGGACGGCTCTTCATCTGCGATATCTGCGTTAACCTGCGTCTAAACGAGACTGCGCATGAACTGGGCGTACGCCGGGAATGCTTCCTCCGGCTCGGGCAGCTCGGGATGCCATTTCTTCTCGTGCTCGAATGAGAGGA
>CAZDHT010000493.1:0-1510 GCA_964505325.1 uncultured Planctomycetota bacterium | reverse complement strand
CGTCCGGGCCGTGGCGGCGGGCTGGTGGTTCTCGCTGGCACTCAAGAAGGACGGGACGGTCTGGGCCTGGGGCAATCTTCGCCAGGCGTGGCAGGGCATTGATCCCACCACGGTGGTCGGGCCGCTCAAGACCGTCATGTTCGCCGACACCTCTCTGCCCCGCCACATCCAGACCGAGCGCGCGGGCCATCGGACTCCCTATCGCGTTTTCAAGTGGGATGACGTCGTCGCCATCGACGCCGAGTGCCGGGGCATCGTGCTCCGCCGGGACGGCAGCGTGTGGGAATGGGGCCGGCAGTGTCCTCTGCGGCGCGTGGGCTTGCCCGCCATGGCGACCGACGTGCGCACCGGCTGGAACCGGTCGATGGCGCTTGTGGCCGACCGGCCGGCCGGTGAGTCCGCCAAATGGGGCAAGGCGGTCCGGGGCGTTCAGGTCCGAGTCAGACCGCCGCGCGGGACGTGGACGGCAGGCGAGCGACCGGTCTTCCACGTCGATATCCGCAATACAGGAAGGGATGCCTTGCACCTCTCGGGGTTCATGACGACCTACTACTACGTCCAGGTTGCTGGCGAGTGGTACATGGGCGGGATCAGCGCCGACAGGCGGCTCTCACCTCTCACCGCCGGGAGCGTGGTAAGAGACATTCCCGTGGTGCTGCAGGACCTGCATAAAGTCACCCCCGCCGGTTTCCATGGTCCCCAAGACCTCCAATTGGCGCCCGGCAACCACGTGATTGGCGTGGCCTTCGACTTGAAGCCAAAGGGAGCTCCCGACGAGACCCCATTCTTCCGAGTCGTCAGCAGTCCGGTCGAGATCACCATCGATGCCGTCCCGCCCGCCACGAAGCCGGCGGCGTTGGACCTGGACGTCACGGCCAAGCTGCTGACTGCGAAGGTCGGCGGGAAGTGGGAAACGGGCCCCCATAGCGCCTTCCACCCGGCATCCGTGCAGGTGGTGCGGGGCCGCGTGTACTCTAAACCGGACAAGGTACTGGTCGACTACATCGTGTTCCCGTTCACGTCCGCGGACAAGGACCGGTGGCAGAAACTGATTCGAGCATACGCGAAGGTCAAGACGGCCCGAATCCTTGGTGTCGGCGCCGGTTGCACGGTGATCGAGTTCCGCCGCGGTCCGCGGGACGCCGTTGAGCCCCATTCGCGGGCCGTTGCGGCCGCGCTCAATCTTGCGCCGCCGACGCAGCCGGACAGTATCTCCCTGGAGGCTCGCCGCCGGGCAGACGCCCTGCGAAAGGAGGCAGAGGCCGGCGGACTCACGATGGCGGTGTGGGTCCGGGCCCCCGGATTGCGCAAAGACCAGTGCATACTGCTGCAGCCACGCGGGCTCGAACTCGAGCCGTACACCCCATTCGCGCGTTCAACGGACAGCATCGGCCACATTCACACTGTGGACATCGCCAGAGGGCAGGCCGCGCGGATCATCGAGCGTTTGCTGGCCGACGGCTTCCTCGACCGCGCCCAGGAGGCGATGGTCATGCCGGTGGACCGCGAG
>CAZDHT010000492.1:0-1530 GCA_964505325.1 uncultured Planctomycetota bacterium | reverse complement strand
CCCGAGGAACAATTCATTGATGCAAGGCACGGAACCGAATGGCAGCCATTTCCACGACCCAGGAAAGAAGGATCGTAAGCCGAATCACCCGTCCGCACCGTCCCTGCGTGCGGCCTTTCCGCGCTTTAGAGAAGGGTTAGAAAAGGGTTGAACGCGCACCTCGGCTCTGTCATCCTGGTGTTGCGGCTTCGGTCGCAGCTCTAAGAGTTTCCTTATGCTCATTATCGACGGCCATAATCTTGCGTTCGCGGACGACGACGCGCGGCGGATGCTGATCGCCGGCAAGCCGGGCGACGCGCGCCACCGGGTGCTCGAGCTTGTCGAGATCTTCGCCAAGTGGACCAAGCAGCGGGCGACCGTAGTCTTCGACGGCACGGGCGGCCGGGACAAGCCACAGCAGACGGGCGGCCGGGTCCGGTATCGTTTCTCCGGTGCCGAGCGCTCGGCTGACACGGACATCGCTCAGATCATCAGCCGCAGCACGGGCCGGCGCGAGCTGTGCGTGGTGACCAACGACCGGAGCCTGGGCGCGGCGGCGCGGTCGCTCCACGCCCGCACGATGGGCTGCAAGGAGTTTCTCAAGGAGACGGCGCGCATCCAGCGCCGGACGGGGGAGAACCGTGCGCCGGAGCCCCGGGCCAAACGGTTCGGCGCCCCGTCCGCGGAGGTCGAGTACTGGCTGAAGGTGTTTTCCGACGATGACGTCGACGCTGCGAAAGAGGAGGACAGACCTGTTCGAAGGAAGCGGAAGACCTGAACCCCGCAGCGCCCGCCGGTTCCTGGGGCTGATGAGCCGGTGGCCGGCCGCCGCCTTGGTCGCGGCGACAATCCTGACCCTGAGCTCGATTCCGGCGTCGGCGCTGCCGGGAAAGGTTCTGTTCCGGCACATGGACAAGGTGGTGCACCTGGTGGAGTACCTGGTGCTGGGGGCGCTGCTTTTTCGCTCGGTGCGACACGAATTCTCTGGAAATCCCCGTCTGGCCGCTATAATAGCCGTGTGTGCCGGGGCCGCCTTCGCGGCGTTGGACGAATGGCACCAAGGGTTCATCGGCCGCACCGCAAGCGGCTGGGATCTTCTCGCAGATGTGGCCGGCCTGTTATGCGGCACGGTCTGCATCATCATCGCGAGCAGAGGGAGGAGCAGGCATGGCGGCTGAACTGGCCTACGTGCTTATCACGCCGTACAGCCTGCTGAAGAGCCGCACGGGCGGCATCATCAGCAGACTGCTGGCGCGGGCCGGGCTCGACCTCGTCGGAGCCGGGCTGTACGCGCCGAGCGACGAGTTCGTTGACGAGTACCGGCAGACCCTCGCCCGGCAGGACATCGAGCCGGAGATGAAGCAAGGGCTGCTGGGCTATCTGGAGGAGTATTTCAGGAAGGACAACAAGCTCGGCATCACCAACCGCACGCTCCTGCTGCTGTTCCGGGGCGAGGACGCGATCCAGCGCATCCGGCAGAACGTCGGATCCCTCAGCGGTCCGCAGGCCCAGGGCGACCGATTCCAAGTGCACTTGGGCGGGGGACAGGGT
>CAZDHT010000491.1:0-1533 GCA_964505325.1 uncultured Planctomycetota bacterium | reverse complement strand
CACCCCACAACATGAGCGGCAATTCCCGCCGCAACATACTTTTCGGCCAGACTTCCAGTTCGACTTTTCGGGGAATGTTTTTCGACGCCGTTCAGCCGCCGGCGCCCGGCGCTACGACCCGCCGGATGTCCGCCGTGTCGGTCAGCAACATGATGAGGCGGTCGAGGCCGAGCGCCGCGCCGGCGCAGTCGGGCAGGCCGCGCTTCAGCGCCGCGAGGAACTCTTCGTCGATGGGAAGCTCGGCCTTGCCGAGCTTGCGGCGCGCCGCGTTGTCCGCTTCGAGCCGCCGGCGCTGCTCGGCGGGGTCGGTCAGTTCCGTGAATGCGTTGGCCAGCTCCAGCCCGCCGGCGTACAGCTCGAACCGCTCGCAGACCAGCGGCTCGTCCCGCCGGATGCGGGACAGCGCCGCCATCCGCGCCGGGTAATCATACAGCAGGGTGGGCTTGCCCTGCCCGAGCTGTGGCTCGACGTGACGCAGGAACACTTTGAAGAACACCTCGTCCCAGTCGTCGTCCGGCGCCACGTCCGAACAGCCTGCCCCCCGTGCGAGCGACCGCAGCTCATCCAGCGACTCGCCGAACGTAAGCTCGAAACCGGCGTGCCGACGAAATGCCTCTCGAACGCTGATCCGCTCGTACGGCGGGCCCAGGTCGAGCGATGAGCCCTGCCATTCGATGACCGGGCCCCCGCACACGGCCTCGGCCACGAACGCGCACATCCGCTCGCAGTCACCCATCAGGCCGGTATAGTCGGCGCCGACTCGATACCACTCGAGCATCGTGAACTCAGGCAGGTGGTGCTCGCTGGGCGCCTCGTCGCGGAACGCCTTGCATATCTGAAAGATGCTCCCCGAGCCCGCGGCGAGCAGCTTCTTCATCGCGTATTCGGGCGACGTGGGCAGGTACCAGGCGGGCCGCGACGCGGCGCAGTCGACCCGGAACGCGTCCAGGTGCGGCTCCAGCCCCGGCGAAGGGACCAGCAGGGGGGTCTCGACCTCGGTGAACCCCTCGCCTTTGAAGAACCGGCGCACCGCATCGATGGTCCGCTCTCTTTGCTTGAGGATATCGGCAAGACTCATCGCTTGACTTGGAAGTCCCGTGGGCCGACCGTGACGCCGTCGATCTCGGCGGGTTGGTCCGTGCGATTGATGAACACCTCGGCCCCACTGGAGTACCCCACCTTCACCAGCCCTTCGCCCGGCGTCTGGTGGGATTCGATGAACTCATCGGCCAGCGGCGCCAGCTCGGTCTTGTAGCGGCAGCAGAACCTCACCATGTCGGGCAGCACGCGCCCCAACTCACCCGCCGACACACCGTACACCGGGGCGGCGCCGTACTCGACCACACGGAGCAGATCCTCGTCGACATTGGCCGCCAGAAGCACGATCCCGTGCAGGGCGATCGGCAGGAACGGCACGACCTCGTCGGCGAACCACTCCCGTTCGAGGTCGTCGATGGAGGGCGGCTCCTGCACCGGGCACACGCAGGAATCAGCGGCGAGCGCGGCGAACACGCTGCACCCCGAGATGCGGCA
>CAZDHT010000490.1:0-1544 GCA_964505325.1 uncultured Planctomycetota bacterium | reverse complement strand
TTTGCTCCTCGGCCTCGCATGCTTTGCTCTCTATCTGTTTCTCCGTTGGGCGAACGACGGGCGCGCGAGGGGGCTGGACAGAAGGGAATGGTGGCTCCAACTGCTCAAGAAGGGTTTCTTCCCGGCCGGGAGACCCCGCTTTCTCTCAGTTCTGTCGGATGAACAGATTCTCAGCAATCTGGAACGGACGTACTTCTACAGCGTCATCCTGTGCCTGGCAGGCTTCGTCTTCTTCGCGCTCGCCGCCTCGGTCATTCCGCCTCGTTGACGGCCCCGGCCGTGTCCGCCGCGTTCCTTGACTGTCCGTCCTCATCCGGTTAGAATCTTGGCCGTCCGAAGCGTCCTGCCGCAACGGGCAGCAGGACACGGGCCAACTCGACGCTCCTCGGAGGCCGGAGGCTTCATGACCCGCGGCGTGTCTCAGGCAACACGGTACGATGTGGTGATCGTTGGCGGAGGCCCGAGCGGGTCGACGCTCGGCGCGCTGCTCGCCCGCAGCGGCCTGTCCGTTCTGATCATTGACCGGAGCGAATTCCCACGCGACAAACCGTGCGCCGGGCTCGTCTCGGCCCGGGGCGCTGACGCTATCAGGAATGCTTTCGGCGAAGAGACCCTGCGGCAGGTCGCCGTCAAGAGAAACACGGGCTGCCGGCTGTTCCACAAGGAGCGGCCGGTCGCTGACATCAAGGACGCCGGGACCTGGTACTTCGTGGACCGGCGGGAAATGGACGCCCGGTTCCTTTCCATCGCCAGAGAAGCCGGGTGCCGCGTGTCCGAGGGGACCCGAGTGGTCGGCGTGGAGTTGGGGGATTCGGCAGTTCGTCTGGACTCCGGCCGGCGCGAACGCGGCGCGATCATCGTCGGCGCAGACGGACCGCAAAGCGTCGTGCGGCGGGCCGTTCCGGGCAGGACCGGCAGGAGCCGGCGCAATACCGGGTTCGGCCTCGGAGCGCGTGTGCCGCTTGATCTGGTGAAAGACGACGCAACCCGGGCCGCCTGCTCCAATGCTCTTCACATCTTCCTTGCTGTCGTTCCCTGGGGGTATGGGTGGATCTTCCCGAAGGGCGACCATCTGTCGCTCGGGGTGGGGGGGCCGGTCCGGAAAGGCTCGGGGTTCCGACGCGCCTTCGAGGCACTGGTCGACGCGTACTGTGTCGCCGGCGCGAGTCCCCGGCTCGAGGTCCGCGGCGGCCTCGTTCCGGCCGGCAACTTCGGGAGGTCACCAGGGCGCGGGAACGTGCTGCTCCTGGGTGACGCTGCCAGCCTGACCGAGCCCTGCACGGGCGAAGGGATTGTGTACGCAGTCGAGAGCGCGCTGCTGGCGGCACCGGCGATCACGGAGAGCCTCGCGCGCGGAGAGCCCGCGAGCGCCGGCCGCCTTTACAGTGCCGCCTGTCGCCGGAAGCTCTTTCCCTGGCTGAGATGCGTCCGTCGCGCTCGCTGGCTGGTGTACTCGGAGCGTTGTCTGCCCCTCGCGATGCGCGCCTTTCGCCGTCGGCCGGAGCTGGTGCGTATGTACTTTCAAATGGCCGACGGCAAGATGA
>CAZDHT010000489.1:0-1560 GCA_964505325.1 uncultured Planctomycetota bacterium | reverse complement strand
CGATCACCACGCTCTGCTTGTTCTTCTCCACGGCGTACAGGATCGAGCGCCGCAGCTGGCCCTTGCGCGTGTGCGGCGGCTTGCCGGGCGCCGACGGGTTCGGGCTCTTCCGGATGCTGTGCTTGGCCACCTTGCGAATGGTTCCGCCGGCGTGGCCCAGCGACCGGATGTTCGCCCGGCGCACCTTGCGCAGCACCTTCTGCACGTCAGAGCGGGTTCGGACCTTCAGCTCGACCACGTTCCACCTCTCCTGCCTGGGCTTCACGATCGGCCCAGATGTTCCCGTCGCGGCGCTCGCGGTAGCGGAGCACGTTGCCCTTCCGCAGTTCGCGTTTTTCGATCTCGGCCTCCAACTCTTCCTTGGTGCCGACGAGCACGGTGGTGTCCGCCGCGAAGTGTTGCTCGCCTGCACGCCGGTGCGCGAGGACCACGTCTTCGCCCTTGATGGCGATGGCCCTTTCCCCCGGCGCCAGGACGGCACGCTTGACCTGGTAGGTCGTCAGTTCAGTTACCTCGCGCATGTATTCGCTCTCCTCTACGAGTCGACGGTTACCGTCCAGCCCTTGCTCTCGAGCGACGCCTTGGCGGCGAGGCCAGCGGCGCTCGGCGGTGTGTTGCCGTTGAGCGTCGCGTAGCCGGACGTCGCTCCGCTGGCATCCAGGTCGACCAGGATGTTGTCCACCTCGTCCGCGCCCCAGCCGTTTTCTTCGCAGTACACGGAGCCGATGAGGGGACACGTGTCGAGACCGTCAACTCCGGGCGCCGAGGGTGGTTCCCAGACTCCGTACGCGCAGTAGAACTCCAGGAACGCCGTGCAACCCGTCACGTTCACACGCCCCATCTGCGTGCCGGTGTTACTGATGTAGAGCTTCTCGAGGATCGTCCACCCGGAGAAGTCGCCTTGGCCGGCCTCCAGCGGGTTGTAGTCGATCATCAGCGCCGTAAGCGATCCACCGCCGGCCGGCCACACGAAGCGCGTGATCTGGTTCCCGTAGGCGGCCAGGTACGGGACGTTGGGGCAGTCGGAGATGTCCATCACGCCGTCGAGGTCGCACATGTCGAAGCAGGGGTGATACCGCCAATTCCACTCGTCGAAGTAGCCGAGCAGCGTCTCCGGCTGCGACATGCGCACGCCGCCTGCCGGGTCTTTGCCGCCGCCTGGAGTCACCACGTAAGACATCGGCTTCTCCTACCAGACCATCACACGCAGGTTGGCGTAGTTGCTGCCGCCGACCGCGTTCTTGGCGTGGACCTCGGCGTCCGCCGGAATAGCCAGTCCGTCGAGCGCCACGCCGCCGCCGGCGGGGACGTAGACGTGGTCGGTCGTTCCACCGTTGAGGCTTAGGATCGCGGCATTGGTCTCGGCGAACGCGATCAGGTGGTGGGTCACCCGGCTCGGGCAGTCGAGCACCTTCGCGTGCGCGTCCTGGCCGGCGGCGTCCGTGCCGAACGCCGGCAGGCCGCTGGCGAGCGCGTCGGTGTTCGTCTTCACACCCGCGAGGTTCCCGTCCTCCTGCGCCGGGCTGCCGAGCGCGGTGACCACACTGCCGGCAGCCGCGT
>CAZDHT010000488.1:0-1564 GCA_964505325.1 uncultured Planctomycetota bacterium | reverse complement strand
AAGTATTCAGATGGTCTCTTGATGGGAAACAGGACACAAGGAATGACGGAAACCAGTTCAAGAACACAAAGAAAGGAGCCCGGCCAAGAGAGAAAACTGCGTTGTGAAGGAATGGGTGAAGTGGAGAAAGACGTTCTCGAAAGAAAGGAGTCTGAGATGAGCAAGCGTGTATTTGGTGTGGCAGTGCTGGTGGTGGCTCTGGCGGCAGTGGCGCAGGCGGAGACATTCACGTGGTCGGGGGCGCCGAGCGCCGACTGGGTGACCCCCGCCAACTGGACTCCGGCGGGGGCCGGCACGTTCGTCAACGACGCGGCCCACGCCACAGACGTGTGCCACATCAACGCGGGAGGCGTGGCGAAGGACACCGCCGCCTCGTTCGTGCCCACCACGTTCTACCCGCAGTTGAACGTGAACGCCGGCGCAACGCTCGACATCGGCGGCTATCACGGCGACACCGTAAACGATTTGCAGCTGAACGGCGGCGCGGTGACGTTGGGCAGCGCCTCGAGCCTGAGCGGCGCTGTCACGGTCACCGGCACGTCTGCCCTGAGCGTCACCGGCGCGAACAATGACAACCTGAACGCCTCGGTATCGGGCACCGGGGATCTCGACATCAGCTGCGTCAGCGGCAACACGCTGAAGATCAACGGCAACAACTCGGCCTACTCCGGCAAGTGGACGTTCAAGGGCGGCGGCGGGTACACCGAGATGACCACGGCCCCCGGCACGGGCGTCCTGCGGTTCGAGGTCGGCAACGTTCGCATCAGCGTCGACACCAGCATCCCCTGGGAACTCGACACCAACGGCGGCAAGGTGACCGTGACGCGGCAGTACAACGCGAGGACCCACACCGGCCAGTTCACACTCGAGAGCGATGCCATCCTCGACGCCGCTACCGACGGCTACGGCAAGAAGGGTACTATCAACGGTCAAGTCACGGGCGTCGGCAGACTGACCACGCGGGCGCGGGTCGCGCTGGTCCTGGGCAGCGGTCTGAACGACTACAGCGGCGGCACGCGAGTGGACACCGCCGTACTCGAAGCGATGGCGACTGGCTCCCTCGGCCTCGGCAACGTGCAGGTCGACCCCGGCGCGGACCTGAAGGTATTCGCCACGGACACGATGAATCCGGCGGCTGATCTCTACCTCGACTTTGATGGCGCCAGCAGTTACGGGCAGATCGACCTCGGCGTCGGCGGCACAGTCACCACCGTCACCGGCTTCTACGTGGGCGGCCTCGGCGGCTGGGACGCCCCGGCCGGCTACACCCCGTATGGCGCCGGCGACTACACCTCGGCAAGCCCGGGCATGGGCAACTACTTGAACGGCAGCGGCACGCTCCATGTCCTTGGTAGCGGCGCACCCATCCCCGAGCCGGCGGGGCTGGGGCTGATTGGGATGGCGTTGCTCGGCCTGAGAAGGAGGAGAAGCTGACGCTTGCCCGCTCGGCCGTGAGAGCGGCCGGGCGGGGTCAGAGGAATCAATGATGAACGACAGACCGAACAACGGTTTTGAAAGGAGGCACGCAGATGGCGCCAAGGCAATCGTGCAGTCACGAACGAGC
>CAZDHT010000487.1:0-1576 GCA_964505325.1 uncultured Planctomycetota bacterium | reverse complement strand
CCCACAACATGAGCGGCAATTCCCGCCGCAACATACTTTTCGGCCAGACTTCTAGCCGTCGGGCGTTACGAGGCCCCCATCCCGTCCACTGGCATCGATGATGCGGTGGAGATGTACCTGATGCACCTCGCCACCGAGAATCGGGCCGCAGCCACACTGACACGGTACCGCGGTGAACTGGAGCGGTTCGCGGCCTTCGCTCGCCGTCATCGCGCGCTGCGGCTCGACCAAGTGAGCATCCGTCTGGTTGAGCAGTTCCGGGGCCAACGCGCTGGCGTCGTGAAGCCCAGGACCATCTATCACGAGAGCGTCGTCCTCAAGCAACTGTTGCGATACTGCGCCACCCGAGGGCTCATCAAGTCGGACGTCCTTCGCGAACTGAAGATCAAGAAGCCGAAGGCTCGTCGACGTCGCGCGTACACGCCAGCAGAGGTCGGGGAGATCCTACGGGCAGCGGAGGAGCCGTGGCGCTCGGTTTTCGAGTTGCTCGGCCACAGCGGTTTGCGCGTCGGCGAGCTGAAGCACCTGTCGTGGGACGACGTCGACCTTGATGGGGGCTGGCTGCATGTCCGAGCGAAGCCCGATGTCGGCTGGCGACCCAAGAACGGTGAAGATAGGAAGGTCCCACTCAGCGAACGGGCACAGGCCGTCCTGGAGCGGGTCCCGCGCGTGGGCCGATGGGTCTTCTGGCGCCGACGCACAACCAACGGTATCACCGTCGTCGACCAGATCGACGAGCGCCGGGTGCTCAAGGAGTTGAAGGCCGTGGCCGAGCGGTTGGGCATCGAGGACGCGACCGTCCACGGGCTCCGTCACTGCTTCGTCACGCTTGCCGCCGACAGAGGCGTGCAGCCGATGCAGTTGATGCACTGGGTCGGGCACCGTGACCTCTCAGTCATCCTGACGTACTACCATCTGAGCGACGGGGAATCCCAGAAGGCGATGGCCTCCATCTCGCCCACGACAAGCGCTGGTCAAAGCGAGGAGGATTCGGAACAAGCGCAAAACGAGGACAGTTTCGATGAGAAAGACGCCGCGTGATGCAGAAGAATGCCCCGCGCAAGAACTTGCGCGGGGCAGGGCGGGCAATGGCGGAGAGGGCGGGAAACTAACCTGGCCTGTTTCGCATCTCCTGGCCAGGCAATGATCTGTGGCAGAACACCCGAAATCTGAAGGGGTTACCAGTTTCCTCTGTTTTCGCCTGCTTTCCTCTGATGTGACGTGTTTTCATTATGAGTGGGCACTATATGGACACCGGGACGAAGCAGGTCGCAAGTGCCTTCCAGCGCAACTCGCCGTACTGGTCTACTCCCCCTGTGTCTCCCGAAAACTCCGTCCACCGTCATATTACTGGACTTACGGTACGGTGCAAGTATCCTCTCGGGGCTGTTGCCGCACCGGTCCGGTACCTCAGAGATGGCAAATGTTGGCTCTCCATGTCCTGTTCGGCCTTCTCCGCCTCCTCTTCTCAGACAAAGCCGCCCTCGTCGCCGAGAACCTTGCGTTGCGCCAGCAGTTGATCGTGCTTCGGCGGAGCGTCCGGCGACCCAGGCTCAGGAACTGGGACAGGGTCTTC
>CAZDHT010000486.1:0-1600 GCA_964505325.1 uncultured Planctomycetota bacterium | reverse complement strand
TAGCAAGAGAGACCGCCACTGGCGCTTCACCTGGCGAAAAAAGTTATCTGTCCCCAATGGCGGTGAAATAAGAACGTTCAAGACAAGGACCTCCTGTGTCGATACATGGTTTGTCGAAAACCATCGACAGAAAGGAGGCCCTTGTGTCCATGTATATCGTCAATCGGGGGGCGAAACTTGAGCAGGTTCGCCGGGTGATTCGTGAGGCGCCGCTCGTGGCGCTGCGGCGGCAGTTGACGGACCGGGAGATTCTGGAGGCGTGCCGGGCGTGTGGCCATGTGTTCCGTCGCCGCCGCTACGATCCGGTGGTGACGGTGTTCCACTTCCTGGTGCAGGCGGTGCAACGCGAGGAGTCGTTCGCGGCGACGTGGCAGGAGTTGTGGACGCCACTGGCGGCGGCGTGTCCGGAGTTGGCCTTGGCGCGCTCGGACCTGTCGGGCCTGACGCACGCCCGGCACCGCCTGCCCCAAGCGGTGATGGAGCGGCTGGCGTGTCAGGCGTGTGCCGAGTCGCGGCGCGTGCCGGCCGAGCGGTGGCGGACGTTTCGTCTGTATGCGTTGGACGGGAGCACCGTGTCGATGCCGCGGGAGGCGGCGCTGTTCGACCACTTCGGAGCCCATCGGGCGCGTACGACAACGGTGCGATACCCGTTGGCCACGTTTGCGGTGTTGCTTCGCGTCGATCCCTGTTTGATCCGGGACTACCGCGTCGGCCCGTTCGACCCGGGCGAAGACAAGACCTGCCGTCCGTTGTTGGCTCATCTGGGACCGGGCGACCTGCTGCTGGCGGACCGTGGCTTCGCCGGAAGTCCCACGTTCGCAAGGATTAAGGCGCGCGGGGCGGACTTCCTGATGCGCAAGAACGCCCGTCTCATCGTCGAGCGGCTGCCGGTGGTCGAGCGCCTGGGATGCGACGATTTCATCACCGATATCCCGACGAGCAAGCCAGCCCTCAAGAGCGATCCGTCTCTGCCCAAGACCGTCCGCGTGCGCCTGTTCAAAGCACGCTGGACCACGCCGGCCGGCGAGACGCTCACCGAATGGTTCGTGACCTCGCTTCACGACGCGCGACGCTTCAAGAAGCGCACCCTCGCCAAACTGTACCATCAGCGCTGGCGGATTGAGATCAGCTACCTGGAGTTCAAACAGGTCTTCCACGCCGACGTGCTCAGAAGCAAGACCGTCGACAACATCTACAAGGAGTTCGCAGCACACGTGCTCGGGTATCAACTCGTCCGCCGCGTGATCTGTGCCGCCGCCCGTAAGCACCGAAAAAAGCCCACCGAGATCAGCTTCCTCAACGCGGCGCGATGGGTAATCGCCTTCTCGCATCGCATGGCCGCCGCCGCCACCCTGCGGCTTCCCTTCCTGTATGACCGCCTGCTCGACGCCGTCGCCAGTACCCCCGTCGACATCCGCCCCGGCCGACTCGAACCCCGAGCACTCACCCGCGAATGGAAGCACTACCCCCACCTCCGAACGTCACGAACCCAGTGGCGACAGCAGCGACTGGCGGGGACAGGCTGATGCTTATTTCACCGCCATTGGGGACAGATAACTTTTTTCGCCGGGCCAATCCGCTCCGCGCAATGCGTGTCCGT
>CAZDHT010000485.1:0-1673 GCA_964505325.1 uncultured Planctomycetota bacterium | reverse complement strand
GCCCGCTGGACCCCGCCTGAAGGCGGGGCCTATTCTCGGAGCTGTCGCTCCTCGCCCCATCTCGAAAACTGGGGATGACTCAGCACGAAAAGGAATTGACAGCGCGGGAACCGAGAGCCAGAATAGGCGACATCAGAAGCGGCGCCAACATCCTGGGGATGTGACATCACCTCGCCGCGCGTCGCGGTTACTCACGTGTGGCCCGAAATGAGAATGGCGGCCCCAGATTTGTCTCCAGATTTCCCGAATATTCCTCCCCGGAACTCATCGACAATTGACCCGTTGTGCAGGGAACGCGGGCCGCCCGGCTTAGAACTGCGATGATTGTTCTTCTTCCAGCCGCCGCTGCCAATGACCGTGGCAGCGCTGATCGATGGTTGGCGCTCTTTCTGAACAGGAACCACAACAAGTTGCTAACAGGAGATGGAACATGTCGAAATGGAGTATTGCAGTGGTGCTGACGGTGTCAGTCCTGTTGCTTACCGGCTGCACGTCAATGACACGGACATCGCCCACGGTCTTTCCTGCGTTGCAGTCGCTGAAGACGACGGCAACGTATGACGTTCTCGGCGATGCCGTGGGAACCTCTACCGGTGGTGTCGTGCTTGGGTTCATTCCTGTTGGCTGCGAAGAGAAGGAGGGGGCGCTGGCTGGCACCTTTCCAATAATGAACCCGGTCAAGAAAGCCGCTCTCTACAACGCCATCGAGAGCGTTGAAGGCGCCGACGCCCTCATCTATCCCAGGTGGCACGTGAAGACGAAAAACTACTTGGTCTATATGGAGCAAACCGCAACGGTCAAGGGTAAGGCTATACGGCTCAATCCGTCCGTGAAGTAGGCCGACGAATACCGGCTTCCAACGAGTCCGTTCCTTGTCCGCTTCTCGCGGATCGGCAGGCACCGTGCGCATTTCTTGGGAATTCCAGGGACGCCAAACTTGATCCAGCTCTCCTCTGGGTCGGCGCTGGTGACTTCGCCGGAGTGATTTCGTCGTAGGCCGCGGCGGATCAATGCGGCGTCGCGCGACCGTCCTTCAACCCGTCCGCTGCCAGAGACGATAAGGCGCTCGACTCGGTCTTTGTCGTAATCGCGATCATAATCGTAACCGTCTGCACTAGAAGAAGTTGAGAAGCACCGATTACGATTAGGAGCAAGATTACGAGTACGAACGGAGAGCTGCGATGCAGGCCAGGGCCGCCTGAGTTAGGCCGGATATTTCACCACAGAGATCGCAGAGACCGCAGAGGTACTTCTAGAGGAAGGACTTACAGCCATATTCGGGCGTTTCTGCAACGCGCAGGGTGCGCCGGCGCCAGGGAGTAGCTCAATTCCCGCGTAAGCTGTTGTGGCGTTGCACGTTATCTTCTCTGCGCACTCCGCGTTCTCTGCGGTGAGTGACACATTCGGGTTAGTGCAATTGGCGCCTCTCCCGAGTATCCGGCGGCCGTGGGCCAGAGCCTATCCGGGAAATCCGGGGCGAGAGCTGACGCATGAACAAGTGTGCAATTTGCCGGAGACCTTGCGTGGAGGCGGAGGACTTTTCCACAGGTTGTCCACGGCGCCCTCTCCCCGCCAGGCCTGAGTCATCCCCAGTTTTCGACACGGGAAAGGCCCGTTGACGGGCCTTCGCGAGGAGCGACAGCTCCGAGAATAGGCCCCGCCTTCAGGCGGGG
>CAZDHT010000484.1:0-1697 GCA_964505325.1 uncultured Planctomycetota bacterium | reverse complement strand
CCCCGCACCACGGTGAAGCCGGTCGCTTTCTGTCCGGCCTTGCAGTCGGTCTGGAAGGCGACGGCGGCCCAGCGGACGTTGCCGCTCGGCCACCTGGCCAGCGTGCGGAACTGGTAGTGCACCGCGCCCTTGAGCGCCAGCGCCGGCCGGCTGTTGACCTCCTTCACACCCATCGCGTCGGTGAACGGCACGCCGACGACGACCCCCTCGTTCGCGCGGTCCATCCCCTTCGAGCCGAGCCGCTTCGCCTCGAACACCTCCAGCGGAATCGCCAAGTCCGCTGCGGCCAACCCGGGCGCAGCCAGGGCGAGCAGCAGGGGCAATGCGGCGGTTCTCATGGTTCTGTTCTCCTATAGGTCCCATAGGACCTATACGACCTATTGGCCCTATCGAGTCAGTCCGGCCAGCGCCGCGAGGTGCTGGATGTCGGCGTGTCTTAGCAGGCCGGCGGCGAACGTCCAGGTCGGGTGTTGCACGGGGCGCGGCGTGACGTAGGTCGGCGGCAGGCCGGACAGCGTGCCGCCTTTGATGCGTCCATCGAGAGCCAGCGCGTAGAGCGCCGGGAGCGCGGTTAGTCCCTCCGCCCACAGCGAGACGCGCCCGGCGTCGATGTCCTTCCGCGTCGCCAGGTAGTCGACGAACCGGGTGATATCATACGCGCCCATCCCGACGAGCGGCCGGCCGAAGACCAGTGCAGCCCGGCTGACGTGCTCGTCGTCGCCGAGCGGCCGGGCGTCCAGCTCGACCACGGCGGTCCCTTGATCGAGGAAGTGCTCCGCCTTGTCCCAGCGCCGACGCAACGGCTTCTCGCGCACACGTGCGACGCAGGGGAGGGCACCCGTCGCCGAAGCGGGCCGATGGATCGTCGCCTGAATCGTCACGCCTGCTTCGCTGGTCAACGTGACGCGCTGGCGCACGACGCCGCACCGCCGGCTGGGCTTCTCCTCCTGCGCCTCGAGCGGCCCGCGCTTCGCGAACCCGCCGAGCACGTCGTCGCGGATTCGCCGCCGCAGCGCCGCACGCGCTTCCTTCGTCTTCGGCGTCCTGTCACATGCGACGAGCTTCTTCGCCACGGCATGCGTAACGGAACCCAGTGTGGCCGAGTCGGCCGGGAGCTTCCCGCCGGGGAAGCACCACAGCTCCTCGGCGGGGAGCGGCTTCGGCCCGCGCTCGTGATACGCGACCTCTCGCTTGCGCCCGTTGAACCACCGGTCGAACCACGCATGGGCGAGCTGGCGCAGCGCCCGAGGATAGCCGTGCGGCACGCGCCGCTCGACGTACTTGTATCGGGCGGCGTGGCCGATGGCCTGGTAGAACCGCTCGAAATGTTTGTTCGCGTCTCGCGTGTACTGGATCGGAAAGACCTTGTCCTTCGTTCCGCTGAGGATGAGGAGTGGGCGCGGCGCGATCAGCGCACAGACGGCCGCGTTCTCCAGCCCGTACCGCATGAGGTCGGGGATGCACTCGCACTGGCAGCCGATCCCGTTGTTCGTGAAGATCTGCCCCCGCAGCGTGCTGACCGAGCAGACGGGCACGGCGACGGCGATCCGCTCGTCGACCGCGGCCGTGTACATCGTCTGGTTCCCGCCGCCCGAGCAGCCTGTGATGCCGATCCGTTTCGCGTCCACCTCCGGCCGCGAGATCAGGTAGTCGACGCACCGCATGTTGTCCCACACCTGGACGCCCTCGAGGGTCAT
>CAZDHT010000483.1:0-1707 GCA_964505325.1 uncultured Planctomycetota bacterium | reverse complement strand
CTGCTTAGACAAGAACCTGCGAAAACTGGAAGAACCGGGGACAGATAACTTTCTTCGCCAGGTGGAGCGCCGGTGGCGACCCCTCTTGCTCCCTCGGCGAAAGAAAGTCATCTGTCCCCGTTTTCCCGCGCTGCGCAAGTTCCCGCCGCGCTCGGGGAGCGCATTTATAAAAGTCACACCTGTGACTTTTATAAACGTAACACTTCAGCCAAGTGCGAGCGAGGATGACTCGAGTGAGAGGGCGCTTGACTCCACGCCGGCGCGTGGTAAGCTCGCGTCTCGGAGGCAGGAAGGGGGCAAGAT
Organism: uncultured Planctomycetota bacterium; assembly: GCA_964505325.1. GTDB lineage: Bacteria > Planctomycetota > PUPC01 > PUPC01 > PUPC01 > CAZDHT01. The sequence goes on along the minus strand of CAZDHT010000483.1, from coordinate 1,404 downwards.
GCATCCACTGTCGCTACATCCTTCGCCGAAAGGCACGAGCCCGGCGGCCCTCTGCATCCGAGGCATCGTTGTCGTGGCCCTGGTGCTTTCCGTCCGTTCCTGCAGCGTGATCGAGGAGTCGCTCACCCCCGCCCCGGAGAGCGTGTCGGCAGGGGCGTCGGCCTTCGGCGCGTTTCGGAGAGTGCACGGCGTCGGCGTCCTGACCGTGTGGGGCACGCCGTATCAGCGCGGATTTGCGCACGGTCGCCTGTTGGCGCCGGCCGTTCTCGACATGGTCGACGCGGTCTGCGGATCTAGCCTGCTGCTTTCCGACGTGCGGGACTACGATCGCGTGATCCTTCCGCTGATCGACCGCTTCCGTTTTGAGCCCGACGAGGAGGCCGAATTGCGTGGGGTCTTCGACGGCGTGAAGTCGAAGCTGGGGAAAGACGTGATGCTGAAGAAGTTCCGCCGGCCGCTCACGTTGAAGGACCTCAAGGCGTACAACACGGCGGGCGATTGGTATCGCCAAGCCTGCGCGTCGTTCGCCGCGTGGGGCAGCCGCGCCAAGGGAGGCCACGTTTGGGTGGGGCGGAACTTCGACTTCCCCCCGGCCAAGGCGTTCTTCTCGCACCAGATGATCCTCGTCCAGCGGCGGCGCGGGAAGAAGAAGACCTGGGCGACGGTCACCGCGCCCGGCATGATCGGCTGCATCACGGGCATCAACGAGGACGGGGTCTTCGTGTCCGTTCACGACGCCTTCCTCCCGCTCCGGCCGCTGGAGACCGGCTACACCCCGAGGCTGTTCGTCCTTCGACGGCTGATGGAGACCTGCCAGCCGCGGGACCTCGAGGCGCAGGCCCGGCCGTTGCTCGAGGCCCGCAGGCAGATGTTCGACAGCTCGATCTTCCTGGCCGCGCCGGTGAAGGACGGCACGACCCCCGCCCTGGTCTTCGAGTACAACAACGACTACTCGAACGACAAAGGCGTGACCGTACGAAAGCCGGAGGATAACGAGAAACAGTTGAGCCGGGAGATGATCACGTGCACCAACCATTTTCGGAAGCGCACGGGGCTGCGCTTCAGCCTCATCCGATACCGCTATCCGCTCATGCGCCGCGTGCTCATGGCCAAGACGAACAGAGGCCAGAAAGTTGACTTCGACATCGGCCGGAAGACGATGGGCGCCGTGCGACTTCCCATCACCATCCACACCGTTATTGCCGACCTGAACACCCTCGATTTCTGGTTCGCGTCGGGCGAGTTCCTCTCCCCTCCCGGCAGGCGCGATTTCGTCAAGCTCCCGATGAAAGCGTGGCTGACGGCGAAGTAGGCGAGGCCGAGCGCCGCCGACCGCACGAAGATCACGAAGAAACTATCTCAAAACCGTGGCACGGCCATCGCTTCGGCTCCGCTCCCGGCTTC
>CAZDHT010000482.1:0-1711 GCA_964505325.1 uncultured Planctomycetota bacterium | reverse complement strand
GTGCGCTGGTCGGCGTTGCGGTGTGGGCGCTGACCTCACGGGAGACTCCGACGGAAGTTCCCGCCAGCCCGTCGGCCAAGACGGCCACGACTTCCGCGCAACCGGAGCCCGCCCCCAAGAGCCCCAAGTGGCTGGATGAGCAACTGGCGGACCATCTCCGCCGATGGGTCAGAGACAACCCGAACGAGTATCTTGTCGCCATCAAGATGTACGAGGGGGCGATCCTGTGCATGAGCGATCCGGCCTTGAAATCGCAGGCGCGGGGCGAGATCGACCGGCTCCAGCGGGCGCGCAAAAAGGCCGCCGGGGAGGCTCTGGCGGAAGCCAAGAAAAGGGCCGGGGACTTCGCCCGCGACGGCGACTACGACTCGGCCGTGGCTCTCTTCGACAACGTGCCGGAGCAGTTCGTCGATCTTATCGGCGACGCCGCGAAGGCGGCGAAAGCCCAGTTCCAGGCCGAGGCTGAGCAGAAGATTCGCGCCGTACTGACCGTGGGCCGGACGTCGCGCGACGCGAACAGGCCGGAGGACGGGCTGGCTGCCATCGACCGCATGGGCATCACCTACACGCCAATGCTGGGCGAGGTTCAGAGGCTGCGGACCGAGTTGCTGGCCAAGAAGAGGACGCTGGATGAGGAGCGTAAGCGCCAGGCCGTCGCCGCCGCGAAAGAGGGGATCTGGAAGCTGCTCGACCGCGTCGAGGCGCTCGTAGCAAAGGGCGACCTCGCCGGAGCGGCGCGGCTGGTCGACGCCGCGCTCGACGACGACACGCTCGAGCTGGCCGGAGAGCTGCTCAAGCGGGTGGCCGCCGTGTGCAAGCTGCTGCCCGAGGTCAGAGCCAAGCCCAAGGAATGGAAGCCGGCGAAGCCTGACGAGGCCATTGCCGCGGCGGTGCTGGCGCTGGGGGCGAACGATCCGGCCCGAATGGCCGCCTCACTCGGGGCCGCTAAGGGCCATCCGCTGTACGACCGGTACCAACGCAAGATGCTATGGCTCCGATTCCGACTTGGCCAGGCGACAGGCGCCGGCACCTGCCAGCGATTGATCCGCATCGACGGGAACGACGAGAATCTCAGGGACTGCGTGGTGAAGGTCCGGATTCCCTATGACTCGGACATGCGGCGCGACTACGCCGACCTGCGGTTCCTCGGCAACGGCGGCCAAACGCTGGACTACTGGATCGAGAAGGCCGGGAAGGAATTCGCTACTGTCTGGCTCCGCGTGCCGTCCATCCCGAAGGCCGGAACGACGGTGGGTCTGTACTACGGCAATCCGAAGGCCAAGCCGGCGAGCGACGGGCGCAAGGTATTCTCGTTCTTCGACGACTTCAGCGGCGGGTTAGACAAGGAGGTATGGGAGGGCTCGCGGGGCTCAGCAAGTGTCAGGGACGGCGTGCTGACCGTATCGGGCGGGGACAACAACCACCTGGGCTGGCTCGACCTGAGTCACCTCCTCCCCGGCCGGCTGATCATCGAGGCGCGGCTCAAGGTCGTGCGGGGACGCATGGGCATGCACGGCGGAATGGCGCTGTTCGCAGAGAACCAGGCGTGCAGCCACCAGGGCTGGGCGCTCCGCCGTGGGCTGGCCGGGATCGAGTACAACTATGACCCATACAACCGGGGCGAGAACAACCCGAACCCGAAGAGCTTCTGCCCGACCCCGCTCAAGCAGGGCCTGAAGCTTACGCCGTTCTGGAACGACACCTGGTTCCG
>CAZDHT010000481.1:0-1718 GCA_964505325.1 uncultured Planctomycetota bacterium | reverse complement strand
AGCAGGCGGTGAACTTCCTCGCGGCCGTGCGCGGCGAGATGCCCCCGATGACCGACGCCGCCGAAGCGCTCGAAGACCTAAAAGTCGCCCGCGAACACATCCGTCTGTGGAAAGGAGTCTGACGCATGCCGCTCAAGTTCCGCAAGATCCTGATCAGCGACGAGACGTACGAATCCGCCGGAGCGTTCGACGTCAACGGCGACGGCCATCTGGACATTGTCTCGGGCGCGTGGTGGTACGAGGGGCCGGACTTCAAGACGCGGCACTTCATCGGCGAGGTCCGCGCCGAGGGCGAATACTTCGACGACTTCTCCACCGTCCCGATGGACGTGACCGGCAACGGCCTGCCCGACTTCATCACCGGCGGCTGGTGGGGTAACACCCTCCGCTGGCGGGAAAACCCCGGCGACCCCGACGCCGAGTGGCCCGAACACGTCATCGCCGAGACGGGCAACGTCGAGACCACGCGCGCGTGGGACGTCGACGGCGACGGCCAACTCGAGATCGTGCCCAACACGCCCGGCGGCCCGCTCGCCGTCTTCAAACTGACCGGGCCGCGCGCGTTCGCCCGGCACGTCGTCCGCGGGGAGAAGCAGGGCCACGGCCTGGGGTTTGGCGACGTCGACGGCGACGGCCGCGGCGACTTCATCCTCTACAACGGCTGGCTCGAAGCGCCGGAGGACAGGTTCGGCGGCAAGTGGATCTGGCATCCCGAGTTCGATCTCGGCAGCGCCAGCGTCCCGGTCCTCGTCGCCGACGTCAACGGTGACGGACTCGCCGACCTGATCGTCGGCCAGAGCCACGCCTATGGGCTCGACTGGTGGGAGCAGCGACTTGCCGACGACGGCACCCGCACCTGGGTCAGGCACCCAATCGACCCGTTCAACTCGCAGTACCACGACCTGCATTGGATCGACATCGACGGCGACGGCCAGCCGGAGCTGGTCACCGGGAAGCGCTACCGCGCCCATTGCGGCAACGATCCCGGCGCGGACGACGATATCGGCGTGTATTACTTCAAGTGGACCGGCGAGTCGTTCAGCAAGCAGGTCATCGCCTACGGCCCGCCGGGGCAGGGCGCGGGCCTCGGCATCTTCTCGCAGGTGGTCGACCTCAACGGCGACGGCCTCCCCGACATCCTCGCCCCCGGCAAAGACGGCCTGTACGTTTTCTTTCAGGAAGCGTGACGAGCCGCGTATGGTCCGGAAATTGGTCCGCACGCAAGCACCAGGTCTGCCGTCGAGCGAGCGGTCTGTTGTGGCGCATGAATCACGTGGCCCCGCGCCATCTTGTCTCGTTTCGCCAGTGTGAACAGCAGACATGAGCAGACGAGGCGTCCTCTTGCCTTTTCGACGCCACCGCTCCCCGGCCTGTCTTATCCCGCCTATGCTGCCCTCCGGTACGACTTGAGCAGCCCGCGCGTGAGCACCTCCTTTCCAAGAAAACCAAATCCAGGCAACGCACCCGGGCACGAGAGGGGCGACACAACATAGGTCGCGCACAGCCGGACAGACGTTGTAGGCGTCCACAAAGCCTCGGCCTCGATTAAGGCAAAAACGGCGCCATGCGAGCTATTTCCGCGTTCATGTCATATTGGCGCATTCTGGGTGCGTTTTTCAGTCCGAGGATACCTCCCGGTTGGATGAGGCGCGTCAGAAAACACTTGCAGGTCAAACCGCAACGCGTTAGCTTACGGTCGCATTGCATAGAACTTCATG
>CAZDHT010000480.1:0-1725 GCA_964505325.1 uncultured Planctomycetota bacterium | reverse complement strand
CCGGGGAGCCGGCCCTCGAAGTAGTCGGGTCCGATGAGGCTGTTGCCGCACTGGATGTTGTCGCTGAGGTCGGGCAGGGCGCGTTCGTGGAACAGTTGCAGTTGCCGGCCGAGGGTGTCGGCGGTTTCGCCTTCGAGGACCTTGAGGAGGAGGCTGAGCTTGGTGACTTCGACGGCCTGGCGGTCGATGTCGACGCCGTAGATGTGTTCGGTCAGGATGCGTTTGCGTTCGGCAGTGGTCAGGTGCCATTCAAAAGGCGGCGCCTGTGATGTGGCACGGCCATCCCTTCGGCTCCGCTCAGGGCAGGCTTGGCCGTGATCTTCCACGGGCGGGACGCCCGTGCCACTTGTGGCACGGCCATCTTGGCCGTGTTTGAATCCGGAGTTGAACACGGGCGGGACGCCCGTGCCACTGGCGCCCCTGCTGCGGGCCGCAACGCGGTAGACCTGTTTCCTGCGCTTCTCCGGATTGTGGGCGACGTACCATTCGAGGCAATGGTCAAGGAGATACTGATACGCGCCGAGCAGGAACGAGCCCGACCCGCACGCGGGATCGAGCACGTGGAAATCCTTCGGCAGCGGCGACCGCTGTTCTTTGTGCTTCCTTCGCGTCTTCGTGCCTTTGTGGTCGGGTCCCCCTTCCCCTATCAGTTCGCCGACGGTGTGCTCGACGATGTAGTCGACGATGTATTTCGGCGTGTAGTAGACGCCGCCGGCCTTCTTGACCTCGGGCTTCTCCTCGACCTTGGCCTGGTGGGCCTTGGTGAGGCGGATGACCTTGCCGAGGAACTGCTCGTAGACGTTGCCGAGGATTTCGGGCGGGATCACGGAGAACTCGTAGGGCGACGCGGGATAGTAGATGCCGCTGATGATCGGCTTGAGGACCTTGTCGTCGATCTTGAGTCCGAGGGTCCATTTGTCGGCCTTGAAGTCGAACAGGCCGGAGTTGTACTTGGCGTCGGCGTTCTCGCACAGGGTGCCGAACCGCTTGTAGATGCGCGGCGCGTTGATGAGCGCGAGCAGCCGGCCCTGCGGCTCGATGCCTCGGTCCTCGGCCATGCGCAGGAAGATGATGCGGTCGATGACGCGCTGGACCGCCTCGTTCATCTGGTCGATGTCGAGCTTTCGGTTGCGGAGGGCGAGGTTGCGGGCGAGGACGTTCCGCCAGCCTTCGATTTCTCTCAGGAACTCGGCGTCGACCTCGGCGGTGCCGCGGGCCTTCTGGGCGTAGCGGTCGAACGAGCCCTTGAGGATGGACTCCCTGGCGAAGATGTCGTAGATGTCGCGGAGCTTCTTCGCGTATTCGGTGAACGTGCAATAGAGGATGCGGCCGGTGGACGCCTTGTCGGTGGGCCTGGGCCGTTTGGTGGAGTCGTAGACGGCGAACTCTTCGAAGTCGGTCAGGATGCTGAGCGGGAGCTTGGCCGACCAGGCGTAGCGGCGGAGCTGGTATGCGGGGTGCGGGTCGCCCTTGATCTGCACGGACGGCTTCTTGGCCTCGACGAAGAACTTGCGGACGCCGCCGATGCGGAACGAGTAGTCGGGCGCCTTGGTGGCGGTGCCGACGATGACGCTCGGCTCGACGACAACGTCCTTGTACTGCTCGGCGTGGCCGGCGACGTTCCGCACGTCCCAGCCGAGCGCTTCGAAGAGCGGATCGATGAACTCGAGGCGGGTGGCGGCTTCGCTCTTCGGCGGGTTGAGTTCGAAGCGCTGGACGAGTTCG
>CAZDHT010000479.1:0-1728 GCA_964505325.1 uncultured Planctomycetota bacterium | reverse complement strand
AGTTCCGGGGACGCAATACTTATCTCTGTGCCCTCCCGACAACGCAGGACAGTCACCGGGTGTTTCTCCGGTTCTTTCCGGGGCGGTTGCGGATCCTGCGGCGGTTTCGGGGGAGCAGTACCCTGGATATTCGGGACAGTCACCGGGTTTTTCTGCGCTTCTTGACGTTCCGGCTGGGTGGCTCGCTCCAGTCCGAAGAGAAGGCGGCGTCAAGCCACGACACTCCAACGTTGGCTTCGGCGCACAGGCAGGCCAAGCTTGGCGTTGATTCTCACGGGCGAGACGCCCGTGCCACAAGCACAAGCGAGCTTCTGAGATAGTCTTGCTGGGTTGACAACCTGCGGATAGCGCGAGGTTGTGTGCTGTAGCCGGCCTTGCTGAGGCCGGAATTCCGGGGCCAGCGGCCCCGGCTACAGCTCGCCGCGGGCGTTCTTCGGGGCTCGCGGCGGGGTTTTCAACGGAGCAAGATGGTCTCTAATCGAGCCCCGGCGTCGGCACTCAAGGCATCTTGACCTGTCGGGCGCGGGCCAGCGAGTGGAAGAAGACGCTCGGCGGCACGACCTCGCCCCTGCGCTTGCCTCTGGCGTGCCTCCACCAGAAGTGCACGAACGCCCCGCCGCCGGCCTGGAAGTACTCGACCTTGACTTCGTGGAGACCCTGGTCGAGCGAGATCGGCGCCGTCCGCCCCCTGTTGTGAGGGCTGGGCCTCCAGCTTTCTATCAGCTTCTTGCCGTCCACCCACACCCGGAATCCGTCGTCGGAGCGGATGCCGAACGCGTACGTGCCGGGGTGCGAGATCTTGATGTAGCCCTCCCAGCGCACCGAGAAACTGTCGATGCGCCCGGCGGACTTGGCCAGTTGGGCGCGGTCCCAGTCGACGACCGGATCGATCTTCACCCGTTCGAGCTTATTGAAGTTCGTGCCGCTGTAATAGAAGCCCAGCAGCCCCGGTGCGACCCCGGCCTGCGAGGAGGCGCGGCGAGGAAGCTGCCGAATCTCGACCGTGATCTTGCCGGAATTGTCCTTGTGGCCGCCGGGCACGTCGTTCATGCCCAATTGCAGCCGGCCGGATGCGAAGGGTCCCAGGATTCTCTCCTCGCCGATGGCATGCGTGCCGGCGTCGGCCTTGGCGATGAGGGAGTAAATGGGCATATAGTGGAGCAGCCGCGGCTCACCGGCGGCGCTGGTGCTCGACCGGTCTGATGTGCCGTAGCTCCACCAGCCGGCGGCCCTGAAGTGATAGTGTTCACCCGGCTTCAGCACAATCCCCGTCTCCGTCCATTCCTTGTCCGCGGGCACGTCCACCGTGCCAAGGAGCTTGGACTCGGCGATGTCGGCCAGATCGGCGGCTCGGCGACGCGCCCACTCGATGTCGAGCCGGCCGCGTATGCTCACCCGGGCCACGTCGGCCGCCGGACGATCGGCCACCAGGAAGATCGACTGATGGGCCGCGTCGTGCTCTCGGACGGTGACCTCCAGGGGCGGCTCTCCGCCGATCCTCGACCTGGCCTGGGGCTCTTCGCCGCCGGCTCTCGTCTTCGGGCGGACGATGACCACCTCGAGCGTCGTGTCTGTTCCGGGCCGTACCTTGGAGCCGGCGTGCAGGGTCTTTGTCCCTGTCAGATACCATCGCCTTCCTCGGATCCAACCGAACCCGGCCGCGACCTCCGGCTTGTCCCCCTGCGGGGTGCACATGATGCGGAGCTCCGTGCGATCGGTGGGCATGGT
>CAZDHT010000478.1:0-1732 GCA_964505325.1 uncultured Planctomycetota bacterium | reverse complement strand
GGGCCTTTGCGATCGGAAAAATGCTCGAATCGTACACGAAGCGGTTCTCGGCCAGCACGTCCAGGGCCCAAAGCGACTCGCCGACGATTGAGAAGTCGGGCGCCCGATAGCCCACCGGGCGGACGCCTGCAGCCGCAGCGGTGGCGTCGATGCTGCGGGCCAGGAACACCTGGGCCATCCGCTGGAACCAGTGGTCGTGGGGATCGTACAGCGGCTCGTGAGCCGGCCACGGCGGGGGATACTTCGTCTTCAGCGCCTGCTCGAGGCGCCGCCAACTGCCCATCTCGATGTTGTGCGCCGCGAACGCCATGGCGAACCGGCCCTGCGTCACGTGCTGCCGGACCATCTTCAGGCCGCCGTGGTCCCGCGAGGACCGGCGGCTGAAAATCTGGAATCCCTCCGGCCCGACCGCGGCCAAGTTCTTCAGCGGCTCGGCGCGAAAGCCCGGCTTCGCTGCGCCGGGGATCGGCACCCCGAGGATGACGGTCCGGCTCACCTTGGGCGCGAACTCCTCCCACTCGAAGCCGCGGATCAGCTTTGTCGCCTGAGCGGCAACCGCGCCGCAGGACGGTCCCAGCAGCAGAATAGCAGCAAGCACAACACGCATAGCCGAGACTCCTTTCGCAGCGGGGTTCTCGGTATGGGCGTTCAATCGAGCGCCCCTACGTCATTTCACCTTCGCGCGCAGCGTGTCGGACAGATACCAGAACGTGTAGGGCGCGTTGCGGAGGGTGTTGCCGAACGATTGGGTGCTGCCCCACATCTTACGGGCCTTGCCCAACCGCGGCAGGCGCTGGATGATCGCGTCGCGGTACTTGGCGTCACCGGTTTTGTGGTAGACAAAGCTGTACGCGTGAAGGATGGCGGGGGCGTGGTCCTTCTTCGCCATCGCCGCGGCCGCTCCGTTCTTGATCGTCTGCACCAATTGCTCGTCGCCGGTCTGCTCGTACAGCTCGCGGAACCCTTCGAGGGCGATGCCGTCCTGCCAGGCGCCGCTCCCGGTCCTCGTGAACTTGTAGTTCACGAGCTTCTGCGCCGCCTTGAGATACTTCTCGTCGCCGCTCGCGCGATAGGCAACCAGCGCCCCGCGGATGCCGTGGCCGATGGACCGTGCCTGGCTGAGCGAGTTGCGGCCGCGGTTCACCACGAAGTCCGCCTGCATGTAGCCGCGGTCGCGGGCGTGGTGGTCGCCCAGCAGCAGCCACAGGTCGAAGTGGCACAGGTTCTTGAAGTGGTTGTAGGTGTTCGAGACGTAGATGGACTGGCCGTCCTGGCAGATGTGCATGCGGCCGGGGCAATAGCGGGGCGCGCCGATCATGCTCTTGTTCGGATGGTGGCAGACCATGTCCACGTCGATGTAGTGATGGTCGGCCTCGGCGGCGGTTTCGAGGAAGTCGAGGTCGCCGGTGCGGAGGAACTGGAGCATCAGGGCGTGCGGATAGTCGTAGTAGCAGTTGTCCCAGTGGAAGCTGACTGGCTTCGCTTCGTTGGGCTTCTTGTACTTGCCCTTCATCCGCTCCCAGTTGATGCAGTCGCCGAAGTCGAACATCCCGTACGAGTCGTAGCGGCCGTACATCTTGCCGCGGTAGCCGAGCAGCCAGTCGAGCCAGTCGCGGAGCCGGGCGTCGTAGCCCTGGAGCAGCTTCCACGTCTCGGCGTCGTAGAGCTTCGGGTCGGCAGATGGCAGGCGGCCGAACGCCATCGTCTCTTCGCAGTACCAGCTCGGCGCGCA
>CAZDHT010000477.1:0-1738 GCA_964505325.1 uncultured Planctomycetota bacterium | reverse complement strand
AGAAGCAGGAGCCGTACCGCTGCGGCGTGTGGCGGCTGGCGCCCGACGTGCTGAAGCACGCTCAGAAGGAGAACGAGCAGGCGATGGAGCGCCTGAAACGCTGTGAGGCAACCGGGGCGTGGCCGACCGGCTACGAGGAAGTCCGGACATTCGATTACCTGTGACAGAGAGGAGGTGACGCAGATGGCAAAGCTATTGACGCAGGTGCAGAGCGGCAAGACGGTCGAGCCGCGGCGCGTGATGCTGTACGGCACGCACGGCATTGGCAAATCGACCTGGGGCGCGCAGGCGCCGAAGCCGATCTTCATCCAGACCGAGGACGGCCTCGGCCAGGTCGACTGCGACCGGTTCCCGATCGCGGGGGCGCTCAGCGACGTGATCGCCGCCCTCTCGGAGCTGTACTCCGAGAAGCATCCCTACCAGACCGTGGTGATCGACACGCTCGACTGGCTCGAAGCCTTGATCTGGGCCGAGGTCTGCAAGCGGAAGGGCGTCGAGAACATCGAGGACATCGGCTACGCGAAGGGCTACACGTTCGCCCTCACGCACTGGCGCGAAGTCCTCGACGGCCTGGACGCGCTCCGCAACGACCGCGGCATGACGGTCGTCCTCATCGCCCACTCGAAGATCGACCGCTTCGAGAACCCCGAGACCGAGACCTACGACCGGTACACGCCGCGCCTGCACAAGCACGCGTGCGCGATGGTCTGCGAGTGGTCGGACGAGGTGCTGTTCGCCACGTACCGCGTCCACACCAAGCAGACCGACGAGGGGTTCGGGCGCAAGAAGGCGCGCGGCGTCGGCACCGGCGAGCGGATCGTGTGGACGACCGAGCGCCCCGCTCACGTGGCGAAGAACCGGCTCAACCTGCCGGACGAACTCCCGCTCGAATGGGCTGCCTACGCCCAGTACCTGCCGGGCAACCAGCGCCCGGCGCAACCCAAGACGAAAGGAGAGTGACCGATGGCGAATCTGAACGGGTTCGACGCGCGCGAAGTGGAGCCGCAGGTCGGCTTCGAGCCGATCCCGGCGGGCAAGTACCTGGCGGTGATTACCGGCTCGGAGCTGAAGCAGACCAAGGCCGGCGACGGGCAGTACCTGGAGCTGACGTTCCAGGTCATCGATGGTCCGTACAAGGGCCGGAACCTCTGGGCGCGGCTCAACCTCGACAACCCGAACGAGACGGCGGTCAAGATCGCCCGCGCGGAGCTGTCCGCCGTCTGCCGGGCGGTCGGCGTGATGACACCGAAGGACTCGCACGAGCTCCACGATCTCCCGCTCGTGGTGTCCGTCAAGCTGAAGAAGCGCGACGACACCGGCGAGATGACGAACGAAATCAAGGGCTACGAGCGCAAGGAAGCCGCCGCCGGCGAGCCGCAGCAGGCGACAAGCGACGTGCCGCCCTGGAAGCGCTCGTGAGAGAGGCGACCACCATCACCACACAACCGTTGCAGGGCCGCGAAACCGGCCCTGCAACACCAATGGATACGTTCCCGAAGGAAATTCGGACAAACGGGCACGAGCTCTCGATTGAGGAGCATTACCGGATCGCCCGGATGCCGATCGGCGTGGTCCGGCGACGGTACGCCGTGAGGAACGCCGAAGAGCTCGTGGCCCGCGTGAAGGCCGCAATCCTGTTCTGGGACGGAGTGGAGCTGTGATCGAACTCGAGCTGCCGTACCCGCCGAGCGTGAATCACTACTACCGCCGGGTCGGGCCGCGCACGTTGATCAGCCGC
>CAZDHT010000476.1:0-1759 GCA_964505325.1 uncultured Planctomycetota bacterium | reverse complement strand
AGGTCTCGTCGGCGATGTTGATTCCGCCCTCGCCCTGGATCAGCTCCAGCATCACGGCGCAGGTCTCGTCGTCGATCGCCGCGGCCACGGCGTCGAGATCGTTGAACGGCACGTGCACGAAGCCGGGCGAGGGCGGGTCGAACCCGTGGTGGTACTTGTCCTGCCCGGTCGCGGTGATGGCGGCGAGCGTCCGGCCGTGGAAGGAACCTTCCATGCTGACGACCTTGTAGCGTTTCGGGGCGCCCGGCTTTCCGGCGGCCTGCGTTCCGGCGGCCTGCGTTCCGGCGGCCTGGGTTCCGGCGGCCTGGGTGAAGATGCGGGCGAACTTGATGGCGCCCTCGATGGCCTCGGCGCCCGAGTTGCAGAAGAAGCACTTGCCGCCGAACGAATTGACGGAGATCCGCATCGCCAGCTCGCCCTGAAGTTCGTTGTAGTAGTTGTTGGCGACGTGGATCAGCTTCGCGGCCTGCCGCTTCAGCGCCTTGACCACCGTGGGATGGCAGTGGCCCAGCCCGTTGCAGCCCCAGCCGGGGAACAGGTCGAGGTAGCGCCGCCCCTCCGAATCCCACACGTAGGACCCCTCGCCCTTGACGATGACCACGTTGTTTCGCGAGTAGTTCGGAACGACGTAGCGTTCGAACAGATCAATGATCTGCTTCGTATCCATTTGGCTTCCTCATTCACCGGGTTCCGCTTCGAGGGCGGCGTCCCTCCGCCGTCCGCTATTCACCATCCGCTGCTCCGCCCAGGATCTCCGTGCCGATGCCCTCTTCTGTAAAGATCTCAAGCAGGAGGGCGTGGGGCATGCGTCCGTCGATGATGTGGGCCTTGCGAACCCCGGCGTCGAGGGCGTGGATGGAGGCTTTGACCTTGGGCATCATTCCGCCGGAGATGTGGCCCTCGTCGACCAGCTTTCCCACTTCCCGCTCGGTGATGGTGGATGCCAACTGCGGCTGGCCGTCCGGCCCGGGCACCAGGATGCCGGGCACGTCGGTGAGGAAGACGAGCTTCTCGGCCTTCAGGTCCGCCGCCACGACGGCCGCGACGGAGTCGGCGTTGCAGTTCAGCGTCTCGCCGTCCGGGCCGGTGGCGAGCGGGGCGATCACCGGCACGGTATGGTCTTCGGTGGCTGCGAAGATGCGGGCCACGTCGGCCGCGGTCGGCCGGCCGACAAATCCCAGGCTCAGGCCGTGCCGGTCGGGCCCGTCCGCCTCCGAGATGGTCAAGCGCTCGGCCCGCATACACCGGTACTCGTGCGTGGTCAGGCTTACCGCCTTGCTGCCGAAATCGAGAACCGTCTCGACCAGCTTCCGGTTGATCTTGTCGACCAGCACCTCTTCGACCACGCCGAGGGCCGTTTCGTCCGTCACCCGCTGGCCGTGAACAAATCGTGACTCGATGCCGTGGCGCTCCAGCTCCTGGGTGATGAACTTCCCGCCCCCATGCACCAGCACCGGGCGCATCCCGACCTGGCTCATAAACGCCACGCCGAGCAACACCTTATGCAGCACCTCGTCCTCGATGGCGCTGCCGCCGTACTTGACGACCACGACCTTGTCGTGGAACGAACGGATGTACGGCAGCGCCTCGATCAGGGCGGCCGCTTTTCGGATCGCTTCTTCCATGTATGTCCCCCCGCGTCCGGCCGAGCGGGAAGCCGTGATTATACCACCCGCCGGGGCAGAATCAAGCCTGAGGGTTCTCGAGATTGGCTAAAACGAAAGGGGTTCAAGCTGCACCTTCCGCATGTCGATAAACC
>CAZDHT010000475.1:0-1768 GCA_964505325.1 uncultured Planctomycetota bacterium | reverse complement strand
CCGGTGGTCCCATACATCAACGCCGGAATGCCCAGGTTCTCGGTCAGCCAGTGCATGTCGGTGAAGCCGGGTGTCATGCGAAAGCGCGGGTTCGTTCCGGTGACGGCCCGGCAGGCGGTCTTTGCGATCTTGCAGAGGTCCGCGTTCAGGTCGGTCCAACCGGGCGGAACGTAGAGCAATTGCCGGACGGTCACCTTCAGCTTGCGCTTCCGCCGCTGCGCCCTGCGGATGACGCCCATGATCTCGGCCTTGACTCGGGCGAGCTTCTCGTCGGGACTGATGCGGCGGTCGACGGTGAAGTGGAACCGGTCCGGGATCGTGTTGACCTTGCCGCCGCCGCCGGAGATGCCGCCGATCATCAGCGTGGGGCGCTTGACCTCAGCCCCGTCGATCCGGAACGACGTGGTGCGAGTGGCGAAGGTCTTTCTCAGCGTCTTGAGCGCGCGAATCAGCCCGCATGCCATTTCCAGCGCGTTGACGCCGCGGGAGGGCATGCAGGCGTGGCCCGGTACGCCGATCACGGTGACGTCGAGCCACAAGACACCCTTGTGCGCGTATCCGATGTCCCGGCCGCTCCCGCCCTCGCACAGCACCGCGGCGTCCGGCTTGATCTTGCGGGACTTGACCAGCCAGCCGAGGCCCAGCTCGCCGCCCGTTTCCTCATCCGGCGTGAATGACAGCTCGATGTTCCACGGCGGCCGAACACCCGCTTCCATCAGCGCCTGCGCGGCGAAGATGGCGCAGGTGTTCGAGCATTTCATGTCGTCGGTCCCGCGGCCGATCAGGCGCGCGCCCTTCACGATGGGCTTGAAAGGATCGGTCTTCCAGCCCGCGGTCGGGGGGACCACGTCGTAGTGCCCGGTGAAGTGCAGCGTCTTCTTCGCTCCGACGTCCCACCGTCCGATGACGCTCGGCCGGGGATAGGCGTCATAGCCCGGCAACACCTTGGCCTGGACCGCCTTCGGCGGACGCACTACCCGCGTCCTCAGCCCCATGCTGCGGAACTTCTTCGCGAGGAACGCAACGCACTCCGCGTAGCGGTCGCCCGGCGGATTCACCGTCGCGATGGAACAGAATCTCTTCGCGAACGCGACCATCCGCCGCTGCAGCGCCTTCAGCCGGGCCACTACCTTCGTTCGATCTGCGCTCTCGGCTCTCATGCTCCCTCAGCCTCCGTTGCTCAACATCTCGCCCGCCTCGATGCGGGCGGCGTCCCATGCCTCGGGGTCGTTCTTCCAGATTTCGACGTTGCCCACGCACGCCCGGCCGAACGGCACAGCGTGGACCACGTCATTCACGATGCGGTCGGCGTCGTCGCCCCGGCCGGCCTCGCGGAGCAGCCGGAAGTACTCGTAGTCCTGCATCCCGCGGCGATGGTTCTTCAGCCGGATGCTGGGCGCCGGGCCGGGCAGGCCCATCGGCCCGCCGCGATAGATCATCAGCCCGCTGCCGTTGAAGGCGCGGTCGCCGCTCCGATAGTTGACCGCGTCGGTCCAGTTGCGGTCGGGATCGAACACCTTGTTAACGCCGTCCCAGTACGCGTCGAACTCCCACTCGCAGTAGCCGCACTGGTGTTTCCACGCGGCCCAGCCGACGCCGCGACAGGTCAACAGGTCAAGGTCGGTGAACGCGTTCGACCCGCACGCCGAGTTCTCCTCGCGTTCGTAAATCATCGGGCCGTAGAACCACGACTCGACGCCCCTCTCGCGGAAGTGGGCCATCTTCTCCGCGTCGAAGCCGATGGTGTGGCAGACCCAGAGGTCGACGT
>CAZDHT010000474.1:0-1785 GCA_964505325.1 uncultured Planctomycetota bacterium | reverse complement strand
ACACAGTAGGCAACTCCGCGTGTTCTTTGCGAGCGGCCACGCTTCTTGCGGGAGTCTCGGGGGAGCAGTGCCCGGTTGTTGTCTTCGTTGCCGCCGCCTATGCGCCTATGAGGAATATACCACAGGACCGGCCCGCGTGCACCCCGCATGCACACCCTTCACCGACCGGCGCTATCGCTCCGCCCTATGCGAGGCGCGGCAGGATGTTCTCCAGCGCCTCGATCTCGCGCTCGCGGGCGCGGGCGCTGTGCATTGGGTCGAGGTTGCCGGTGGCGGGATGGACGTCCATCGCGCCCAGCGTGTACGGGTCGAGGGTCTGCACCATCAGGCCGCCGGTGTTCGCGTTGGGATAATGGAGGTAGGACGCGTTCTGTGATTTCTTGTAGCCCTCGAGGCACCGCTCGTCGCCGGTGAGTTCATACAGCTTGAGGCAGGAGGCGCAGTGCTCGCGGATATTCCACCACGGAGCGGTCGGCTTCCCGACGGCGGCGCCGCCGCCTGAGGTGTCGGGAACGCCCTGCTTGGTGCGGAGGTCGATGTTCTTGAACATCACGCCGCGCTCGCTGAAGCCGTGGTCGGTGACGAGTTGGTTCATTTCGAGGATGGCCGCCAGGATGGTCTTGCGGTTCCAGGGCCGGCGGGGCTCCTCGTCCTGTTCGGGCAGGAACGAACACATCTCGGCGAAGAAGCCACATGCCTCTGCGGTGTGGCCGGGGTCGCAGATCTGCTGGCCTTTGTCGTTGACGAACGGTTTGCCGTCTGCGTCGTTCTCTTCCCAGAAATGGTGCGTCTCGGGATCGTAGTGACTGCCGAGGATGTAGTCGATCATCTCGCGTGCGTGCTCGACGAGCGTCGGTTTCAGGTGACTGTAGTCGCCCACGCCCCGGGTCTCGAGAACGGCGATCGACTTAAGGATGTCCACCAGCGCGCCAACGGTCACCATCGGCGACCCCTGGAACCGGTGGCCTTGCCCGTCTTCAGTTCGCGAGTAGCTGCCCGTTCGCGCCGCGTCGGTGCATTTCTTGAGCAGGGCCTCTCCGATGGTCATCGCCTTCGCATCGCCCCGCAGCATCGCATACTGGTACATTGCGGTCAGGCAGAACACGTCGCTGGCCGTGGCCTGGCCGGGGCCGGCGATGTAGTTACGCGGATCGTCCGACGGCCGGTTGGTATCGACGTCGGCCATGAAGGGGAAGGAGCCGCCACAGGCTTCGTAGCGTTCGACCAAGCTATTGTAGAGCAGGTCGCAGTACGTTTCGTACTCCGCCTTCATATTGACGGTGCGGGCGGCGCCGGAAGCCAGCGTGATGGTGCGTTCCTCGTCGGCAGTGCGGCCCTTGATCAGGAACGCAGCCCAGATGCCGAGGCCGCGGCCGTCCCCCCACGTCCACGCGCGCTGCTCGGAGAGCGGACGCATCTCGCCCGTGATCGAGTCGACCTCGGCACAGAGGCCTGGGAACGTCTTCCCCGGGTACTTCTCCTGCCAGTCGTACTTCATCTTCAGGAAGGCCGTCAGGTTGCGCTGCTGGTAGGCCTCGTTGAACTCGATGAGCTCCTCGCAGGTCTGCCGGGAGAGTTTGGCTTCCTTGAGGATATAGAGTTCGCTTTCGGGCAGTGGAACGCGGTCAGCCCCTGGCGTGCTCTCCATGTCTGTCTCCTTGACGGTTCGTGTCTGGTCTTCCCGCAGAACACGAGGGAGTATATCATCCCATCCCTTGCGGCACAATGCCCTTAGGCCCTCTAACAGAACCCAGGTGGGGCAGGCATTCCTGCCTGCCCGGTGGC
>CAZDHT010000473.1:0-1787 GCA_964505325.1 uncultured Planctomycetota bacterium | reverse complement strand
CGACAAGGGCTTCCGCCTGTTCCTGGTCGGCGGGGACTCCCTGTTCCTTGAAGAAGGTGCCCGGAAGCTCCGCGAACTGGCCGACGGTCTCCCGTTCTGATCCCGCTGTCTACGTACGGCGCGCCCGGCGGCTCAGAACGCGCGTAGTTGCTTCTCGAACAACGCCCTGATTCTCTCCTCGCGCTCGCCGCCGGTCGCGGTGGTGATGTCGGTGTTCTTGTCATACTCGAGGTTGAAGCTGTATTCGAGCGTCTTTGCCGTCCCGCCCGCGGAGTGCTTGGGGACCGCCAGGTCCCAACGCAGGATGCCCTGCGGCTTGAACATGCGGTGGTACTCCGGATCCTCGGTGATCCCGGTGAACCCGTCCACCTTCGTCACCCGGATGTCCTCCTGCGCGTAGGGCAGCCGGTCGTAGACCTGCACCAGCGCCTCCTGATCGCCGTAGTTGTCGAGCACGAGGCGGTACTCATAGCTGACCTCCCGGTTGGCGCCCTGGATCTTTTCCTTCTTGGAAACGAGCTCGCGCCAGGTGCGCAGTTGCGGCGCGATGCCGAACCCCGCCAGGAACTTCTGGCCGTTGGCCACCATCGGGACCGTGCCCTTGCCGACGAACTCGCCGTTGAGGTACACACTGCTGCGGCCCTCCAGCAGCGCGACTTTGCTGGTGTTCTGAATCGTCGCCCGGCGGTTCACCCGCTCGGTGAGCAGCGGGATGGCAACGTTCGTGAACTTCGCGGGCAGCGACAGGTTCGCGATCCGCGCGATCTGTTGATCCTGCCGGCTGTCGACGTTTGAGCGGCCCTCCAGCGCGTAGTTCACGCTCAGCCCCGAGACCTCCTGCCGGGCCATGGTCCGGGCCACCCGCGCGAGCGGCTGGGGCACGTACAGCTCCCAGATCTGGAACCCGTGCGCGGCCTTGTTCAGCCACCACTGCGCCTCGATCTGCCCGCCGCGGTCCAGGGCGTTCTGCCGTTTCTCCTCCTGCCGCCGAAGCAGCGACGACGCGTTGCTGAACTGCTGTCTCACCTTGACAAGCTGCTCCGACGCGCGCAGCCGGGGCCGAAGCGCGACCAGCAGCGGCGCCAGGATCGGCGCGTCGGCCGTCATCGTCGGCGACGCCGTGGACAGCGTCAGTGAGACGTTCCGCCAGTCCTCGCCGCTCATCTGGGTGATCACGGCGTCGTACTCGACGGCCACGTTGTCCTTGCCGGGTTTCGCTCGAAGGTTATACGCCGGCGTCCACGTCGCGCCGTCCACCAAGTAGCTAAGCCGGACGCTCGCCCGCCCTGCCCTCGCCTTGTCGAGGAAGACCACCGCCTGGCGGCGCATGTGCGAATGCGTCCGGGTGAGCAGCGACCGCTCCCGCTGCAGCTCGGTCAGCCTCTTCTTCGACTCCTGCTCCTTCTCGCGCAGCGCCAGTTGCGCCTGCGACAGCTTTGCCCGCTGCTCGAACACGAACAGCGTGACCGTCTTCAGCGTCTCGGCGTTCAACACGCCCTTGGCCATCTCGACCTTGGCGGTGGGCGCGACGAACGACTCGAGCTTGTCGAGGTACGCCTCCTGCCGGGCAAGCATCCGCTGCTCCTGCGCGTTCTTTCGCAGCTCTTTCTCGAGGTCCTCGATCGGCTTGTCAAGCTTCCGGACGTCCTTGCGCGGGGCTTCGGTCACCACGTTCGTTCGGAACCGAACCGCCCGCACCTGCGCGCCGGCGTCCGCCGACGCATACAGGCTGTCGGAGCGGACCCGTTCCGGCAGATCGGTAATCACAAGCTGCACCGGCCCGGCAG
>CAZDHT010000472.1:0-1811 GCA_964505325.1 uncultured Planctomycetota bacterium | reverse complement strand
GCCGGGCTTGTCGAGCAGCCCCTTGAGCGCGTACAGCCAGCTCCAGTACAGGTTGCGGTTCCACTCTTTTTGTGACAGCTCGCCAAACCTCTTCTGGAGCCTGGCGAGGGTTTCGTCGTAGCGTTCGTACTGGTCGTCGCCCTCCTGCTTGATCAGCGCCCTAGCGCGGTCGGAGCCGAGCACCGCGAGCACGTCCAGCCCGCGCGGAAACCCGCGGATCGGCCCGCCCTGGCTCTGAACGAGCGTGAAGGGCGTGCCCGCGCCGGTGAACGGGCCGACCGTCGGATAGACCAACTGCCCCATCATGTACGAATCCGGGATGTAGCGCTGGCCCATCAGGCGCAGGCCCTTCGTTGCTTCGAGCGCCTTCGCAAGGTCGTTCTCCGACGCAACGTTGGCCGGCGGCCCTTCCATGTCGCCCGTGCCGCTGTAGATCTCGGGCGGGCGCATCGCGGCCAGCCGCTTGCGCAGCCCGAACCACTTGTTCGCGTCCTTCAGGTCGGCCGTGCTGAAGTTCGCACCGAACGTCGCCCGCATCGCGTCGCTGTACTCGTGCGGCGTAAGGTCATCGGCGAGGCCGACGTAGTACGCGGTGACCTGATACATCCTGGCCCACACGCCGGCAGCGGTCCGGCCCTCGAGCCGGGTCGTGCCGAGCAGCGAGGCGATCATCACCGCCGCCTTCGTCTGAATCCGCGCCTCGTCGAGAGTGACCAGCGCCACGTCGGCCGAGCCGGGCCGCTTGCCCTTGATCAGGAACGTCAGCCGCCCGTACCACATCAGCGCCTTGAAATACTTCTTCAGGTTCTCGCTGCGAGTGTAGTGGCCGCGCGGCACGTACTGCGAGTAGTCCTCCTTGTACTTGAACAGCGGGCTCTCGGAGAAGCCCTCGTGCTTCTCGATGAGCGCCAGCTCGGCCGAGACCGCATCCGACACCGCCGCCGGAATCACCGTCGGCACCACCTTGCCGCCGGGCGCCTGCGACTTGAGCTTCTTCAGCCCGGCGAGCAGCTTCGCCTTGTTGTGAACGTCCCACGCGCGGATCAGCTTGCGCCGTTCGAGCTCTTCGATCAGGTTCGCGAACTTCTGCGAGAACTCGCGCTGCTTCTGCCAAGCGCGCCGCGCGGGCCAACTGTTGACGTGCTGGATCGCCGCCTCGACCGTCCCGCGCAGCGTGTTCTTCGCGAGAAGCTCGGCCGGCACCGTGAAGAAGCCGACGCAGCGCCGCGCCGCTTCCTTCTCCTCGCCGTCCAACTCATCGTACAACCTCTGACTCTCCTTCTGAAGCCCGACCGACAGCGCAAGAGCGTCCTGGAAAAACTCCGTCTCCTCGATGTGCTTCAGCGTCTCGTCGAACTGAATGTGATACAGGTGCAGCAGCGAGTCGGACGTGACGAAGATCGGCGTGCCGGACGTCTTCATCGACTTGTAGAACTTAACGATGTCGTCGTGCCATCCCGCCGGCCCGGCGGCAAAGCCGTTCTTCTCGAGCAGGCCCTCCAGTCCGGCGACCCGCTTCAACTGCGGCCGGATCGCCGCCGCGTTCGTCACCTTGCCCAGCTCCAGCGGCAGCTTGTACTGAGCCGCCTTCGGCGCCACGTTCACCGCGACCGGCTCGTAAAACGTCGCCATGAACGTCTTCAGACCCTTCACCCCGCCCAGTTCTCGCGCCGACAGCTTCGCCTCCGCACCCGCCGCCGCCGAAGACACCAGCGCCAGCACCACCATCAACACCCATGCCCTTCTCATCGCGCACCCTCCTTACGTTGGCACATGATCCCTTACTCAATTAGACGCTCTTCTCAGCCCGC
>CAZDHT010000471.1:0-1832 GCA_964505325.1 uncultured Planctomycetota bacterium | reverse complement strand
GAGGCGCTGTCGCTCGCCGAGGCCGACGCGATCCGCGCGTTCGTCAAGGCCGGCGGAACGGTCGTCGCCGACAAACTGCCGGGGACGTTCGACGAGCACGGCAGGCGGCGGAAGGAGAGCCCGCTCGCCCGCCTGTTCAAGGACTCGAAGCGGGCGATTGTGCTCGGCAAGGACATGCTGCCCTACTACCACGAGCGCCTTTACCCCGACGGCGACGAGTCACTGAAGGAGCTGGTCGGGGCGCACCTCGTGCGCACTGTGGGGAAGGACCGGGTCACGCCGGTGGTCGTCGGCAATGATGGCAAGCCGGCCACCGGGGTCGAGGTGACGGTCTGGCACAACGGCGGCGCCGAGCTGATCGCGCTGCACCGCAACCCGCAGTTGCGGGTCCACGAGCTGGGTCCGCAAAAGTACAAGTCGAACAGGAAGTTCGAGGTGCCCGTGAAGGTAACGGTGTCGCGGCCCGGCGTGACGACCTGGTACGACGTCCGCGCCGGCAAGAAGCTCGGCCGGGGCAAGGAGATCACGGTGACGGTTCAGCCGTTCGAGCCGGTCTTTCTCGCCGCCATGCGCGCGGCGGCGAAGCCGTTCGACGCGCGGGTCGACAAAGGCAGAATCACCATCACGCCCGGGAAGGGCTGTCCGCTCCAAGCCGCTGCGTACCACCTGGATTTCACCGGCCCGGACGGACAGGAGCGGCTCCTGTACCGCACCAATATCACGTGCAAGCCGAACGGCGGCTCGTTCCCACTGCCGCTGGCGCTGAACGACGCGCCGGGCATGTGGACGGTGAAGGTCCGCGAGGTCGCCACCGGCGAGACGCGGGAGGTGACGTTCGAACACAGCCCCTGAGCCAGAGGAGAGGAGGATCCCTATGGCAGACCACGAACTCGTTGCTGCTGTCATGTTGCTCGTGTTGAGCGTCCCCTGCGCCGCCCTGGCGCAGAAGGTCAGCCGCATCGTCATCGACACCGACCGGAGCATCAACTGCGCCACGCTGAAGACCATCGTGGCTGACGTGACCCAGGGCTGCAAAGCCCAACAGGAAAAGGCCATCGCCCTGTACAACTTCATGGTGCGGACCTGCTGGATGTCGTGGCATTCGCACCGCCCGCTGGAGATCCAGTACGGCGGCAGGCACAAGGGCAAGATGCTGTTCGCCAACGATCCGCTCAAGTACATCAACATCTACGGCTACATAGGCTGCGGGCCGCAAGCAGGCGTGCTCGGCTCGCTGATGGAGGCGGCCGGCATCGAATCCCGCTTGCTGGACCCCGGCTTCGGCCACGTGAGCTGCGAGTTCAAGTGGGGCGGCAAATGGCACTGGCTCGACCCCTGGCTGCCGGCGTACGTCCTGAACAAGAAAGGCGAGATCGCTTCCTACGACGAGATCATGGCCGACCGGTCCCTGTTCTCCAAGGCCAGGCAGGAGGGCCGCGCACCGGGCAACTTCATGGTCAATTACCGGGCCGACGCCAACGCCGTCATAAAGGCCAAGGGTCACAAACCCCGCGGCCGGGACCCGTACCGGCAGAGGTACGTTGAAAACCTGGCCCTGCGCCCGGGCGAGTCGTGTACGTGGCTGTGGGACAACGTGGGCAAGTGGTACAACCCCGCCGGGCCGTATCTCGGCCGGCACCTGATGGGTCAGTTCCCCGCCGGGCCGTGCACCAAGTTCGGCAACGACAAGGTCCTCAAGGATGCCTTCCCGTACTGGGAGCCATACAAGAAGACAATCAAGAACGGCTCGCATCCGCAGAACAACACGTACTACCGCTACTACGGCAACGCGATCTTCGTCCACGAGCCGCCGCTCACAAAGAAGGGGATGG
>CAZDHT010000470.1:0-1861 GCA_964505325.1 uncultured Planctomycetota bacterium | reverse complement strand
CGGCACCCTCACGTTCCAGGCGACCAGCACGTTGCCGCGCGCGCTCAAAGGAATGGGGGTGGTGTTCGAGGCGGACGGGACGGCCATGTACTGTGCGAGTTTGAACGACCCCGTCATGTGGCTCGAACGCGACCCAAAGACCGGTCGCCTCAGACCGGGCGGCCGCATTGCGGAGACCGGGCTCGGCCGGGCGAATCCGCGCCACCTCGCGCTCGATGCCGCCAACGGCGTTCTTTACGCCGGCTGTGGCTACAAGGACATCCTCTACGTCCTCAGCACCGGCAAGAGAACGCCGGCGGCGAAATGAACACCTTTGTCAAGACTGTCGCCCCTTTTCATTTAGCCCCGATGGCGTCGGCGATCAGCCGGTCGGCAAGCTCGTTGATGTAGAACTCAACCCAGGTGTAGCCCTTGTGGCGGTCGTCCTTGGAGGCGCCGGCGGGGACGGTCTTGCCGGCGTCCGCGGGATCCTTCGGGTCCAGCTTGTGGGCTGTCTCCCAGTCGTCGGGCATCCCATCGTTGTCCGTGTCTCTGGGCGGCTTGCCGGGCGTGAGGCCGTCCATTAATCCCTTGAGCGGATCGTGCCGCCCCCACTTGCCGGTGACCTTTTGGACCTCTTCGACCGTCCTCCTGCTGACGACGTCGCGCGGGAGGCAGCCGGCGTGGGCCAGCACGAGTTCGTGCGCTTCCTTCGCCTTGTGCGTCTTGACGGGCGGCGCCGGCCACGGCTTCTCCGACCTCGGCTCGTCCGTCGACACGACCACCTTGTCGATCCAGGCGAAGTAGTTGCCCTCGGAGTAAGGGTCGACCGTGCTCCGCTTCCACATGACCTGGTCGAGCCGGCTGGTGTTGGCGTCGCGCTTGTAGTTGGGGCCGGCCTTGAAGTAGTTGCCGACGATGTTCGCCCGGAACGGCTGGCCCTTGCGCTGGTAGTTCATTCGCACCGGGTGCCAGAGCAGCGGCGCCCGCATGTTGTAGATGACGTTGTTGCGGTGGTCGAGCACCTCCAGCCCGCACAGCGGCGCCCGCCGTGCGTGGTGCGCGAACAGGTTGTGATGAACCGTCGCATCGCGCCCGCTATATCCCATGATCATTCCGAAGTTGTGCTGGCCTTTCGCGTGTCCCTTGGTGTCGGACTCCTCGATGGCGCACCACTGGATGGTGATGTCGCGGGAGTTGCACACGTCGACGTTCTCGTCGCTGCCCCAGGAGCACGAGACGTGGTCGACGATGAGGCGGTCAACGCCGGTCAGTTGCAGGCAGTCGCCGCCGGACCACTTGCCCTTGTGCTTCGGCGGCCGGACCCGCAGGAAGCGAATGGTCACGTCGTGCAGGTTCGGCTTGATGCGGTACGGGTTCTTCAGCATCCCCTCGATGGTGATACCGGCGCCGGGGGCGGTCTGCCCGGCGATGGTGATGTTGGGGTGCTTGATGGCCACGCTGCCCTTGATCACCCCGCTGACCTCGAAGACGACGATGCGCGGCCCTGCGGTCTCGCACGCCGCCTGGAAGCTCCCCTCCCCCTTGGGATTCAGGTTGGTGACCTTGAGGACCCGCCCGCCGCGTCCGCCGACCGAGGCGGCGCCGAAGCCCTCGGCGCCTGGGAAGGCGGCAAGTGCTTCCTTCGCCGCGCCCAGCGCGGCCGACGCGAACGCCACCAGCATCACCGCAGCGCATATCGTCCTGAAAACTCTCATAGCACCCGCCTCCTGACAGTTCCACTCACCCGCGATTTGCGGCCGGCTGAGCACTATAATGACACCGAGGGATTCCCCATGCAAGTATCCGTCTGGCTGAGTCATCCCCGTTTTCGAGACGGGAAAGGCCCGTTCACGGGCCTTCGCGAGGAGCGACAGCTCCG
>CAZDHT010000469.1:0-1868 GCA_964505325.1 uncultured Planctomycetota bacterium | reverse complement strand
TCGCCGATCCGCACGTCGGGCAGTCCGTGCTGGCGGGTGCCGAACAGTTCGCCGGTGCCGCGCAGCCTGAGGTCCTCCTCGGCGATGCGGAACCCGTCCGTCGTCTCACACATGATCGCCAGCCGCTGCCTGGCCTCGTCGGACTGCGCCGCGCTGCACAGCAGGCAGTACGCCTGGCCGGCGCCGCGCCCGATCCGCCCGCGCAACTGGTGCAACTGGGCCAGGCCGAACCGCTCGGCGTGCAGGACAAGCATCACCGTCGCGTTAGGCACGTCGATGCCGACCTCGACCACGACGGTCGAGACCATCACCTGCATGTCGCCGCGTGCGAACGCCGCCATCGCCCGCTCTTTCTCGCCCGCCGTCATCCGGCCGTGAAGCAGCCCCACGTTGAACTCGAGGAAGACCTTCTCGTCCAGCTCCGCCGCCGTGTCGGTGGCCGAGCGGAGGTCGAGCGTCTCGGACTGCTCGATGAGCGGGCACACCACGTAGGCCTGCCGGCCCGCAGACACATGCTTGCGAATGAACTCGTACCCGCGGCTGACGTGCCGCGGGGCGAACTGCTTGGTAATCACGGGCTTGCGGCCCGGGGGCAGCTCGGTGATGGTCGAGACGTCCAGGTCGCCGAAGATGGTGAGTGCCAGGGTCCGCGGGATCGGCGTGGCGGTCATCACCAGCACGTCGGGCGAGCGGCCCTTCCAGCGGAGGCGGGCCCGCTGCATCACGCCGAACTTGTGCTGCTCGTCCACCACGACGAAGCCGAGCCGGTGGAACGTCACGTCGGACTGGATGACCGCGTGGGTGCCGATGACGATGTCCGCCTCGCCGCGTTCGATCTCGGCCAGCACGCGGCGGCGGTCCGAGGCGCCGGTGAGCAGCTTGACCCGCACGGCGGAGCCGTGGAGCATCTTGCCGAGGGTGTGGAGGTGCTGCTCGGCGAGGATTTCCGTGGGCGCCATGATCGCCGACTGGTACTTGTTGGCGGCGGCCAGCAGCATCGCGTACACGGCCACCACCGTCTTGCCGCAGCCCACGTCGCCCTGGAGCAGCCGGTTCATCGGCGCCGGGCTCCGCATGTCCTCCCGGATCTGGGCGAGGGCCGTCTCCTGCGACGCGGTCAGCTTGAACGGAAAGAGCTTTCGGATGCGGCGGTCGAACTCGGCGGATACCTTGAACGTAATCCCTTCGGCGGCCTTGGTGGTGCGGCGGCGAAGCGCGACCGCCAGCTCAAACACGAGGAACTCCTCGTAGACCAGCCGCCGCTTGGCCTCGTTCTTGGCCTCGATCGAGTCGGGGAAGTGCGCCTGCTCCAACACGTCGGTAATCGTGGGCAGGCCGTAGCGGGCGCGGAGCGACTCGGGCAGGATCTCGGGGACGGCGGCTCCGTAGTCATCGAGCGCCGCGCGGATGATCGGCCGGAGCTGGCCCTGCGAGAGGCCCTCGGTCAGCGGATACACCGGCATCAGGCGGGACATCTCGTCGGTGAGCGCGATCCCGCCGTGCTCGTCCGTGCCGACGTGTTCGAAACCGGGGTTGACCATCTCCAGAGGGATTTTGGCGCCGGTGTATTCCCGGACGGCGCCCCACAGCAGCACGGTGTCGCCGGCGTCGAAGCGTTCGGCGAGATAGTTCTGATTGAACCACACGGCCCGGACACTGTCTGTCTCGTCCCGCACCTCGACGGTCAGGACGCCTTTGCCGCGCCCGCGGCGGCGCAGGTTGACCTGCACCACGTCGCCTACCACCATCGCGTCCGCGCCTGGCTTTGCGTCCTGGATATGCACCAAGTTACGGCGATCGTGGTGCTTGCGTGGGAAGAGGTACAGCAGGTCACGAACGGTCCGCACGCCGAGGCGCTCGAACATCTC
>CAZDHT010000468.1:0-1885 GCA_964505325.1 uncultured Planctomycetota bacterium | reverse complement strand
GTCGAGCACGACGGGGATCGAGCGGATCGACCAGAAGATGCCGCCGATGCCGAGCGTGTCGGCGATGGTCTGGCGGACGCCGAACTTCTCCGGCACGTCGAAGTCGGTCTTGGTCGCGGCGAACCCGCCGACGCCGATCGTGTTGATCACGTAGTCCGCGCCGTCGATGGCGGCGCGCCGGTCAGGCGTGGTCTCGATGGTTGCGGCGGCCCCGCGCGTCGCGTTGACCGATTCGGCCATCGCGCCGGCCACGCCCAGGCGCTCCTCGTCGATGTCCATCAGCGCGAAAGTGGTGTCTTTCAGCGCGTCGAACGCCAGAATGTCCGAGATGACGTTCTTGCTGAACACCATCGAACCGGCGCCGATGATGGCGATTCTGGGCACGCGTGCTTCCCTATTCAGCGGCAGCGATTGCGATGCGGCTCTTGCCTTTGGTCACCATGACCTTCTCCAGGGTGACCAGCCCCCACTTGTCCGCCACGGCGGCGCCGGTCTGGGCGACCTTCTTGTCCGCCAGCGGGGTGTTGGTCCATCTGAACCTCTGGCCCGGCTTCGCCTTGAACCCCTGGCAGCGGCGCGGGGTGAGGTCGGCCCTGCATTCGGACAGCGGCGCGGACTTGTGCAGGTACACGGTCATCTGCCATTCGCCCGGCGTGTCGACGATGTCCTTCGTGTCCCACAACAGGTAGCCGTTGAGCATGCCGGTGTCGTCGCCGTTGCCGATGTCGCCGCAGCCGGGGTTGTCATCCAGGGTGCAGTTGGCGAAGGCGGGCTTGCTCTGGTCGCGCAGGATCTTCATCCGGCCGGCCCGGAACTCGGTCAGCGCGGCCGGTGTGCGAAAGCCCCACGAGGCCTTGCCGATGGCCGCGGCGAACGGCTGCTTCGCGTCCATCAGCGCCCGTTTGTACCTCGGCAGCGCCGGGTAGCTCATCTCGCCGGTGTGGGAGCCGGTGCAGGGGATGAGGAACTGCACGGGCAGCGTCCGCCTCGGATCGGCCGCGGCGTACGCGGTGAGATTGAGCATCTCGTAGGGGTTCTGCCCGCGCGGCTTGCCCTCGTAGGCGCTCGGCGGGCCGAGCACGCCACGGGCGCGGTTCCAGTCGACGAACCCCTTGGTCAGCTCGCCCGAGCCCCAGCCGATAAAGGCGCAGAAAATCTCCGGATGCCGAATCTCCCACATCCCCCAGTGGCTGCCGTAGCAGTAAATCTGCTGCTCGTCGATCTTGTAGTTCTTCTTCATCCACTCGATGAGGTGCCGGTGACGGTTCCACGTCCACGTGCCCCACGTGCCCTGGCTGAACGACTTGAGCGTCTCGTGGCAGTTGTTCACGCCGACGTAAAAACCGATCTTGGGGTCGGCGGAGCCCGCCAAGAGGATGGCGTCCGGGCGCTGCCAGCGGCTGAGTTCCGGCTCGTTGGTGTGGGCCTTGCCGTGGCTCAGCTCGAGCGGCGCGGGGCGGTCGCCGATGCGGTGCGGATGGTAGCGCACGACGAAGCCGTATTGGAGCGGACGCGGCGCCAGCGGCGGAACCGCCCAGATGCAGTAGCGGCGCGTGACCACGTCGTTCTCCTTGCGGTTGTACGCGCCCTTTTCGAACGACTCGGACTGGAGCACCGGCTCGACCGGCGCGACCTTCTGGTCGACCGGCCCGCTCACATTGCCCGGGCCGAGGTCGCCCGTGTTCTCGACGCCGTTGACGGCGGTGACGACGGCATAGTAGCGGCGGCCGGCCTTGCGGCAGGTGTGGACGTGGACGCCGACGCCGCTCTTGAGCGGCTTCTTCGGCTGGACGCCGAGGCGCTCGGCGATGAAGCTGTCGTCGAGCTTTGACGGCCGGTTCTCGCCCTGCCAGATGCGGCGGACGATCCGCGTGTTGAAGCCCGA
>CAZDHT010000467.1:0-1889 GCA_964505325.1 uncultured Planctomycetota bacterium | reverse complement strand
GATTTTCCATGCACATTCTTCCGCCCGCCGTCCTCTATAATGATAGAGGCCGAGGAGGTCCGCCGAACCGGTGCCGGGAGGATTTGCATGATGAGCGATGCGAGGTTGCTCAGCCAATATGCGTCAGACCAGGACGCTGATGCCTTCGCACAACTGGTGGAGAAGTACTCGGGCCTGGTGTACGGCGTCTGCCTGCGCGTGACCGGGAGCCGGCACGACGCGGAGGACGCGGCCCAGGAGTGCTTTCTGTCGCTGGCCCGGCACGCGGGCAACGTCCGCTCGTCGCTGCCCGGCTGGCTGCACACCACCGCCCGTCGCGCCGCGCTGGACGCGGTTCGCCACGGCCCGAGAGCCCAAGAGTGGAAGGAGGCGGCTGTGAATGCGGAGCGGGATGGGGCGAGCGTCCGCTGGTCGGACATCGAGCCGCACGTGGATGCGGCAATCGAAGATCTGCGCGATGATCTCAAGTCGGCGGTGATCCTGCACTATCTGCAGGGCAAGTCGCAGGCCGAGGTGGCCGAGCAGCTTGGCTGCGACCGCACGACCGTCTCGCGGCGTTTGCAGAGAGGCGTGGAGCAACTCCGCCGCCGGTTGAGCAAGGCCGGGGTGACCGTGTCGGTCGCCGCTCTGGCCCTGTGTCTGGGCGCGGCTCCGGCCTATGCGGCGCCGTCAGTCCTTCTCGCCTCGCTGGGCAAGATTGCCGTGGCGGGTCCAACGGCAACGGTGTCGGTCGCTGCTGCAGGCGGCGTCGCCGCAATGAAAGTGGCCGGGCTGGCCGTGGCCGCGGCCGCGCTGATCACGGTCGGTGTGTTGACGCTGGCGCCGTCGCCGTCGGTTCCTCCAGCGCCGACCGAAGAGGCGGCTGTCAAGGCGCCGGCCCGGGGTGGCCCGGCCGGCTTCATCGACGGGTTGTCCAAGGAATCCGCCCCGCCCGCCACGCAGCCGGCGGGTTCCCTGAAGGTGGACCTGAAGGTCGACCGGTTCAAGGAGGGCGTGGAGGTCGATATCTGGGTGGTCAATACGTCTTCCAAGGCCATCGTGCTCGAAGAGACTTATCTGCCGAGTTGGGGGGTCTACTGGTGGTTCGATTTTGCGCTGGATGGCAGCCCTGTTCGGGCCGCAAGTCTCGGATCCTACACGGGCCATCCAATTCGTAACCGCGTCCAGCACCTGCCGGTGCGGACACTCGAGCCCGCCCAGCGCTTGCGCTGGGGGAGCGTCCTGGTCTGCTCGTCTCGATCACAGATCAAGGGACACGATGGCTACACCCCCTTCGTTGTAGCGCCAGCCGGTCGACACACACTGACCGTTTCTCCCCGGCCAGAAGCCTGGGGTCGGACCGGCATCGAGGGGACCGTCTCCGCCACGGCCGACATTGCCGTGAACCCCAGGCCCCCGGCCACGGCGTCGGGGGACGCCGTCGCATGGTCCACGCCGGTCAAGGGGCTGCGGATGCGTGTGCGGCTGGAGGACGGGCGCTTCGAGCCAGGCAAGCGGAGCGTGTTCAACATCGAGTTTCAGAACATCTCGGACAAGCCGCTGCGGATTCTGAAGCCGGCCATGTCGTGGGGCCTGAGCCGACATTGCTTCGACGCCGCGGGGCAACGCCTTCGCGGGATGGCGATGGACGGCGAATACATCGCTGCAGCGCGAATCACCGTACCAGCCGAGCGGACGGTTGTGATCGCCCCGGGCGGGACACTCCGGACGACGCATGGCGAGCACATGGGTGACGAAAAGGTCGCCTCGGTCCGTTTCGAGTACGCGACGCCCGGCAACCAGCCACACCTCGAGCATTACTGGCACGGTTCGCTGAAGGCCGAGTGTGCACTTCAATGGCCGAACGCGCGGTCGACGGCCGGTGGTCGCTGCGGTCCCACGCTGCCGGA
>CAZDHT010000466.1:0-1910 GCA_964505325.1 uncultured Planctomycetota bacterium | reverse complement strand
GAGGCCTGTCGCCCGGAACTCTGAAGCTGACGGGAGAATCCAAATGATGTCACCTGTGAGACGACCTTGGTATACGCTGACCGCAATCCTGGTGGCCTTGTCCTTCTGGACGACTGCCTACGCGGGGCAACGCTTCAGTGTACACCGCCGCGGGGAGCGGGCAACCCTGAAGTTTGCCGCGGGTGAGGTGCTGGTCAGGTTCAAGGTCGGCACGCCGAAGGCGGCCATCGCAGCGGTCTACCGCCGCCACGGCACGACGGAGATCTCCACCAGCCGTGCCGGCGGCTTCAAACGCATCCGCATCCGCAGGGGCAAGACGATTGCTCAGGTGGTCGTGGCGCTTCGCAAGGAGCCGACGGTCAAGGACGCCAAGCGCAACAGCATCTGCTATGCAGCGGCGTTCCCCGATGACCCACCCAATGACCCCTACTACCCCGACCAGTGGCATCTGGACGATCGCTCGAGCCCCAACCCGAACGGTGGCGCCAATGGCGGTGGGATCAATCTCGAGCCCGCGTGGAAGGTCACGCAGGGCGCGGGGGTCATCGTCGCTGTCCTGGATACCGGCGTGGCCTACGAGAACTATGGCGCCTTCACCCGTGCGCCCGACCTGGCCTCAACGACCTTCGTAAAGCCGTACGACGCGGTGGAGAAGGACGGCCACCCGAACGACGACAACAGTCACGGCACCCACGTGACGGGCACGATCGCGCAGAGCACAAACAACGGCGTCGGCGTTGCGGGAGTCGCGTTCGCGTGTTCCATCATGCCGGTCAAGGTGCTCGATGCCAACGGCGAAGGGACGGCGGCGGATTTGGCCGATGGCATCCGCTATGCGGCGGACAACGGCGCCAAAGTCATCAACCTGAGCCTCTCGTGGCCTCTCGTGAAAGGCAAGCCCTACAATCCCGGTTGGCCCGTCGATGAGGCCATCGCCTACGCCTTCGGCAAGGGCGTGATCATCGTATGCTCTTCCGGAAACGACGGGAAGGGCGCCGTCGCGTATCCCGCCGCCTACGATGACTACTGCATCGCCGTGGGCGCCACGCGGTATGATGAGACCCGCCCCCGATACTCGAACTACGGCAGTTCTCTGGACCTTGTGGCCCCCGGCGGCGACGTCGGCCGCGACCAGAACGGCGACGGCTATGGCGACGGAGTCCTCCAGAACACGTTCAATCCCAACACGCGGAACCCCTCGGACTTTGGCTACTGGTTCTTCGACGGCACCTCCATGGCGGCGCCGCATGTGTCCGGTGTCGCCGCCCTCATTATTGCCAGCGGCGTCGTTGGCTCCGCCCCTTCGCCGGGCCAGGTGCGCCAGAGACTGGTCGAGACCGCCGAGGACAAAGGGGCGCCCGGCTGGGACGCGCGGTACGGCCACGGCCTCGTGGATGCCGGCAAGGCCGTCGTGTCCCAGAACGTCATCACCATCGACAGTGTCCAGGCCACCCCGGCCAGCGTGCCGAAGTACGCGAGGGTCGAGCTGCTGGTCTCCCTGTCCAAGGTGGTGGCGACGAAGTTCCACGAACCCGACCCAGCGTACGGCGGACTCGACCTCTCGGCCACATTCACCGGCCCGGGCGGCACATTCCATGTCCCTGGCTTCCATGACGGGACGAACTGGCTCGTCCGGTTCGCGCCCGGTGCGGTCGGGACATGGAGTTATTCTGTGACCGCAAAGGATTCGTCGGGCACGTCGAACACTGTCGGCGGATCCTTTGCGTGTGTGGCTTCCTCCCATCTTGGCTGGGTCCGCATTGACGGCCGTTATCTGCGCCGCGTCACTGGCGAGGTATTCTTCGCGGTCGGTCATAACAATGGCTGGCAGACCGACGCCGAGCAGCCCTCGCTGGCGGACATGGCCAGCAAAGGTGAGAACCTTCTGAGCTTCTGGATCGCGGCGCCCT
>CAZDHT010000465.1:0-1913 GCA_964505325.1 uncultured Planctomycetota bacterium | reverse complement strand
TGTCGAATGTTGCCCTTTCAGGGCACACCGTCTTCTCACTTGGCTGAAGTCTTACTGTGGTTGTTGTTTTCGGGCCAGGGCATGTGCTTCCAGAACACCCTCACGGTCGTGGCGCGCCGCAGCTTGGCCGCCAGCTCCGGCAGGTGTCTTGCTCGTAGTTCCTCGAGCAGCCGCTCGCGGATCGTCGCCCGGACATCCTCAAACCGCGGGACCACCGGAGGCTTGACCGCCTCCAGCCGCAGCAGATGATACCCGACCTTCGTCTTGAAGGCCGGACTCATCTCGCCCGGCCTCCCCATCGCAAACACCTCGTCCGCAAAGATCGACCCGGACTCCCCCTTCCGCATCGGGTCGAGAAGGCCGCCCTTTGCCGCCCAGGGGTCCTCGGAATGCTCATTCGCCAACTTCTCGAAGTCCGCGCCGCCCGCGGCCCGCTCCCGAACCCCCTCGATTCTGGCCTTCCCCGCGGCGTCCGTCCGCTTGCCCTGTACGCGGAGCGTGATCACCCGCACCACGCGGACCTCGGGGCTTGCCAGGAGGTCCTTGTTCTTCTCGTACCACTCGACCGCCGCCTTGGGAGACACAAAGAACTTCACCCCGAGCTTTGCCGAGAGGAGTTGTTGCAGCAGGAGCTGCTCACGCATGCGCCGGCGCGCTTGCCCCGCCGTCAGCCCGAGCAGGCGAATCTCCCGCTCGTAATCCGCCGCCCGCGGCCCCCGCATCCGTGCCCGAATCGCCCGGGTGACTGCCAAATCCGACACCGTGAGTTGCTCGCGGCGGGCCGCCTCCAACAGGACGGCCCGGTTGACCATCGCCTGGAGCGCTTCTTGCCAGTCTTTTCGCGCCGCCTTCGCGGGAACGGTATTGCCGAGCCGGAGCCAGTCCGCCAGGTCCCGCACCGTCACCGGTCGCTTGCCGACCAGCGCCACCAGCCGGCTCGGCGCGGGCACTTCGGCGGCGGCCGCCACGCGCACCAGGAACAGGAAAACAACACACTGCGTTTTGACGATCCCGCGCATATTCTTGCCTCTGCCGCCTTGCCCATTCTAGCCCCGCCGGCGCGTGCCGTCGAGAAACAAATTGACATTCGTGCGGAGCCGATTACAATTAAACTAAAGTGGTTCTTGATGGCGGGTGAACCGATGATAGAGATGGAGCTTTCGAAGATCCTGATTACCGAGACCAGCGACTACCAGGTCATCTGGTTGCGGGAAAGGGGCGGGCAGCGCAGCTTTCCAATACTCATCGGGATCGTCGAAGCCGCCGCCATCGACCGGAGAATCCGCGAGATCCAGACCAATCGTCCACTGACGCATGACCTGCTCGCCAACGTGATCACCGGCCTCGGCATCGTGCTGGATCGAATCGTGGTCTGCTCTCTCCACGACAACACGTTCTACGCCAAGCTGGTGCTCACATACGATGGGAGCACCGTGGAGGTCGATTCGCGCCCGTCCGACGCCGTTGCGGTGGCCGTCCGGCTCGACGCGCCGATCTATGTTGAGCAAGAGGTCCTCGAACACGTCAGCAGCGGGCCCGACGGCCTGGAGAGCGACGAGGACTCAAGCCCCGACGACCCCACGCTCGTCTGAGCGGCAACGGGCGTTCTCTCCCTGCACAGTCCCAAACACTCACCAAACGTTCACCGCTAGGGATTTGCCACTGCTTTCGGACGGTGGAGGCCCCGACCGGACTCGAACCGGTGTACACGGTTTTGCAGACCGCTGCCTAACCTCTCGGCCACGGGGCCGCTGCGGCCACGGGGCCGCTCAAGCGCGATAATAGCCCCCAGACGCGGCGCTGTCAAGTGGGATCTGCCTGGGGAGATGTCGTGCCAAAGCGATTATGTCACCCCTTATAACGCCAAAGGGAAAATGTCACCCCCCTGGGGTGCATGCGGTAGTATGACCTCC
>CAZDHT010000464.1:0-1949 GCA_964505325.1 uncultured Planctomycetota bacterium | reverse complement strand
CGCAGCCTTGATGTCTTCGAGCGCTGCGTCCGTCGGCTCGAAGTCCCCGCAAACCCCAACCATCATCGAACCCGCGATGCCGTGTTTGGCGAGGATCTTCCGCACACCGTCGAAGACCGGTTTCCAGAACCGCGGGCACGCGGGCGTGCCCCACTGCGGGCCCTCGGCCTCTACGAGCGCTCCCGTCTCGGGGTCCAGCACACTGATGAGTATGGGCCGGTTCTTACGGGCGTAGTGGCCAAAGTGGAACTTTCCGCCGGAGTCGAACGTCTCCCAGCAGTACACGCCGACGATGGGCACCTTGCCCAGATGCCGCGCCGCCAGTCCGATGTACCGCTCGGCGATGGAGAGGTCGGGCTGGAGCGAGCCGTCGGCCCCCTTCACGAAACGAATCATCCCGTGCTGGTTGCCCAGGTGGGTCTGGCGGATCGCGGTGACGTAGATGGCCTTCGTGCCGAGCTCGCCCATCAACGCGAGGCTCCGACCGATCAGCTCCCAGTGCTTCTCCGACCACATCGGCACCCCGTACCGCATTGCGACGGAGTCGGGTGACTGGAACATTCCGGCTTGCGGGAAGAACTGCTGCGGAGACGGGAGGAGCCAGCCCACCACGCGTAGCTCGACCGCGACGCCGACCGGTTCCTGCCCTTTCGCCGAGACGGTCAGCTTGCCCTGATAGTCGCCGGGCGCGGCGTCGGCGGGGACACGCACCGTCACGTAGACCGGCTGCACGGCGCCACCGCCCTGCTCGTTCAGTGGCACGCGGCCCGGCGGGTGTTCGCCGAAGCCCTCAAACCACGGCGGGCCTCTCCTCGGCGCCACTTCGGGCAGGCCGTAGCAAACCCGCACTGCCCGTTCCGGCAGCCGCGCGCCGCGCGGGCCGACCATCTCCGAGCACGTCGCCCTCAGCCCGAGAATGGGCCGATCCGAGCCCACCACGACCTGGCCCGTGTAGGCGCCGTTCCGCGCCCCGCACAGCCGGATCGGGCGAAGCGGTTGGAACGGATTCACGTAGTCCGTGTGATCGACGCGCTCGATCAGGCGCCGGTTCCACACGTAGAAGCCCCTGGGCCGGCCGACGTGCCCCGCGTCCGGGATGATCTTCGCACCGGCCGGCGCCGTCAGCTTCACCGAGCCGAGGCCGATCCGCGACCACCACGCGAACGCCCTGACGTGCTGCGGGTTCGTGTAGACCGTCGCCTGGCGCCGGCTTCTGGCTGTGAAGAAAAATTCGGGCGCCGGCGCGCGATGGACTTCGAGGGCGAGGACGTTGAGGCCCTTGCGTAGCATGGACGCGGGCACCGTAACATCCTTGATCTCACGCTCGCGCATCCGGTATCGGTCTTCGAACGCCTTGTCGGGAAACTTCCTGTCGAGCAGCAGCCCCTTGTCGTCAACATATACGACCTTGGGATAGTCGGCGGCGGGCGTGTCCGGCTTGATCTCGCCTTTCGGCATGTGGGAGCGGGTCAACTCGGCGCCGTTCACGCTGACGATCAGTCCGCCGCGGAAGGACACCGAGAGCCTTATGTCGCCCGCCCGCGCCGGATGGTCGACCCAGAAGCTGCCGCGCAGGCAGAGCAGCGGGACACTACGGTATCTGCCGGTTTCGCCCTTGTAGTAGCCGCCCATGCAGAACGGGCCTCGCAGCGTGGGCCAGGAGCTGTCGTCGAAGTCCCCCTCGGTCCAACCGGCAGGCGGCATCGGCCAGACCCAGGAGCGATCGTGTTTGCGGAGCACCTGATAGTACCGCCGCTTTCCATCCACCGTCTTGTGGGCCCGCTGGAGGTAGTTATCGGGGTGAATGGGGATCAGCTCGCCGGAATCGAGCCGCGCCAGTTCCGTGCCCAGGCTCATCCGGCAGCGCCAGAAGCTGTGCGTGTCCAAAACCACGACGCTTCCGGCCGGCGTGATCGACGGCATAACGCCGATGGGTGCGCGCGTCAAAC
>CAZDHT010000463.1:0-1963 GCA_964505325.1 uncultured Planctomycetota bacterium | reverse complement strand
GCGCCCATTACAGACTTTCTCGGCCGCCTGCTGCACGGCCGCCGCGGCGCGTTTCTCGTCGGGAGGGCGCTTCGATGAACTCCATGACGACACCCCGAACCGGGAAGAGCGTTACTGACGGTCTTGGGCGGATCTTCTCGCTCAAGAGCCATGGCAGACAGAAAGGAGGCACACCGTGAACCCGGAGGCGACGGGCAAGGATCACGATAAGGCAGGAAAGGGCCCTGAAGAAGCCCTGGATCGTTACCTCGAGCGCGACGCCCTCGCGGCGCGCATGAGCCGAATCGGCCGAACAATCCTCGTGCTCTCGGGAAAAGGCGGAGTCGGCAAGAGCACCGTTGCCGCCAATCTCGCCATCGCCCTCGCAAAGGCTGGTAAGCGCGTGGGGCTGCTCGATGTCGACATCCATGGGCCAAGTATCCCCAAGCTCCTGGGACTCGAAGGCCGAGCCGCCGAGAGCACGGGAGACAGCATTCTGCCGGTCGAGTACGATGCCCGGCTCAAGGTCATGTCCATCGGCTTTGTCCTCCGGGATCCCGACGACGCGGTGATCTGGCGCGGCCCGCTCAAGATGAACGTCATCAAGCAGTTCCTCAAAGACGTCGAGTGGGGTGACCTGGACTTTCTCGTGGTGGACTGCCCCCCGGGCACAGGCGACGAGCCGCTGTCCGTGGCGCAGCTCATCGGGAAACCGGACGGGGCCGTGATTGTGACCACGCCGCAGGACCTCGCGATTTCGGACGTGCGCAAATGCATCAACTTCTGCCGACAACTTGACCTGCCCGTTCTTGGAGTCATCGAGAACATGAGCGGCTTCGTCTGTCCGCACTGCGGCAAAAGCGTTGACATCTTCAAGTCGGGCGGCGGCGAAACAATGGCCGCCGACATGGGCGTTCCGTTCCTGGGACGCATCCCGATCGACCCCGAGGTGGTCCAGGCCAGCGACCGCGGGGAGCTCTATATGCAGGCACAAGCCGAGTCGAAAACGGCCACGGCCTTTCACGACGCGATAATGCCCATCCTGTCGAGCACGAAAGGAGGTCTTTGACATGGATGAATTCCGTTTCCTGGAAGAAACGTTCGGCGGTTGGTGGTGTGGCGTGAGGTTCGGCCCAGGCGCCGGCGCTCGGGGCCGTCTCGCCTCTCGCCCGATGCGATTCTGCGAGGCCGTTGCCGCGTCCCGCACGGGCCCGATCACCCTGACGCCGGAACTGATGGATTGCCCGGGCGGCGGTCGCTCTCTCGGCTGGAACAACGACGACGGAGCGATGGTGCAGGTGATGGCGGAGAAAACGGGCATGGGCGTAGAGGTCGCCCGCAAGATCATCCGGGATACGCCAAAGCTGAGCCACCCGGTTGACGAGGTGACCGTCGGGACCTATGAATCTCCCGATATCGTCATCGCATACGCCCAACCCGAAACGGCTATGAAACTCCTGCGCGAATGGCAGTGTTCGCGCGGCAGCCCGCTCCCGCTGGAGACCTCGGGGTTCATGTCTGTCTGTGGGGCGGTCGCGGTCAAGGCCCATTTGTCGGGCGAGATTTGCATCTCCTTCGGCTGTCCCGACGCTCGTGAGCACGGCGGAATCGGAAGAGACCGGCTGGTTGTCGGGCTGCCTATGAAGCAGGTCACAGGCCTCTGGCGGAATGTCCGTGCACACCAGTAATGCGAGAGAGGAATGCTGTTGAGAATCGACCAGATTGGAACCGTGAAGAAGGTCTCCGAAAACGAATCGGTTGTTGAATTGTCACCCTCGTTCTGCAAGGGCTTGCACGGCATCGTGCCGGGGGACCGTGTGGACGTGCTCTACTGGATGCACAAACTCCCGGCGAACCAGCGCCGGACGCTCAAGGTGCATCCGCAAGGTAACAAGCATAAACCACTCAAGGGCGTGTTCGGTCTGCGCAGCCCGATGCGACCCAATCCCATCGGTGTGTCCACTGTCACCGTGCAGCGTGTCGA
>CAZDHT010000462.1:0-1979 GCA_964505325.1 uncultured Planctomycetota bacterium | reverse complement strand
GGGATTCGAACCCCCAACCCTCGGTTCCGAAGACCGGGGCCGCAGCTCTCTAACTATTGGAGGGGCCAACCGTTGTGAAATCGTGCGCAGTTCCTTCAGCACCTTTTGCCGCGCCGGAAGGGTTCAATACTGATTCGACGGATTCGCTCGACTGGGAAGCGATCGCTCTGACCCAAGCTGCGCCCGCTCTCGTTCTTCATTGCAGTTAGTGCTACTTTGTCAACTCGGGTTTCGGGCGCTCTATCCTGTGTGCCGTCCGCATCGAGGCCACAATGTGTGGGCCGATTCCGTCCGATTCCGGCGAAGTTGACAAAGGAGCTTTAGGACCAAACTACGCGTGCACGGCCAAGTTCAATTCCCCATTTTCGCGGCGCGCGGCCTTGCTTCGCTCGGCCGCGCAAAGGGTAAAAGAACAAAGAGCAAAGGGTTACAATTCAGTCCACGCCGGCCGACACCAACACCCGAAAGCCGGCGTGGCCGTGCCGGTACGTCGGGGTGCCGTGGTTGCGGTTCGCCGAACGGCAGTACGTAGCAATGCCGTTCCACGAGCCGCCGCGCAGCACGCGCCACTTGCCTGTCTTCGGCCCCGTGGGGTCCGTCTCCGCCGCGTTGGCATAAGAACCAAACCAGTCACTGCACCACTCATATACGTTCCCGTGCATATCGTAAAGACCCCAGGCGTTGTGCTGCTTCTGACCCACCGGGTGGGTCTTGTAAACGCTGTTCTTACTAAACCACGCGTAACGAGGCAGTTGCTCTTCATCATCGCCAAAACTATACCGCGTCCGACTCCCCGCGCGGCAGGCGTACTCCCACTCCGCCTCCGTCGGGAGGCGCACCGCCGACCCGGTCTTCTCCGACAGCTTCTTGCAGAACGCCACCGCGTCATCCCAAGATACCTTCTCGACCGGAAGGTTTTCGCCCTTGTAGTGGCTCGGATTCGTACCCATCACCGCATTGTACTGGAGTTGCGTCACCTCATAGATGCCCATGTAAAACGGATTGCTGAGCGTCACCGTCTTCTGCGGGCCTTCGCCATCGTTGCGACCCGCCTCGTTCGACGGGCTGCCCATCGTGAACTTGCCAGCCGGAATGTGAGTCAACTCCATGCCGAGGCCGTTGCCCAGGCCGATAACGAGACCGTTCGAGAGGCCCAAGGCCGCCAGGTCGTCGTCCGTGAGCACCGGCATCACACGCGAAACCACGCCGCTTATGCTCGACTGAGCCTCGGTGATGCGGCGCGCGAGGTCTTGCAGCTCCGGGTGCGAGGGCGGCAGGTCCTTCGCCTTCCGGTCGCGCTCGCCCTCCAACGTGCGCAAGACGGGCAGCAGGTCGTGGAGCAGATGATCCTTGAGTTCGAGGCGGCATTCGCGCAGGAGTTCTTTGATCTGCTTTGCGGCATCGCTCTGCGGCGTGCTGACCGCCCCAGCCTCCGCGAGCAACATATCGATGCCGCGCTCCAGCGACTCGCGGTACTCCGCCGGGCTGACGGCCGCGGGCGCGACCTTCGGACGGACGACCGGGCGGTCGGGCGCTTCGACCGGCGGAACCGCCTCCTGCGGGCGGGCCGCATCCTCCGGGCGCCGTTCACAGCCGAGAAGACAGGCCAGCACCGCTATCATCCACATTTTTATAAGGAGTTGCAGGTCGGCCCTTTCTCACAAATACCAGTCGATTCCCAGCCGCTCGCCTGCTGTAGATCACCCGAAAATGCCCGCTGTCCCTCCCGAAAACTCCGTCTGGCATCATATTACTGGACTTACGGCTGTATGCAAGTATTCTCTGCTGAGCGGCTGCGGGACGATTCTGGGCCATTGATGATTGATTGTCAATGAGCCGTTTGCAGTTCGGGCCGGTGAGGGGAAGGCA
Organism: uncultured Planctomycetota bacterium; assembly: GCA_964505325.1. GTDB lineage: Bacteria > Planctomycetota > PUPC01 > PUPC01 > PUPC01 > CAZDHT01. The sequence goes on along the minus strand of CAZDHT010000462.1, from coordinate 110 downwards.
CGGCTTGTCTTGGAGGGGGATTCCGCGCAACGTCGGTCAAATCCTTCAGGACGACTGAAGCGCAAATTCGACCACAGCCGTGAGGATTGGATGGTCCTCGTAGGTGGGAT
>CAZDHT010000461.1:0-1988 GCA_964505325.1 uncultured Planctomycetota bacterium | reverse complement strand
CCCGTGCTGGCGTTCAGGCGGTATCCCAGGGAACGCGCTGCATGCCGACCTTGTGTTTCTTCGCGACGGATCCGCACTCGCTTTCGCGGCCGAGACGAGCGACATTCGCGCCGCGCGGGCGGCCCGGCCGGGGGAATGGACGGACTTCGCCGGGATCCTGCCCCGGCCGGTCTACAGGGAGAGCCGCCGGCTGCCCCGCTGCATTCGGACGACGGACGGGACGTTTCTTCTGGCCTGGGCTTCCCGCCATCCCGACCGGAACGGGATCTACCTGTCACGCAGCCGCGACGCGAGCGCGTGGAGCGCCCCCGAGCGGGCTGCCCGCCTGCGGTGGGCCCCGCTCGAAATGGATTTTGTCCGCGGGCCGAAGGACAAGCTCAAACTGGTGTGGTCCACGTTCGACAAGGGCAGCCGGAACGACGGGATCTTCATCCAGGAGGTCTCGTCAACGGGGCCGGTGGGCAAGCCGCGGATGATCTTCAACTGCACAGAGTTCAGCCGGCAGGCGCGGCTTGCGGCAAAGATGTTCATTCATCCCGACGGCCGTGGCCTCTTGCTCGCCAGCACCCAATACTCCGTCTCCGATGATCTCAAGCGCTGGTCCAATCCCGACGTATGGATGCCCGAATTCGCCAAGTACGGGGCGTTCTGCTACGGAGGGTTCTGGGACAAGGGCGGGCGCCTCGTCGTCTTCTGCCGCCCGGAGGACCTGCTCACAGGGGTCCACGTCCGCACCACGAACGACCTGAAGACGTGGCAGAACCGCGGCCGGTTCGATTCATCGTTGTGGCACGTGCGTGCTCGAACGCAGCCGAACGGCCTGCCCGTTGTGCTCTGGGCGGCGCGGGGCACGCTCTGGCTCTGCCGCGCGACCGCCGCAGACTGGAAGACCCAACTGCCTCCACTGAAACCGAAGACCGACGGAGGACGAAAATGACAACGGGAACCCGGACTCGGGTAAACCGGCCCTCGGCGATCCCGGGGCGCAAGCCCGGTGGACCCGCGATGTCCCGAGCCGTCACGGGCGAATGCGAAGTAATGGATTTTCGACCGCAGAAGCAAAGGAGGGACTGACGTGAGAAGCCAAATGGGCCGTCCGGCGTGGGTGGCCGCCGCGCTGGTGAGCGTTTGCGCCTCGGCCGCTTCCGCCGCCCAGCAGGGCAAGATCTGGGATGCCGTGGACCGAGGCGACCTCGCACGTGTCAGGGCGCTCTCAAGGTCCAACCCGAAGATCCTGGTCACCCCACACGGCATGTGGCGGGAGACGATCCTGGGCCGTGCCGCCTGGCGCGGGCACGCCGAAATCGTGCGACACTGCGTGAGGAGTGCCAGACCGACGAATACCGATCTTACGCTGGCGCTCGGGCGCGCGGCGCGCGGCGGTCATACGACCGTCTGCCGGTTGCTGCTCGACAGTGGGGCCCTGCTGAACCCGCGGGCGCGCTGCCTGGACCGCATGGGGAACCCGCCGTTGGGCACGGCCATCGAGCAAGGTCACACCGCGGTGGTCACACTGTTTCTCAGCCGTGGGGCCGACCCGGATGCATGCGTGATTGGCCCCATGACTCCGCTGGCACTGGCGGCACAGCGGGCGAACAAGGATTGCGTCAAACTGCTGCTTGCCAAGGACGCCGACGTCAACCTTGAGTACAAGGAAGGGGACACGGCCCTGTACCAGGCGATGGCAGGCGTGGTGGTGCATCGGTACGATCCAAGGTCGTCCACGCGCCGCGCCTCCCCTCGCGAAGCCGCCACACGTGAGGAGATCGCCCTGCTGCTGCTCGAACACGATGCGGATCCAACGCCCCCGGGGCACATGCTGGCGGCCGCCAGGCTCGGATACAAACGACTGGCCAAGAAGTTCCTGGAGATGGACTGCGACGTGAACGAAAGGAGCAAGTGGAAGCTGACGCCCCTCCACTTCGCGGCGGCCTGTCGCGACGCCGACATGTGCAAGCTGCTGCTCGACAACGCCGCCGATGTCAACG
>CAZDHT010000460.1:0-1998 GCA_964505325.1 uncultured Planctomycetota bacterium | reverse complement strand
TCTTGGTGGCACGGGCATCTTGCCCGTGGACGACCACGGCGAAGCCTGCCCGTGGGCGCACCCGGCCAGGCCTGCCCTGCCTGCCCGGCGAAGCCACAGGCGAAGCCGGGAGCGGAACCGAAGGGATGGCCGTGCCACGTCTGGCTCGCCACCACGCGTAGCGCTGCGCGCCGAGAATGCCCCTGCTTCGAGTATCGACTCGGCGAATCCGCTTGTTGTGCGTCAGGAACAGTGGTAACATATATGCGGTGGAGATGGTGAGGTCGAGATGAAACGCTATTGGCTGCTGCTGGTTCTGGTCCTGGCTCTGGCGGGGGTCTCGTGCCTTGAGAGGCGGGCGCAGACGCGGATCGCGGCGTGGGACGAATTCCAGTTCCGTGAACTGAACATCCCGCGGTCGCGGTCGTGCAACTTCCTGTTTACCACACCGGAACTGACGGACGACCAGGCCGAGGTCCGACTGCTGTTCGAGATCCAGCCGCAGAATGAGAACTACTACTTCGTCGGCATCAAGCGCGACGGCCTCACGCTCGGCAAAGTCGAGTGCGGCGTCGAACTGCCGCTGGCCGAATGGCGGCCGGGGAGCGCGACGGATCAGCCGGTGTTCGCCAAGGAGCGTCGGGTGACCGTGCTGCGCCGGCCGGCCAGGATCTCTGTGGCGGTCGGGAGCCGGAAGGTCGTGGAGCTGAGTGACGACACGTTCTGTCAGGGGCGCGCCGCCATCGGTGCCAGGGGCCTCTCCGGTGCATCACGGCCCAAAGTGTACGCACGCCGGACGGGCGAGATATACGTCGCCGACGACTTCATGCGCAAGGCGGACGAAGAGTCGGCCTGGCGGACGATCTCAGGAAGTTGGGCGGTCAAGTCGCTTCAGAATCCGGGCCTGAGTGCGAACGCCTTTTCGTACGCCGGCCGGCCTTCGGCGGACGGGCCCGCCATGGCGCTGCTGGGCGAAGAGTGGTGGGACGATTACACCTTCGAGGTCTCGGCCAAGCAGGCGGGTGGGAGAGGCGTCGGCATGCTCTTTCGCTATGTGGACGACACCAGCTACTACCTGTTCCGATATGCGGGGGCGTCGTCTGCCGGCGTGCTCCAGCTCGTGCGAATTCGTGACGGCCGGGAGGAGGTCCTGGCCGAGAAGAAGGGGACGCTGAAGCCGGGGCAGTGGTATCGGCTTGGCGTGGCGGCGCGTGGCCCGCTGCTCTCGGCGTATGTCGACGGGAACCTCGTCTTCCACAAGCGCGACGATAGCCTGTCCTTCGGCCAGGTGGGCTTGTATGTTGCCGACCAAGGGGGAGCGGCGTTTGACGACGTGTTTGTGGGAGGCGAGCGCGGCGTCATCGAGGACTTCGGCGGCGGCCGGATCAGTTGGTACGCCAAGGGCGGCAAGTGGTCGGTCGAGAAGGCCGGCGGCTCCGCGCGCCTGCGAGCGACCGGCCCCGAGAAGGGCAGCCCGCTCGACGCGGCTAAGCTGCTCGGGGGCGAAGAGGCATGGGCGGGCTATCGGGTGTCGACGACTGTGACGCCTGGTTCCACCGGGCGGGTGGGGCTGATCGCTCGGTACCACGACGAGTCCGATCACGACGAGTTCACCTACGACATCGGCGCAAACAGGTATCTCCTGGCCCTGGTGCGTGACGGCCGGCGGCGCGTGGTCGCGCGGGCTGCGGCGGAGCCGCTGGCTTCGTCGCGCCGGCTGACGGTCAGCTTGACCGGCGCGGTGATCGTGTGTGAGGCGGACGGAAAGAAGGTTCTCTCCGATTCTGACGACAGCCTGCGATCGGGCAAGGTCGGGCTGAGCGTCGGCAAGGATTCGGTCGGGTTGTTCGAAGATCTGTCCGTCACTTTCCCGTACGAGACGGAACCGGTGCTGGCGCAGTTGGACGTGTTCGCCCGCGAGAGCACCATGGCGAGCTGGGCCGCTGCAAAGAGCGAATGGAAACAGCAGAGCACCGAGCTGTGGGGCCGCACTTACCAGGTCAACTGGCATCGGGCGGC
>CAZDHT010000459.1:0-2024 GCA_964505325.1 uncultured Planctomycetota bacterium | reverse complement strand
CCGCTGCCCGGTCCGCGCCAGGTCCGGCCCGAGCTTCGACTGGTACGCCTTCGGGAAGCTCAGCAAGGACAAGCCGTTTGCGTCGCGCATCCTGATGCGCTACGTGATCAAGAACGACAAGGCCAACCGGCTGGGCGTGCTGCCGCTGGAGCCGGGCAAAGTGCGCATCTTCATCCAGGACCGGCGCGGAGGCGAAGCGTTCCTGGGCGAGGACTGGGGCAAGCTCACCCCCATCGGCAGTCAGATGAGGCTGTACGTCGGCCAGGCACGGGACGTCGTCTGCCGCCGGATGGTGGAGTTCAAGGAAGTCCGCGGGACCCGGGGCAACCTGAAGGACTTGCACTGCGTGGTCCGCTACGAGATCGAGAACTTCAAGGCCGAGCCGGTGATGCTGGACATCATCGAGCAGATGAACCGCGTCGCGAGGGAGTTCGTCGGCGATCCGCACGGTGACGCCGAGTGGGAGCTCCGCGGCAAGACATCGGACGATATCCGCTTCACCCACGAGTACGGCGCTCACAACCCCGTGCTGCACGTCCAGCTCCCGCCCCGGCCCAAAGACCAGGACAAGAAGGTGGAGAAGAAGGTCGTGCGTTTCCACTTCGTCATCAAGAACGTTTGGTGAACAGAAAGGAGCGAGCTATGAGACGCAAAGTGATAGTCACGGCAGTCCTTTTGGCGACGCTGGCTGCGGCCTCCATGGCCAAGAACGTCGACCTGGTCACGCTGCCCAAGCGGAACACGGTCCAACTGACTATCTACAACTCGGAGGACATCACGCTGGCGCGCGAAACGCGGTATCTCACGTTCAAGAAGGGCACGAACCTGATCCAGTTCTCGTGGGCGAACACCTTGATTGACCCGACCAGCATCGAGCTGCGCCCGCTGGAGCACGTGAAAGACATCGAGGTGATCGCCACCATCTTCCCCGGCCAGAAGCCGCAGCATCTCATCTGGCGAATCGAGTCGACGTTCAACGGCCAGGCGAAGGTCGAGGTGAGCTACTTCACCAGCGGCCTGACTTGGCGGATGGACTATGTGGCCGTCTGCAATCCGCGCGAGACGGCGATGCGTTTCAAGGGCTTCGTCCGCGTGTTCAATAATTCCGGTGAGGAGTACGAAGACGCGGAAGTGCGGCTGATCGTCGGCCACATCAACCTGGTGGAGAAGATCGCGGATCTGGCGCGCCGTTACGCGATGCCCGTGCCCCGCCCGGGGACGCCACAGTACGTGGCGCTGCGAAGAAGAGCGGCGCTGACGTCTTTCGACAAGGCCGCCGAGGCGGCCAAGGGAACTGTCGCCACCGCCCCCAAAGGCGTCGTCAAGGAGGGGATCAGCGAGTACTTCATGTTTACCGTTCAGGGCGAGGAAACCGTCCCGAACCTCTGGTCGAAGAGGATGCGGGCGCTGGACGCCGAGGGTGTGCAGTTCGACATCGTCCACCGCGTGCGCGCCCACCAGTACGGCCCACAGCCGGTGCGGTTCTTCATCTTCACCAACGACAAGGAGCACAAGCTGGGCGAGTGCCCGCTGCCCAACGGCATGGTCCGCGTGTTCCGCGACAACGGGCGCGACGGCCTGGCGTTCCTGGCCGAGCAGAACGTCGAGTACGTGCCGATCAAGGCCAAGGCCGAGATCAACCTCGGGGTGGACAAGCTGGTGGTGTTCGAACGGCGGAAGGTCTTGACCAAGCGGTACAACTTCACGTTCGACAGGCACGGGCGCGTCATCGGCTGGGACGAGGAGCAGAGGTGGACGGACGAGATCCGCAACTACCGCGACAAGCCGCTGAACTTCGAGCTGCGGCGGGTCTACAAGGGCGACGTGGATTTCAAGTCGGAACTCAAGACGGGCGTGTTTGACTACCAGACCATCGAGGTCAAGCTCACGGTGGCGCCGGGGAAGACGGCGGAATACCCGCACACTGTGATCATTCATCACGCGCACAACGCAAAGCACAAGCGGGTCCGGATACTGCGCTAACCGCCCACCGCCCGCTTGGTGTGCGCAGCGGAAAAAGGCAA
>CAZDHT010000458.1:0-2027 GCA_964505325.1 uncultured Planctomycetota bacterium | reverse complement strand
CGCCTCCTCACGGCCAAGCAGGTCAGGCCGGCGAAGGTGGGCCCGCCGAGTTACTTCTGCTGGGGGTACGGAGTCAGCGCCAACCGCCAGACCCTTACCTTGTGGCTCGTCGACTCGAAGCTGGTACCACCGTCGACCGCGACCACGAGCTTGGTCCAGCAGCTTCTGAACAAGCACGCCAGGAACTCTCGTTTATACGGCTACAAGACCGTGTTCACACGGTCCCGCATCCCGACGCCGGCGCACCCGGTCCAGCCGACCAAGCCGAAACCCGGACCCGGCCCCAAGCCCAAACCCACTCCGTCGGTCACTCCTTCGCCCCTGCTCCTTCCCCCCGCGAACATCCCGCGCGATCCAAAAGAGGACCCCACCAGCAAGCACACCTACTACGTCATCCCGATCCGGGGCACGATCGGCCAGCACTTCACCGCTCGAGACATGTGGCTACACCTCTATCGGATGAAGTTCCTCTCTCCCGAGGTAGTCTTGCTCGACATCGACACGTCCGGCGGCAGCACAACGCACACCAAAGACATTGTCAACATGCTGCTCAGTGTCAAGGGCGTGCGGCGGGTGGCGTTCGTGCGTCGGGCCATATCAGCCGGCGTTCCCATCGCGCTCGTGTGCACCGACATCTACGCGAGTGACACGGCGACGATCGGCGGGGCGGTGTCCTTCGTGCCGGGCAAGGACGGCCTGCCGGTGAACCTGCCCAAAGACGTCGCCGAGAAGCTGCAGTCAATCTGGCGAGCCACGTGCCGCATGGCGGCCGAACACGGCGGCCACTCGAAGCTCCTCTCGGAGGCGATGATTGACCCGGATTTCGCCTTGACGATGCGCACCGTCGACGGCAAGAAGGTCCTGGAGCGCGATGGCAAGGGGAAGGTCCTGAAGCGAAAGGGACAGATTCTTACGCTGACCGCCCGCGAGGCGGTGGACGCCGGCCTGGCGAACGGACTGGTGGACGACTACGCCACTCTGGGCGAGCAACTGAAAATGAAGGGCTGGCGCCGGGTGTGGACCCTGCTGCCGGGAGAGAAGGACTTCGCATCCGCGCTTTCGTTGGACCAGTTCCTCGACCGAAAGGCGGCGGAACTCCGGGGGCCATGGCCCAGGCCCCAGGGGCTGTCCCCCGCGCAGATCGCCACCATGCAAGCCGTGCTTCGACGCCTCGCCATCGGAAGGATGGTGAGGTGGAAGAACCTGAGACTGGAGAAGCTGCCAACCCAAATCGGGACCAAGGCCACGTTCGAGTTGAGCACGGGAGCGCTCGGCATGCGCCCTGGAAGCGTCATCTGCCACCTGCCCACGAAGCAATACGCCGACCTCAAGACCCTGATCCTGCCGTCCGCGATCACCGTCGAGGGAAGGATCAGCGAGATTGAGTTCAAGACACGGGCCACAAGGGATCTTCTTCGTTTTGGCGATCCATGGCAGGCGAGATCGTTCGTTCTGAGCTATTGCCGGCTGGTCCTCACCCCTCCGTTCCAACTGCGCCGCGAGGAGCTCGCCGGCCCGGCCGCGCTCCAGGCATGGCTTGCCGCAAAGGGGAAGCAGTTCGGCTGCGTCAACGGGCAACCGCACCCTCAGGCCACGGAACGGCTGCGGAATGACCTCCACAGGTGCTTCATGGCGGCCGCGCAAATCTGTAGGAACGTGAGGTGGACGCTCCTCGTCGACCGCCGGCCGCCGAAGCCCAAGAAGGGGTTGCGATTCCAGATGCTTGGCCGGCCGCCGTCAGGGCCCAAGACCGACGTGGTCTGCACGTTCTTCGGCCTCGACCACTACGCCCGGTTGGAGAAAGTGGAGTTTCCGGCGCTGGTGACTGTCCAGGGCATCCTGTTCGAGCCCCAGTTCAAGCGGCCGGATGCGGCGAACGCCGCTGACCGCGGCAACGTGTGGGAGGTCCGGAGCTTCGAGTTGTTCATGGCCCAAGTCGAGAAAGTGCAAGAGTGGAAGCGGCCGAAAGGCCCCTAGAAGTCTGGCCGAAAAGGGGCTTTCTCGTCCGGCACTGGTGAAGGAGGCAC
>CAZDHT010000457.1:0-2084 GCA_964505325.1 uncultured Planctomycetota bacterium | reverse complement strand
CGGACCTCTCGAAGAAGATGCACCATCAGAGCTTCGACGTGGCGCGCGGCGTGACCGACCCCAAGAAGGCGAAGAAGAAGATGCGGGCGAAGGACCGTCCGCTCGAGGGCGACTTCGTGACCGACGAGGAGTTCGTCGAGATGCTGCGAGCGTGGTTCGGCCAGATGGCGCGCGTGCTGCGGCCCGGTCGGTCGTTCTACATCTGGGGCGGGTACGCCAACCTCGGCAACTACCCGCCGCGCCTGAAGGAGGCCGGCCTCTACTTCAGCCAGGGAATTATCTGGGACAAGGAGCATCCGGTCCTCACGCGCAAGGACCTGATGGGGGCATTCGAGATAGCCTTCTATGGGTGGCGGGAGGGCGCAGGCCACCATTTCTTCGGCCCGAACAACGCAACGGACCTGTGGCACATCAAGAAAGTCAGCCCGCAGAAGATGGTGCATCTCACCGAGAAGCCGGTCGAGCTCGCGACGCGCGCGATGCAGTACTCGTCGCGGGCGGGTGAGAACGTGCTCGACCTGTTCGGTGGCAGCGGGTCGACGCTGATCGGAGCGGAACAGACCGGGCGTCGCGCCTACCTGATGGAGCTCGACCCGCTCTACTGCGACGTTATTGTCGACCGGTTCCAGCGGTTCACCGGGAAGCCGGGGATGCTCGAGCGCACAGGCACGTCGCCGCTGCCCATGGCGTCCGGCGAAAGGAGCACGTCATGAAGCGAATTGAATCGCGACCCAAGTGCTACGCCAGCATCGGCGTAGCTTGTGACAAGGCGCTCGTTCAACGGGTGGATCGGATTGCCCGTAGGGATGGCGTTAGCAGAAGCACGGTCGCCCGCACGCTGATCGAGGCCGCCCTGCCGCAGTTCGAGGGTACAGGCCGGGAGGCGTAATGTGTTGCTGTGGAAGCTGTCACGCGAGCGAGAGAAAAATGGTGCGAGGGCGCGGCTCCGTGGAAGGCCCAGGGGGAGTGACCAGGACTTCCGGGGAAGAGCCGCTTCCCACGGGCGCGATGCCCGCGAGCATCCCCGCACCGAGCGTATTGTAGCGCGACATCGTTGAGGAGCAAGACGGTATGCGGACGAACTCAGATGCCGGAGAGAACGCCAGCATAAGCTGGCGTTCTCGAGGAGGCGGGAAGATGCTACTTGGCGACGGTGAACTTGCCCCGCTCGGCCTTGACGAACCGGCTGGCGTCGCCCTTCTTGGCAATCTCGCGGATGATGGCCGCGTAGATGGTCGCTGCAGGCGTCTTGCCGCTGGTGGCCCACAGGCCCTTCTCGAGCATCCGCTCGACCATCGTCTTGGCGTTCAGCGGCTCATTCGCTTCGGCCAGCACCTGCGCTGCGGCGTCGAGGCCGCTCATCTTGCCGTCCTTGCGCTGGCGCTTCGGCTTGGGAGCCGCCTCGCGCGCCTCGGCCTTCACCTGCTCGGCCTGCTTCAGCGTCGCGGCCTCGGGCAGGCCCTTCACGCATCCGTTCGGCGTCTCGTTGATGCGGGTGAGCTTGCCGCCCCGCACCAGGTACGCCTGGCCGCATTCGCACCGACCCTTGCCGACCACACGGATGAACCGGCCGCACGCCTTGCACACGCCGTCGCGGATGACGGGCGCCGCCTTCTTCCGCGTCGTCTTCTTGGCGACCGACTTCTTGGCAACCTTCTTGCCCTGCTTCTTGCTCTGCTGCTTTGCCATCTTACCGTCTCCTTCCTGCCCAGTAGTTTGGGTTTCGACGTGGGCGACCGTGGTGGGCAGTGCCGCGTCGCCACGCTCTTTGCTGGCCGGTGTCTCGACCGGCGCGTCAATCCGCCGCCGCAGGCGCTGGGCGCCGCGAATGCGGACCTCGCGCTTCGTGTCGAGATTGACCGCGTCCCACCCGCCGAACGGGCTCTCGCCGGTGACGAGGACCCGGGCCAGTTTGCCGCTGACCTTGGCGATGTAGACGCCGCCAAGCTGGACGTCCCTCTTCTTCATCGTCGCCTCCTACGGCTCCATAATGTCCACGATGTACCGGAGCAGCGCCCCGAGTTCGCGTTCCTGGACGCGGGCGCACTTGTCCGCGTTCAGGCCGCTCACCACGCCGAGCGCCG
>CAZDHT010000456.1:0-2098 GCA_964505325.1 uncultured Planctomycetota bacterium | reverse complement strand
AAGCAGCGTAAACGCTGCTCGGGCAAGAACCTGCGAAAACTGGGGATGACTCAGGGCCTGAGCGACTGCTGTTTCATAGTTCATGAATTCATGAACTATGAAACGCGCCGTCGTCGCCGCTGCCCGTCGGTCGTATTGCGCCACGCCGCCGACCTGTGCGATTGGTGTTGCATAATTCATGAACAGGCCTATGCACTTCGCTCCAGTAACCGCAACACTTGACGGCTTGGCGCGCAACGTGAGTACCAGATATGGTAGTTGCTGGAGTCAAGTGCATAGCCCTGTTCATGAATTCATGAACTACGGAACACCTGCCTCGGGTCCGTGCACGCCGTGTCTCCGCTGCTCTCTGTGAATCGGCTTCCGGAAACCGCTCCGTACCCCGGCCTACAGAGCCGGCCCCAACGCTTCCTCGTAGACGGCGAGGACGTTCTCCAGCGGCGTGTCCGGCTGGATGCAGTGCGCCGGCGCAAAGATGTAGCCGCCGCCCTCGGCGATGACGTCCAGCCGATGCCGCGCCTCCGCCCGGCATTGGTCCACGGTGCCGTGGGGCAGGGTGTCTTGCGTGCTGATCAATCCGCAGAACGCCAGCTTCCCCTTGCACAGCGCACGGATCGTCTCCGGGTCCATCCCCGCCGGCTCGGGCTGCATCGCGTCGAGCACGTCGAGGCCCATCTCGATGAAGGTGGGCATGATCTCGTGCGTGTCGCCGCACGAGTGCATCATCGCCTTGGCGCCGAACTCATGCGCCAGGTCATAGAACTTCCCCAGGCGCGGGCGGAAGACTTCGTCGAAGTCCTTTGGTGAGAACATCCGGCCGTTCTGGTTCCCGCAGTCCTCGCCCAGGCACAGGATGTCCACCTTGCCGTCGGCGGCCTCGAGGCCGCGCCGCATCACCTCGTACCAGAAGTCCACGCGCCTGTCGATGATGGCCATTCCCACCGGATCGCGGGTGGCGATGTCGATGAGGACCTGCTCCATTCCCCGGCCGCGCAGCACGCCGTTGACGATGTCGGGCACGCCCGCGCCGCCGAGGCACACCGCATAATCCTTGACCGCCTCGCACTGCCCGGGGATCACAGAGTAGTCGTAGTCGTCCGGGCTGGGCCACGGATAGCGCTCCACGTCCTCGAGGGTCTTGAGTTCAACGAGCGGTAACTCGACGCATTCATCGTACGCCCCGCCGCTCTCGTGTTCGATGCGGCGGTAGCCCGCTCCCCACATGTCGTACCGGATGCCCTCCCGCGGTCGTTTGAGCGCGCCCGTGTACCTCGGGCCCACCCCGCGAAAGTCGACGCCAAGGCAGCCGAGGACATCGTCCGTCCCGAAATGGCGCGCCAGCCGCGCCCGCACCTCAGGAGTCAGATGGATCTGGATGGGAACCCGGTCGGGCTCTTGCCAGTCGAGCGAACAGAGCACGCGTTCCTTCGATGTCATCGCGCGGCCTCCTCGCAGTACTGGCGCAGCAGCGAGACGTACAGCCGGTAATCCGACAGCGAGACGTCCGGCGGTGTCTGGTGATCGACGGATGGGATGTAGCCGCCCGACCGCATCACGGGCAGGAGGCGCTCGAACTCCGCCCGCATCGCCGCCTCGCCGCGATGCATCACCGTCTTGTCGAACGCGCCGAGCATCCGGAACCGCGGGTGCCGCCGGCGAAGCTCGACGACATCGTTGCCCGCCATCCGTTCCAGCGGCGAGAGTCCTTCGATCCCGACCTCCTCCAGCCAGGGGATCAGCTCGGTCACGTCGCCGTCCGAATCCATGATGGGGATGACGCCGCGAGCCTTGAGCGGCGGCACGACCTGGCGGTAGTACGGGGCAATGAACTCGGCGAAGCACCGTTGCGAGATCATCGGCCCATGGTTGTACGACATGTCCTCGGCGAAGCTCACCAGGTCCGGCGCACAGATGGCGCACAACTCGTCGATCAGCCGCAGCGTGTACTCGGCCAGGTCGCGGTTGATGCGGTGCAGGAACTCCGGCTCGTCGTAGAACGCGGTCAGGTGCCGCTCGACGCCGAGGATCTCTCGCGGGAACCAGAAGAAGCCGTCGGCCTGGGCCCACAGGAAGACGTCGCCGCGCCGCTGCTCCTCGG
>CAZDHT010000455.1:0-2125 GCA_964505325.1 uncultured Planctomycetota bacterium | reverse complement strand
CGTCGGCCCACTCGTACAACCCGGCCCGGCCCTCCAGCGTGACCGCGTGTACGGCGTCAAAGCCGCCGGTCCGCGCCCGCCAGGCGACGTGCGGAATCCAGTTGCCGACCTCCCAGCCAAGCTCACCGACGAACGGACCCGCGACCAGCAGCCGTTTTCCGGTCTGACCCGAAAAGCGTGTCCGCAGCCGCGTTCTCGGGCGCACGTCCTCGGCCGGCTCCGGCGGCGCGGCCACTTGCCCGGCCAGCGATTCAAGGAGACTCTCCGCGCACGGCCGGAACCGTTGTGAGTGCTCCCGCGCCTTCCGCGCGTACTCCTCGTAGTCCCGTTCGACCTCCTCGATGGCCCCCATCCAGGCGTCGGGGTTCTCGAAGTCCCCGATGGCGACCCCGCCGGGTCCGACGGCCTCAGGCAGACCGCCCTGTTTGCTCACCACCGCCGGCACGCCGAACGACCCGGCCTCGGCAACCACGCGGCCGAACGTCTCGCAGTTGACCGACGGAGCCAGCAGAATCCTCGTCGCCCGGTAGACCTCGGTCATGTCGACGCACTCGGGCCGCTGCTCGAGGTTGGGCGCGGGCTTCAGCGCCGGGCCGCCCACGGCCAGGAAATCCCGGTGGGGCATCCGCTCGACGAGCGCCTCGAACACCGCCCGGCCTTTGCCCGGCGACGGACGCGAGATGGTGAGGTAGCGATGGCCTGCGTCCGGCGGCCTGGGCTCTGCAATGGGCGGGTAAATGACACGGGCGTCCGTGCGCCCGAACACGCGCCGGATCACCGCGCTGGTGTACTCCGAATTGGTGAACACGACGTCGGCGTCGCGGAACATCCGCCGTTGAACCGTCACAACACGCGTGTTGCCAGGCTTCTTGAAGCACTTGAGCGAGCAGGTCAGCGGCTCGGCCCGGTCCCCGGTCTCGGAACAGACGTGCAGGCCGTTCCTGACGCACCGGCAGACGTGCTCCGCCAGGCTGCGGACGAACACCGCGACGCGCACGCTCAGCCGGCGGGCCTCCTCGACCACGGCCGGCGCCACGCGGAGCTGCGTGAACGCCCAGTCCGCGCCCGCGATCAGGCGGCGCAGGCGCTGCCGCCCGTTGGCCTTCGTCCACAGGTGCGACTCGACGTCGTGCCCCGCCGACGCGAGCGCCCGCGCCAGCAGGTGCATCGAGACCTCAGCCCCCCGGCTGGTCTTCGGATATTGATGATCGCTGATGAACACGATGCGCATCTGCGTCTCGCCTTCCTACTTCAACACGCGGAACGTTCCGCCTTCGCCAAGGCTACGGCGGACTAACGGAGCACCCGAAATGTCAATGTCACAACGCTCGTGAACTGGCGGAACTGCTCCATGTGCTCCTGCGAGTACACCGGCTCGTTCGTCGCCCGGACGCAGACGGCGTTCAACCCGTCGAGGCGCCGCAGCCGGAAGAAGTCGATGGTCTCCTCGACCAGCGTCATCAGCGGATCGAGCTCCGCCGGTTCGTCCTTCTCGAACTTCTTCTGCACGGCCACGTCGATCCCGTAGTCGTGCTGCACCATAGACCGACCCGACGCCTGCATCTCGACGCCGTGCGGGACAACGGTCACGTGGAGCGTCTTCATCTCCGGCAACTCGAAGAGCGGCTGATACAGCCGCACGGCCTCGAACGCCTGGCTGAACTCGGCGGCGTTCAACTCGTCCTTCACCGCCTCGGCGATGTCGGTGATCACGGCCATCACACCGTCTCCTATCCTTTCGCCAACGAGACCACAAGGCCGACCACGATGCTCGCCAACAGAGTGAGCGCGAGCGTCGCCCAGTTCGGCAGCCGACCGAGCAGCTCGTCACGGATCTCGCGGATCGCCGCCTTCAGCTCAGCCGCGTCGCGCTCCAGCGCGACGATCCGCTGCTCGTTCTCCACGCCCTTGGTGCACTGTCCGTTGGGCATGCCTGTCTACGCCTCCACTGTGTCGACCAGCTTTGTGTGGACCCGCAGCGCCCGGCGGTACGGGTCCGAGTATCGCCAGCAGGGCTCGCGTCCGGGCGCCATCACCTCGTACACGTGGGTCACGCCCTCGCCCTCTTCGCGGACCTTGTCGCCCCGTTCAGGTAAGACCGGGCTGCCGTCGAGCACGAGTTCCG
>CAZDHT010000454.1:0-2138 GCA_964505325.1 uncultured Planctomycetota bacterium | reverse complement strand
ACGGCGGCGGGCCGCGCGGGTTGTAGTGGGCAAGTAAGAGGGCGAGCGCGCGGTCGGGCGACAGACAGAAGCCATGCACCAGCGCCACGGCGGCGGTGTAGGTGGTCGTGTGCCCGCCCTGGCCACTGATCGCCGGCGGCGTTTTGTCGAGGTAGGCGAGCGCCCGGCGCTCGATGGCGTCCGCGCTCTGCGGGCGTGATGACGTCGGGGCCGAACCATTAAGGATTCCTGAATGGTTGGCCTGTCTCTCGCGCTTCGGTACGCCGTTCGGGTAGCGCATCTTGACCACGGCCTGGTAGAGCGCTTCGACGCAGGCCTCGAGCATCGGCCCCGGCACACGAACCGGCTCATCGGTCAATACCGAATACTGCTCGCCTTCGGGGTGGATACTCGGTCCGACGACGGTCTGTCCGCCGGTGCTCCGCAGCTCGACGATCATCTTGTTGGTGACGGGGTCGCGGAACTGCCGTGTCTTGGGAACGTCCGCGTAATACCACCAGTGCGACTCGAGCGCACTGGGCCGGCCCGTCTTCGCCGGCGTGGGCGGCAGGAACTGCGGGCCGAGTTTCAGGGCTTCCGGGCAGTCGAGGTCCGCGTCGACGAGGCCGCCGCTCGGCTTGCCGAGGATCAGGCCGATGTTGCAGTCGTTGCTGAAGTGCGCGGGCAGCTCTTTCTCGGTAAGGCGCAGCTTATGCCAGGCGTCGAGGATGGGGATCTTCGTCCCCGCCGGGATCGGCACCGGCAGCCAGCCACGGGCCAGGTATGCTTTGGCGTGTTCGAGTAGGGTCATCCGCCTCGTCTTCTATTCGTCGACCGTGATGACTTCGACCGAGTCACAGGTGCGGTGCCCCCAGACCGGTAGTCGGGTTCCCGGCGGCACGGGTTGTGGCGGGCCGGCGTCCGGCACCTCGACACAGGTGCCGCTGTACTGCGCAACCAGGCCCGGAGCGTCGGTCTCGACGATCCTGAGGTGCTCACACTTGTCGCACTCGAACGTGCAGTGCTGTGGCAGGTAGCCCGGACAGAATCGGAACTTCATCCTCTCGCCTCCTGATCAAGAAACGCCTCGAGGACGGGCAGGCCTTCTTCAACGGCGGCCGCCGCGTCCTCGGCGTCTGAGTTGTTCAACGCGGCAACGATCTCTTCCGCCGCGTCACGCGCACGGCCCCACAGCGTCGGGTCCCACCCGCAGTACGGGCACGGGTGCGATCCCCGTTCGTCCTCCGGCTCACGCGTGACGCGGTTACACTTCGGGCACTTCATCTCTGGCCTCTCTGGCGGACATGGCGACTGTGCGTCGGACAGTGGGCAATGTGCGCAGTTCTCCGCCGAGATGCCGCGATGTTCGACGGACATGCCGATTCTCTGCCGACATGCCGCATGTGCGTCGGACAATGGCCGCTGTCCGAAATCTCTGCCAACATGTAGCCCTGTCCGACGGACAATCGGATTCTCTGCGGACATGCAGTGCTGTCTCGCGCACAAGCGGCTTCTCTGGCGGACATCGCGATTGTGCGTCGCACAGTGGCCGCTGTGCTCGAATCTCTACCGACATGCGGCACTGTCCGACGGACAATCGTTTTCTCTGCCAGACATGGCGACTGTGCGTCGCACAATGGACGCTGTGCGACCTTCTCTGCAGACATGGGGCATTGTTCGACAGAGAATGCGATTCTCCGCGGAGATGGCCCATATCCGGCGAACAACGCTCGGTTGCCGATCATCCCGCCGCCTCCGTGCATAGGGCCGTGGTTGGGACGCCCAACCCGGTCAGCCGCTTCCTGGCGAACAGATCTTCCTGGACCGCGCCCCAGCGGACGGATACGACGGCGGACACGCCGCCGTTGACGAACAGCTTGCCGTACATGCGCCACAGCTCGGCCCGCAGCGCGGGCCACGCCTCAAATCCGTCGTCGCGGGCCAGGGCGTCGAGGTCGATCCCGAGCCGCCGCGACGGCTCGATCAGGAAGCCGTCCGGTGAGCAGCGGGCCGGCGGCTTCGGCAGGAACGGCACGAGGTCGACGCACCGCGCCTCGGCCAGCTTGGTGCAGTCGCGCGTCCGCTGCTTCCAGTAGAGGAACAGCGGATCGCCGACGTCGAACCGGCACGGCCTGCCGGCCCGCACGATTCGGAACGTA
>CAZDHT010000453.1:0-2158 GCA_964505325.1 uncultured Planctomycetota bacterium | reverse complement strand
TGGGACTACAATGACGACGGCCGCCGGACCGTCGCCGGCATCTTCATGTGCCAGGTCTGCCGCGAGGAATACCAGTTCCTCCGCGACAGGGCTGCCGACAAGACGGAACTGACGCGAAGCACGAGCATCTTCTACCCGGAGGCCAAGGCCGCGTACCGCGATACGGCCAGCATCCCCCGCATACACGGAATCTCCGAGGGCACGGGGTGGATCGACATGTCGTACCGGAAGCTGTTCGATGACGAGAAGTTGCCCACGGGCACATGGCGCGAATGGCGCGAGCTGCGCTACACCGTGCTGCACGAGTTCAGCCACAAGCTCATGCACGACGTCTACTGGACGATGCCCAAGACGCATCCGTGGATGAGCAGCGTACACGACCCAACCAGTTGCGGCAGCGGCGAGATGGGCTGGCGCGAGGGATGGGCCCAATTCCTCCCCGCCTCCGTGTTGAGGATCCCGACAATGACCGGCATGCCGGTCAGCGCCGCCAAGGGCGTCACCGCGCGGAACATCGAGCACGCGTGGTATCCGACCCCGCCCGGCATGCCCACCCCGCCCTGCGACGACGTGCCGGGCTTCGTCACCTGGCGCGACAGCATCACAGGCCGCCGCGACTGGAACGAAATCGAGGTCGCCGCGGTCCTGTGGGACATCTACGACGGCACCGGCTGGGAGTACATGCCCAAGGCCGAGCAGGACAAGAAGCCCGCCGGCTGGCCCGGCGAACTGCGGTGGTACGAGAGGCTCCACGACCCCAACCTCGACCGCATCTGGAAGATGGTCAAGAAGCAGCCCGAGGCGCTCAACGACGAGGACGAGGCGGCGATCCACCGTGACAGCTTCTGGACGTTCTGGCTCAAGGAGTACGGCAACGACAAGGAGTTGGTCCACGGCCTGAAGGCCATCCTGCACAACCGCGACATCCGCCACACCCTCCGCCCGCAAAACGCGCCGGAGTTCGTCAAGCTCCGAGCACTGCCCGGCTGCACGACCGTCCCCTTCGCCGAACTCAAAGTGAAGGAAAAAGACGAGGAGGACCGGCCGTTCCTCTACTACAACATCGCCTACAGCAAGGGCGGAGGCGCCCTGAAGCTAATGTTCACCCAGGACATGCCTCTCGAAGGCAGGTGGTCGGACGACCAGCTCACCGGGCGCATCCGCCTGCCCGACCGCAGCAAGTGGGACCGCCTGGTCGTCAAGCTCCACGACAGCATGACGTGCACATTCCAGGCGGCGGAGGGCGACTACTGGCAGGACGACTCGCAGGGCGGCGGCCCGTCCATGCGCCTGATCGACGCCGCTAAGAATGGCACCATCGCCGTCGGGGCCGGCGGCAGCGTGTGGGTATGGGGCTGCGGCGGCGCCGGCCACCGGGGACCTTACCCCCTAAGGCGAGAAGACGCCGGGCTCCGCTGCCGCGCCGTCCAGGTGCCCGACTTCTACGGCGCCGTCGCCGTCGCCCACGGGCTTGACCACTACGTCGCCCTCAAGGGCGACGGGACCGTCTGGACCTGGGGCAAGTCCAGCAACTCGAGCGGCGCACTCGGCATCGGAGATATGAAGCCGCTCCCGAAGTACGCGCCGAACCAGGTCCCCGGCCTGACCGGCATAGTGGCGATCGACGCCGCCATCAACGTGAGCATGGCCCTCAAATCCGACGGCACCGTCTGGGCCTGGGGCCACAACGCATCCTACAACCTGGGCGACGGGACGCGCGTCCGCCGCAAGTCACCCGTCCAGGTCCAGGGCCTCACCAAGAAGATCACCGCCATATCCATACGTACAGGCGCTCCGTACGCCGTGGCCGCAGATGAGGGCGGCGAGGTCTGGGCGTGGGGCGGCCGGGCCCGGGTGAAGCCGGTGAAGACCCACGGCCTGCGCAACATCGTGGCCGTCGACGTCAGCACCGTACCGATCGCACTTGACAAGGACGGGGCCGTCTGGGAGTTCGGCCATCGCGTCAATCCATACACGACAGAGATGCAGGACCGCTACGCGCCGGGCAAAGTCCCCGGCCTCCCGAAGATCATCGCCATCGCCAGCGGAGCCACGCATTGCCTCGCCTTGGCCGAGAACGGCGAGGTGTGGAGCTGGGGGCGCGACAACCGGGCCGACCAGTTGGGCGATGCAAAGAGACGAAAGCACGAGGACTGCA
>CAZDHT010000452.1:0-2166 GCA_964505325.1 uncultured Planctomycetota bacterium | reverse complement strand
GTCGGCACGCCGCCATTCGATGAAGTTGTGCGGCGCAAGGCCGCCCGATCCGCGGTGGTCGTTCTGTCAGACGGCACGCGGCCCGTCCCATACCGGGCTGTGCTTCCGCCGCTGCTTTCGGCGCTCGAGGCGGCGGGCATCACGCGCCGCCGCATCCTGCTGCTCATCGCCACGGGCTTGCACCGGCCGATGACGCGGGCCGAGCAGATCGCCCACTACGGCAAGCGCATTATTGACCGCTACCGCATCGTCAATCACACCGCCGCCAATCCGCGGTCGGTGGCCGACACGGGCAAGCGTTCGCCGTCCGGCGCCCGGCTGCGCGTGAACCGCCACTACCTGCGCGCGGACCTGCGGATCCTCACCGGCCTGATCGAGCCGCACTTCATGGCGGGCTATTCCGGCGGCCGGAAGGCCATCGTGCCGGGGCTGGTCGATCTCGAAGCCGTCCAGCAGTTTCACGGGTTCCGCCTGCTCGATCATCCGCGTGCCGCGAACGGCGTGGTCAAAGGGAACCCCGTTCACGAGGAGTCGCTCGGCTCGGCCCGGGCGGTGGGGGCGGACTTCGTGCTCAACGTGACAATCACACCCGACCGCCGCGTGGCGGGTGTGTTCGCCGGCGACCTGGACGAGGCGTGGCAGGCGGGCGTGGCCGAGCTGCGGGGGCGCGCCTCGATCCGGGTGAGACGCAAGTTCGACCTCGTGGTGACGTCGGCGGGCGGCGCGCCGCTCGACGGCACGTTCTACCAGGCGGTCAAAGGGATGGTGGCCCCGCTGCCGCTGCTGCACAAGCGGTCGCACCTGCTCCTGGCAGGCGGCTGCGCGGAGGGCATCGGCAGCCGGGAATACCGCGCCCTGATGTTCGAGTACGCCGGAAAGCCGAACCGATTCATTCGCGACATCCGACGAACACGCCGCGTGCGGAAAGATCAGTGGGAGCTTCAGATGCAGGTCAAGGTGCTCGACCGGATAGGCATCGGGCGGCTGCATTTCTTCACGACGGGAATGCCGCGGGCGGACCAGGAGCGCCTGAGTGTGACGCCGTGCGATTCGGCCGGCAGGTCCGCGGCGCGCGCTTTTCAGCGCGCGTTCGACGTGCTGGCCAGGGGCATCGCACCCTCCCGCATCGCGGTCCTTCCCGAAGGCCCGTACGTGGTCGTGGAGCAATCGCCGGTCAGATGATCTTGCCGGGGTTGAGGATGCCCTGCGGGTCGAAGGCCTGCTTGATGCGCCTCATCAGTCCGAGGGTGGTTTCGTCGAGGACGAGGTGGAGGAATTCGCGGCGTTTCGAGCCGATGCCGTGTTCGCCGCTGATGGTGCCGCCGAGCGCGGCGACGACTTTGTAGAGCTGGGTCAGCACCGCCGGGAGCACCCTCTCCCATTCGTCCTCGGACATCGCAGGGTCTTTGACCACGGTCGCGTGCAGGTTGCCGTCGCCGGCGTGTCCGTAGGACGGGATGGTGACGCCGTGCTGTTTGCTGATCTTCGCGAGCTCCGGCATCAGCGCCGGGATGGCGGCGGTCGGGACAACAATGTCCTCAAGCGTCTGGAAGGGACTGACCACTTTGAACGCCTCGGGCACGTTGCGGCGGATGTTCCAGATTCGCTCGCGGGTCGTGTGGTTGTCGGCGACGTAGACCTCGATCGCGCCGCGGTCCAGGCATAGCTGGCCGACCGCATCGTAGTCGCGCTCGACCTGGCCCGCATCGCTTCCGTCGACCTCGACGAGCAGCATCGCGCCGGCGTCCGCATACGACAGGCTCTCGTTCAGGTACTCGCACGCGGTCGTAAAGGAGAGCTGGTCCATGAACTCGACGGCGGTGGGGATGATGCCGGTCTCGGTCATCACTGCGGGCACGGTGTCGATGGCGTCCTGCACGGTTGGGAAGAGGACGAGCAGGCTCACGCTCGCCTTGGGCATCGGGAGGAGCTTGATGATGATCTTGGTAAAGATGCCCAGCGTTCCTTCGGAGCCGACGAGCAGGTGGATCAGGTCGTAGCCGGTCACGTCTTTGACGCGCTTGCCGCCGAGGATGATGACCTCGCCGGTCGGGAGGACGACTTCGAGGCCGAGTATGTAACGGCCGGTTACGCCGTACTTTACGGCCTTTCCGCCGCCGGCGTTCTCGGCCACGTTGCCGCCGATGAAGCACGTCTCCAGGCTCA
>CAZDHT010000451.1:0-2177 GCA_964505325.1 uncultured Planctomycetota bacterium | reverse complement strand
GCGTTCGTGTTCGGCGTCGTGAGTTTCCCGCTCTTCTGGCTTTTCGGAAGGCGGCTCATGGGCCGCCGGCTCACTTCCATCGCACTCGTGATCATTGCCCTATCGGAATGGCACATTCGCCACTCGAAGCAGGCCCGTTTCTATTCTGCTGTGTTCTTGCTCAGCGGTCTGGCCGCTTTGCTGCTGTACAGCGCCGTGTGGGAACAGAGGCCGTGGCGCGCGCTCGCGGCGTGCGTCTTAGGCGTGCTGAGTGCCACGTTTCACGCCAGCGGAGCCGGGGTGGTTCTCGGCTCAGTGTGTTACTTGTGTGTCCTTGGGTTGGTTCCACGCCTGCGACCACCGCATGGGTTGCGGAGAGCGGCCACATGGTACCTGTTACCTCTGGGCGTGATTGTCTTGCCGGGCCTTGTGTTGGCGGTTTGCGTGGCGGGTGTCTGGTCTGGAAAGGGGCTGCAGTGGAACTACACCCCCATTCACACCGTGCTCGGAATCGTAAGGGCCATGGGGCTGACTGTCAGCCTCGCCGCCGTGGCAGGCGCCGTCGTGTGCGCCCTCAAACGGCCGCGCCTTGCAGTCTTCCTGGTGTGCTTGCCTGCTCCCAGCATGCTCATCCTGATCCTCGTCTCGCCTCTGGTCGATGTGCGGCCGGACTACCTGTTCGCGGTTACCCCAGCGATCTTCTTCCTTGCCGCTGCGTTCTGTGTTGTTCCGTACACGGATCTCAAGCTGGGGGCGCCGAAGGCCCGCTATGTCGCCGCGTGTGCAGCGGTCGTCGCCCTTTCCCTGCTTCCGACTACGCTGTCACACTTCACGGAGAAGGGAAAGGATGGTCCGCGTGTCGTGGCCAGTCTCGTGAAGTCGTTGGCGCGCCCGGACGACAGGATTGTTGCCTATTTGCGCGGTGCGGACAGGCTGCTCGGCCGTCGCACCTACCGGGTAGGCCAGATGTACTCGCGGACCACCAAATGGCGAGAGGAATTGCGGAGAATCCAGAACGCTGACTGCCGCACGTGGTTCGTTCTGTCGTATCCGCGCGTAGGGTTGCCTGACCAGCTGGATGTTTGGCTCTGCAGCAACGCCCGGTTGCTGAAGCGATGGCGGGCGAAGAGGTACGACTATCTCACGAGGGACATCGAAGTGTGGTTGTATGATCCAGGCAAGTCACGTCAGCAGGCTGCCGGACCGGAAGGTCCTCCGGAAGCGGCTCCACGCGAGAAGAACGAAAGGAACGCCCGCCGCGAGTGACGGAGTTGGCAGAGCTCCCCAGGTTCCGCTGTTTCCGGCAGACCCCAGCCCGGCGCCCGCCCGCATGTGTCCGAGGCGGGACCGACCGGCTATATCTCCGTGCCGTCCCAGCAATACGCGCAGAGTTTTGCCTGCGGCAGGCCGATGGCTTCGACGAGCTATTGTGTGCTGACGCCGGTTCGGACGGTTAGCGATTTTCTTGTAGAAGCTGTTGCAAAACCCGACAGAGCATAATACACTGAACTCGATGCGGACAGGTGAGGGGTGGAGCGGCGTCGCAGTTCGGCAGGCTAGCGGCGCGCGGAGTAAGGGGGCGTTGTCTCAACACGCCTTGATCGCCGCACGCGCTTTTCGTCAGCCCTCGGGCGTCCGCAAGCTGTCCCGACAGGGCCCTGTGAGCGATCAGCGGTCCGGCGCTCGCCGCTTGCTCTGCTTCGAGACACGGGCGCGAAAACGGCAGTTGGTTCGGGAGATCGACGTTGAGCACGCGGCCGGAATCCGCGGGCAAGCTGGGCGGCCAGTTCATCCGGTTCCTCGTCGTCGGGGGCGCGGGCACGGTGCTGAACATGGCCGTGTTCAGCCTCGTGACGGATGTGTTCAACGTCCACTACATGCTCGCGTCCGTAATCGCGTTCGTCTGCGCCGTCACGTCGAACTACTACTGGAACCGGCGGTGGACGTTCAAGTGGAGCGGTCGTCCCGGGGTCGCCGTCCAATACGCTCAGTTCGTAACGGTCGCCGTGCTGGCGCTGGGGGTGAACCTGGCGATCCTCCGGGCATTGGTGGAGTGGTTCGCCCTTAACCCGAAGCTCGGTCAGTTGTCCGGCATCGCCGCCGGCACTCTATGCAACTTCGTGGGCAACAAGCTGTGGGTGTTCTCTGCGGCCAAGCGCGAGGCGCGCTGAGAGTCATTCCACCCCGTCCCAGCAATA
>CAZDHT010000450.1:0-2193 GCA_964505325.1 uncultured Planctomycetota bacterium | reverse complement strand
CCGGCAAGGGCAGCGACGCCCCCGGCGTCAAGAAGATGCTCGCCGCGGCCACGGGCTACCTCGCCCAGCCCGACCCCGCGGGGGCCAGCCTGGCCCAGTGGCTGCTGGAGCAGGACCCCATCGGGGGCATCGAGAACCTGCCTGACGACGGCAAGCTCGTCTTCGGTCTGCTGATGGGCGATCCGAGCGTCAAGCCCAAGGCCCCCGCCGAGCTGAAGCTGCCCCTGACGATGCAGGTGCCCGGCATGGGCATCGTGCACATGCGATCGAGCTGGTCAGACCCCGACGCGACGCTGGTGGGTTTCGCCGACAACGGCTTCACGGCCTACGCTGCCGAAGCGGCCAACACCTTCTGCCTGTGGAAGAACGGGGCGGCCTTGTTCCCGTACCGCGGGCAGATCGCCGGCGCCTACGAATACACCCCATCCGCCACGCCGGACAACAACATCGTCGGCTACTACAACACGGACGGTTCCTTCTGGGACCCGTCCGTGCTGAAGCCGGTTTTCGCCGTGCCGAGGGCGGGCGCTCCGGCTCGGCCCAAGGTCCGTGGCTCGGCCACTCGCCGCGAGGGGTTCGCCCTCGAGTCGGTCCCGGGCGAATTCGACTTCATGCACAGCACGATGGAGACCGACATCTACCGCCGGTACCTCCTGCGGACGCTGGTCTACCTGCGGGCCAAGACCAAGGGCCAACCCGAGTTCGTCGTCCTTCGCGACCGGACGGACCGCTACTTCACCAACCTGTTCCAGTCCGCGACCGAGCCGAAGGCAGGCCCCGACTGGGGCAAGGAAGGCAAGGCCGTGCCCCTCTCCGGGGCCAGTTGGGGCAAGCCGGCGGCCAAGATCCCCGGCCAATGGCACATCGCCAACGTCTCCTGCATCACCGTCACCAACGACAGGACCTACGAGCGCTTCCCGGGCCCGCGGAAGGCCCATGCCCGGGCGTTTCTGAAGGTGGTCTGGCCGGAATCGGTCAAGGTCACCAAGATCGGCGGCCCCGGTCACGCGATGGACAACCTCGTCGACCGGCGCGGCGCCAAGTCCGCCGGCACCGCCCTCTGGCGGGATATCGGCGTCAAGAACCCCACCGTCAACGACAAGCTCGCCTTCGGGGGGTTCTGGCGCCTGATTGTCTGGCCGAAGGGCACGTCGAGGACGCGCACATTCCTGCACGTGATCCAGCCGACGGACTCGAACGTCGAGCGCCCCCACACGATCCGCCTCCTGAAGTGCGCCGGCGGGATCGCCGCCCAGGCCGGGCCGAACGTCGTGATGTTCGGTCGGGACCACAAGCCTTTCGGCTCGGTGAAGGTCCAGGTTGCGGCCGAGACGACGCGGATTGTCGTGGGAGACATCGAGCCGGGAGCGGCCTGCATGGTCGTTGCCGGTGGGAAAACGCGCACCGTGAAGGCCTCTGCCGCCGGCTCGCTGCTGTTGAAGGACGTGCGCCTGGCTGCGGGCGAGACGGTGGAGGTGACGGTCAGCAAGGCCGGGAAGTAGATGCGCGAGGCGCGGAACGGCGGGCAGACCGCCGCGCACCGTGAAGGAGCACCTACGTGAGGACACGGAGTACGCGTGTTGGCGTTGCCCTCTTCCTCGTGCTTGCTCTCGGCCCGGCCGCTTACCCCTTGATCAATCCCAAGTTTACCCCAATCGACCTGGTGCAGCAGTCGGAGCTGATGCTGAAGATCGAATTTGGCCCGATCAAGAACAACCATTGCGTCTGCACCGTCAAGAAGGTTCTTCAGGGTAAGATGGAGCGGAAGACGATAGCGCTCGACCTGAGCAAGGCGATGAACGAGACCGAGGCGAAGCGCATGGCCAGGCACATCGCCGCTTCCGGGAAGGAACCAGGGGTGCTCTTCGTCGGCAGGTATGTGGAATCGGATGCGGAGCACGAAGGTGAAAGCAAGGGCTTCCTGCACGTCCGGGGCAGATGGATTGACCTCCGCGGGGGGAAAGGTGACCTCTGGGAACTGGACAAGATCGACAAGGACATGGAGCGCTGCTGGGCGGGCGGCACGGACATGCTGCTGCGAGCCGTCGATTACATTCTCTCCGACGACGGAGCCGATGTCCCCTGCAAGGTACGCGCCTCGTGGAGCAGTATCAGCAAGGTCGGGACCGTCCGAGGCAAAGTCACGTTCTCGGGGCCGGTCGATCTCGACGGGAACGGCAAGCCCTACCTCTT
>CAZDHT010000449.1:0-2197 GCA_964505325.1 uncultured Planctomycetota bacterium | reverse complement strand
AAGGACGAGCCGGCGGAGCTGGACCCATTGATGACGCTTGTCGAGGAGATCATCGACTTCTTCCGGCTGCGGCGGCTCCAGGATCAGAACGCGGTCTGCGTCCGTGCGACGAACGAGCCGGTCTACTCGCAGGAGCACATGGAGCAGTTCCGCCAGTTCACGAGTGTGGTGACGCTCACGTTCCGGGCGATCAGATAGAGAGGTGTTTTCGGGCGATGCGCATCGTGTTCATCAGCGACCATCAGTATCCGAAGGTCTGCCGCGGCGCGGAGATCTCGATGCACCTGCTGGAGCAAGAGCTCACGTTGGCGGGGCATGACGTCGAGTCGCACCTGTGGACGAAGGGCGACGGGCGCCAGCGCCTCCGGCGCCGGATCGCCGGTGCGGACTGGGTGTTCACGCAACTGCGCGTGGCGCCGGTCGTGGTCGAGGAGTGCCGACGCCTGCACGTGCGCGTCGCGGTGTTCGTCCGCAGCCTGGCCGAGCACGTGTGCCGCTGCGTGAAAAACGGCCTGCACGTCTGCTCCGAGACCGGAGAACGCGCCGAGCCGTTGACCTGCTCGCTCAAGTGCTTCAGGAAACCGGGCAACACCCGCACCGTGACGATTCAGCGCCGGATGTTCCGCGACGCAGACGCCGTGTTCACCAGCTCGGAGTACACCAGCGCGGTGATCCGGCGCGTGTTCGGGCGGGCCGACGCCCGCGTGGCGTACCCGCCGATCGCCGAGCCGCGGTCGCCGGACGCCGACCACCGGTATCTGACCATCTCGCGCCCGTCGGTGGGCAAGGGGCGGGCCGTGTTCGAGGCGCTGGTCGAGCGGATGCCGGCGAAAAGATTCCTCGCGGTGGGCGGCCCGCCGCTCAAGCCAGCACCCAACCTGGAGCAGCGGCCCGAGTGTGTGGACATGACCGATGTCTACCGGGCCACGCGCATCCTGCTGGCGCCGTCGGTGAACTGCGAGACGTTCGGGCGCGTGGTCGCCGAGGCGGGCTCGTTCGGCGTGCCGTCCGTGGTCAGCCGCCAGGGCGGCCTGCCGGAGGCGGTCGGCCCCGGCGGGATCGCGGTCGAGGAGTTCGAGAACTTCGACGCCTGGGCCGAGGCTATCGAGGAGATCGAGCAGGACTACGACGAGTACACGCGGAAGGCGAAGGAACACTCGCAACGGTTCCGGCCGTGCGCGGACGAGGTGCTCGAATGCCTGAACGGCCGCCCGGCCGCCGTCCAGCGCACGGAAGATGACACACTGACGCCGCCCACGTTCTGGCCGGTGACGCTGATGACGGGCGACTTCCCCGGCGTGGCCGGGGCGTTCCGGCATCTGGAGGCGGTCGTACCGTTCGTCAAGCTGGAGCGCTTCGACCGCAAGGTCCCGCCCCCGCCGGGCCTGTGCATCCTCGGCGCGTGGCGGCGCGATTATCCGGCCTACATCCGGAAGCACCGGCGCCCGGACGTCACGTTCGCACTGAGCTGGCATTCGTCCTGGAACCAGATCGAGCAGGGCCGGGAGTGGCCCTACCTGGCGAAGGCCCTCGACCTGCTGCGGGCCGGTCACATCGCACGGCTGTTCGTCAGTTGCGAGGAGACCGCCGCGGTCGTCGGGCGGATGGCCGGAGGCGTCGAATGGTTGCCCAACACACTGGACACCGCACTGGCCGAGAAGATCGTCCCCGCCCGCCGACCGGGCCGGCACATCGACCTGTTCTGTTCCGGTACGCCACGCAAGAACCTGTTCGCACAGGTCGCCGCGCTGGCGGATGCCGACGCCGTGCTGCACGTGAACGCGATGAACGCGAAGGCGGTCGGTCCGATCGCCAAGGCGCTCGGCGTCAAGGCCGCGAAGCACAATCTGCCGCGCCCGGCGGACTACCTGCAGGTCATCGCCGGCATGACGGCCGGATTGCAGGTCTCGCTCGCAGAGAGTTTCAACTACGTGGTCGCCGAGCACATGTTGCTGGCCGTCCCGGTGCTGGTGTCCCGGCACGTCCCGTGCCGCCCGGCCGATGGTCAACTGACCGTCGACGACGAGCACAGTCCGGCGGCGATCCGGGCGAAACTCCTGCCGCTCCTCGATGATCCTGGACTCCGCGACGACCTGGGCGCGGCCTGCCACGAGCACATCACAGCCCTCGCGGCCGAGCACAACCGGGTCGCGACCGAGGTCCTGAAGAATGCCGTATCCGAGGTGACCGACTGATG
>CAZDHT010000448.1:0-2197 GCA_964505325.1 uncultured Planctomycetota bacterium | reverse complement strand
TCGGTGAGGTCGACGTTCATGAATGCCGGGGTCACGGGCAGGCCGGGCATGGTGCGCATCTCGCCGCAGAGCGGATAGAGGAACCCGGCGCCGGCGGCGGCGCGGACGTCACGGATGGGCAGCGTCCAGCCGGTGGGGACGCCCTTCAGCGTCGGGTCGTGTGAGAGCGAGAGGTGCGTCTTGGCCATGCACAGCGGCAGGTGGCTCAGGCCCATGCCGGTGTAGAGCTTGATCTTGGCCTCGGCGGCGGGCGCGTAGTCCACGCTCGCGGCGCCGTAGATCTCGGTCGCGATCGTCTCGATCTTCTCCTTGATCGACGCGTCGTCCGGGTAGAGGAGCTTGAAGTCGGACGGCTTCTCGCACGCGGCAACGACAGCCTCGGCCAGCTCGGCCCCGCCTTCTCCGCCCTTCGCCCACACGTCGGAGAGATAGGCTCCCTCGGCGCCGGCCTCGACCGCGGCCTCCTTGACCATCTCGATCTCGGCCTCGGTGTCGGCGGTGAACTTGTTCGCCGCGACCACCACGTTGACGCCGAACTTCTTCGCGTTCTCGACGTGCTTCTTGAGGTTCCCCACGCCCTTCTTGAGCAGCTCCAGGTTCTCCTCGGTGTACGCGGAGTCGAGCGGCTTGCCCGGCACGACCTTCGGGCCACCGCCGTGCATCTTGAGGGCGCGGACCGTTGCGACGATGACGACGCAGTTCGGCACCAAGCCCGACAGGCGGCACTTGATGTTGAAGAACTTCTCCATGCCGCAGTCGGCGCCGAACCCGCTCTCGGTGACGACATAGTCGGCGAGCTTCAGCGCGATCTTGTCGGCGATGATCGAGCTGTTGCCCTGGGCGATGTTCGCGAAGGGGCCGGCGTGCACGAACGCGGGCGAGTGCTCGAGCGTCTGCATCAGGTTGGGCTTGACCGCATCCTTCATCAGCACCGCCATTGCGCCGGCGACGCCAAGGTCTTCTGCGGTGACAGGCTTTTTCTTCTTGCTCGTTCCAATGATGATCCGGCCGATGCGTTCGCGCAGGTCCTTGAGGTCGCTGGAGAGGGCGAGGATGGCCATCACCTCGCTGGCGACGGTGATGTCGAACCCGGTCTGCCGCGGCCGGCCGTCCTGGTTGGTGCCCAGGCCGACGAGCACGTTGCGGATCGCTCGGTCGTTCACGTCGATGACGCGGTTCCACGTGATGCTGTACGGATCGATGTCGAGCCGCTTCAGGCCGCGCTTGGCGAGCGCCTTGTCGCTGAGCCGGTCCTCGTGCATGATGCGGGCGTCGATCGCCGCGGCGAGCAGGTTGTGGGCCGCGCCGACGGCGTGGATATCGCCCGTCAGGTGGAGGTTGAAGTCTTCCATCGAGATGACCTGGGCGTATCCGCCGCCGGCGGCGCCGCCCTTGATGCCGAACGTCGGGCCCTGCGATGGCTGGCGGATGCAGGTGCAGACGTTCTTGCCGATGTATTGCAGCCCCTGCGACAGGCCGATCGTCGTGACCGTCTTACCCTCGCCCAGGGGCGTGGGGGTGATGGCCGTCACGTCGATGTACTTTCCGTTCGGCTTGTCTTTGTTCTTTTCGAGAACGTCGAGCTTGACCTTGGCTTTGTAGTCGCCGTACAGCTCTAGATCGGCGCGCTCAACGCCCAGCTTGGCGGCAATCCCCTCGATGGGCTTCAGTTCCGCGGCTTGGGCGATATCCAGGTCACTAAGCATAACGGATTCCTCCAGAAGACAGAGCGATTCCCAGACATGTTGCTAAAGGGAACGAAATGCTACCGGCACACTCCTCAGCCGTCAAGGAAAAAACGCACCGTGAAGGTTGCGCACGCCGACTACCTGGCTCCTGCACCGCAAGGGTCGCCTGCGGCGGCCCATCAATCGACGCCGGAGCTTGATCAGAGGCATTCAAGCGTCGCGTGGTCGGCGGTCATCTTGAACGGCAGGCGGCGGACCTGGGTGCCGTCCTGGTTGCAGAAGTACAGGCGGGAGTCGGACGGCTCGAGTCCGTGGCCGTCGGCCCACAAGGCGTAGAAGTCGGGATGGGCGTCGACGGGCCGGCGGGCGTAGGTGTGGTTGAACTCGCTGCCGGACGTGATCTGGCGCAGCATCGTCCACGTGGCGCCCTGGTCGGCTGACGTCCACACAGCCATTTCGCCGCCGGGGTTGTAGGGCTGCGGGCCGGTTTCGGTCGGGGCGATGATCCG
>CAZDHT010000447.1:0-2275 GCA_964505325.1 uncultured Planctomycetota bacterium | reverse complement strand
CCTTTTCACGGCGCACTGAGTTGTCGGACCATACGCGGCCTATGGCCGCGTGGTGGCTTTCATTGTGCCGTCGCCGTCGTTCATGTTGAAGATGCGCTTCGCGTTCTGCCACATCACCTTCTGCAGCACGTCGTCGGGCAGGCGCAGGGCGCGGATGTAGCGCAGGTGGCAGCGGAATGCCTCGAAGGTCTGCTCGTTGCAGTGCGCTGCGCTCAGCCGGTTGTCGGTGCCGAACAGGAGCCGGTCGGGCCACTTGATGAAAAACTCGCGCCCGGCCCGCACGTCCTCGTCCAGCATCTGGTCGCCGAACCGCAGGAACCCGCCGCAACTGGTGTCGACCGCCAGGTTCTCGTGCGCGGCGAACAGCTCGTCGAGCTTCCTGTTGCCGACGTAGAGCATGTGCGCGCCGACGAAGGTGATGCCCTGGTGGCGGTCGACGATCCCGAGGAGCTGTTCGAGCAGGTCGGCGTTGGTGAGCGGCCGGCCCGGCTCGCGCTCGCCCTTGAACGGCCCGTGCGAGCCCTCGCCCATGTACGGGGCGCCGGTCGCCTCCTGCGTGACGTGCCACAGAATCGGCATCTTCAGCTTCTCGGCCTCGGCGAACACCGCCGCCCACTCGGGCGACTCCCAGACTTTCCAGTCGAACCGTCCGCCGTAGATCTGGAAGTTGTGCAGCTTGATCCCCTTCGCCCCGGCCTTGTGCGCGCGGCGCAGGAAATCGAGGTCCGGCCGGTCCGGCTTCATCCAGATGAGGAACGAGAAGCGGCGGTCGGCCTTCGCCACCTTCGAGTACACCGACGTCGAGCCCGGTCCGCCGTCCATCACCAGGATCTGGTCCAGCCGGTAGGCGTCGAGCGTCGCGAACAGCGTGTCCAGCGCCCGGTGGACCAGCCACGGTTCCTTTTCCGAGACGTGCATGTGGCAGTCGATCACGTACTCCTCGGCCGGGAGGAAATGCCCGCCCCACCCCGCCGAGGACCCGTCGTCGTCCGTCTCACGTTTCGCCACGTCCGGCGCCCGTGGAAATTCAGCATCCATCATCATCTCCTTTCCAATGGGTCGCCTGATTGTACTGGCCGGTATCGAAGCGTTCAAGTCCCAACGCGGGCGCGGTTCCTTTGACGCTGAAGTACTGCTGTCCCTCCCGAGAACTCGGTCCCACGTGAGAACCGGCGCGGGTATGTGCGAGCATGGTGCTCACCGCCGCCTGCCGGCCTCTTCCGTTCCAAGACTTCAGCAGCGCGTAGCGGCACGAGCAAGTGGAATACCGACGCGGGGGCGCACGGGGGCGTCGGTTAATGACACCGACAAGACTCACTGGCGGTTCACGCCGCTCGGGTGTACCGATGATGCAGACCGCCGAGGAAGGGAACGGAGATCACGCGGCCCTTCGACGGCGGCTCGACCTCGCGCGGGATCGGCGAGTTTCCCTCCAGTGACATGTGCGTTCGGGATTCGTTGTAGTAGCGGATGTATTCGGCCATGAGCCGCCGTAGGCTGTCTGCGCTGAAGATCATCATGTGGTCGAGGCAGTCGCGACGGATCGAGCCGATCACGCGTTCGCAGAATGGATTCTGCCAGGGCGAGCGGCAGGCCGTGATGACTTCCTCGATGCCCATGCCTTTTACTCGCCTCCGGAACACGTTGCCATAGCCGCTGTCTCTGTCACGGAGCAGGAACCGCGGCGCGGTGTCATACGGGAATGCCTCGACGATTTGCTGTGTCGTCCACGCCGCTGTCGGGTTTCGCGTAACGTTGAAG
This sequence comes from uncultured Planctomycetota bacterium, assembly GCA_964505325.1. Classification (GTDB taxonomy): domain Bacteria; phylum Planctomycetota; class PUPC01; order PUPC01; family PUPC01; genus CAZDHT01. The sequence goes on along the minus strand of CAZDHT010000447.1, from coordinate 514 downwards.
TGAAGAATCCGTCGGCGGTGATGGTCGAGGACGACGAAGCAGTAGAGAACGCGGAACGTGATCGTGTACACGGTGAAGAAGTCGATGGCGGCGATCTGCCGGGCGTGGTTGGCAAGGAAGCTGCGCCAAGTCGGCGAGGGTGGCTTCCTGCTTCTGACCATGTAACCGGCGACCGTCGACTTGGCTACCTCGTATCCGAGCAGGCGAAGTTCGGAGCGGATGCGCGGGGCGCCCCAGGTAGGGTTGCCACGCGACATCTCGCGGATGAGGTTTCGCATGATGAGGCCCTTCCTCGGCCTGCCGATAACCCGCGACTTCCTGCGCCAGTAGAGGCGGAAGCCGGCCTGGTGCCACCGGACCACTGTGTCCGGCTGCACAATGACCCGCACGAAACGCCAGCCCTTCCAGAGCCGCGACAGCCATGCCCAGAAGACCCGGTCCCGATTCCTGAGCCTGGGCCGCCGGACGCTCCGCCGAAGCACGGCCAGTTGATGGCGCAGCGCAAGGTTCTCGG
>CAZDHT010000446.1:0-2281 GCA_964505325.1 uncultured Planctomycetota bacterium | reverse complement strand
AAATCGTTCCGCCCGAACCGCGTCAGCAGTACCGGATACTTCCAGCCGTAGAACCGCCGCTGCTTGCTCCACACATAGGGCACGTCCGGATCGCTGACGCCGGACATCCCCCACACGTTGGCCAGGTACGCCACCCGCTGGCCCCGCACCCCGCGACCGAGCCATCCGCCGGTGTGCGAGTGGACCACCCAGGGCACGCCCGGCGCCGCCGCGGCCAAGTCGTCCGCCGCGCCCTTGCTCGGCTCGAAGTCATTGCACAGCCCGAGCATCATCGAACGCTCCAGGCCGCGCTTCTTGAGCACGGCCTTCAGCCCCGCCATCACCGGCTTCCAGAAGGCGCGGCAGGCGGGCGTGCCCCACTTCGGCCCCTTGGCCAGGCTCAACTGCCCGGTCTTCGGATCGAGCACGGAGAAGAGGATCTGCCGTTCGCCGTGGAACGTGTTGTGGTCGTAGTGGGAGCCGACCTTCTCCGGCTCCCAGCAATAAGCGCAGACCACGGGGATGTGACCCAGGTGTTCGGCTGCCGTGGCGGTGTACTTCTCGACGATGCTGAAGTCGTGCTTGTACGTCGCGCCCGGGCCCTTGATCCACCGGACCATGCTGTGCGCGTTGCCGAAGTGCGTCTTGGCCACCAGCGGGATGTACAGCGTCTTGCAGCCGATCTGGGCGAGCAAGCGGAACGACTGGTCGATCAGCTTCCAGTGGCGTTCGGACCACATGGCGACCTTGTACTTGGCGGCCAGGGTGTCCGGCGATTGGGCGAAGCCCATGAACGTGGTGAAGCGCCTCGGCTCGGGGAGCGACCACTCGGCGACGTGCAGCTTGATGGGGACGCGGACGGGCGGCTGTCCGTCGGCGCGGACAGTCACGCGGCCCTCGTAGTCGCCGGGCGCGGCGTCTGCCTTCACGTGCACGGTGATCCAGATCGGCAGCACGGCGCCGTGCACGGTCACGGTGCCGTCCCGCGCGGTCGGCTTGCTCACGGCCACCTCGGCGGGGGGCTGGCTTGCCAGCGTATCAAACGTGGGAGGGGCGTACGGGCTCCGCCTCGTGCCGTCGGGCAGGCCGTAGCGGATCTCCACCGCGGCGGATGGGATCACCGCACCGCCGGCACGGGTCAGGGCGGTCGCCTCGGCCCGCATCCCTTTGATGGGCCGGTCGCAGCTCACCACCACCTGGCCGGAGAAGACGCCGTTCCTCACGCCCACAATCCGCACCGGCCGCAACCGCCCGAACAGGTCGGCGCAGTGCGACACGGCAAGCGTCCGCACGACCGGGTGGTTCCACACGCGCAGGCCTTTGGGCGGCGCCGCCCGGGCGGTGTTCGGCACGACGCCGGCACCCGGCGCCGCGACCAGCTTCAGCTCCTCGAGACCCACCCTCGGCCACAGCATCCCCTTCTGCCCGCCCGCGCCCATCGGGCCGGTGTACATCACCTCCGCCCCCGGCGCGTGGCGGAGCGAGACGGCGAGGACGTTGACGCCCTTCCGCAGCGCCGACGTCGGCAGCGTGACGGCCGGCAGCGCCCGCACGCGCTGCTTGAAGCGATCGGGCAGCCGATCCTCGTCGCGGTAGGTGAGCACCGCGCCCTTGGGGCACACATACACATCGCGCGGGTAGTCGGCGGCGACGGTCTGCGCGTCGACCGCGCCCTCCGGCAGATGCGAGCGGGCGACCTCAGCGCCGTTCAGATAGGCGACGAGCCCGCCTTCGAACGAGGCGGACAGGCTGAGCCGCTTGACGTCCGCGGGATCGTCGACGCGGAACGTCCCCCGCAGGAAGATCAGGCGGGTGCGCGGGCACAGCTTGGTCGAGCGGTGCGCCCGCGAGCCCGATCCGCTGAACGGCCCGCGGTAGAGCCCCCAGGTGCCGTCGTCGAAGTCGACGCCGGTCCACCCTGCCGGCGGGGGTAGCGGCCGCCGACGCTGTTTCGGCGCCACCTGGATCTTGCGGACGCGCTTGCCCTTGACCTTGACCCACTGCCACGCGGGCGATTCGATGGCGTGCACCAGCTCGCCGGACTTCAGCCGGGTCAGCTCGGTCCCCTTGACGAACCGGCACCGCCACAAGCTGCCCGCGTCCAAGACAACGACTCCCGCGGGGGCGGCCTCCGCGGCGACGGCGGGGGCAGAGGCGCACGTCACGATGGCGGCGACGAGCAGCGCGGCACAACGTCGCATGCAGGTCCTCCTGTCTCGGGGCACCGCTACTTGCCGGCCAGCTTCGCGAGCGCCCGCTGTGCCTCGCCGCGGGCGGAGATGTTCAGGTCGTTCTTGGCGAG
>CAZDHT010000445.1:0-2287 GCA_964505325.1 uncultured Planctomycetota bacterium | reverse complement strand
ACCCTCTTCGGTCTGAAAGAAGAATGCCACGCGCTGTTCCGCAAGGCCGGCCGCCCCGCCGGCGAGGTGCTGTTCGGAGAGGACCTGCTTGATGTCCTCATCGGCTCCATCTTCCACGAAACGATGAAGATCAAGGAAAACTGCTACATCCTGGAGCACTACGGCCCCTCGTACCAGGCCATGGCGGGCCTGGCCGACCGGCGCATCCAGGTGCCCGGGTACGAGCGGCTGTTCTTCCGCGCCTGCAAGCGAATCATCGAGCGGGCGTCGAGCGCCGTCTACGACGACATCCGGGCCGCCGAACAACTCTTCGACGACGCGACCAAGCACCTTCTCAACATGCTCCACCGGTTCGCCAGCAACGGCCTCGTCACCCGGATGCTCATCGAGAACGAACAACTGGTGGACATGGTGTATGGGGAGGACGGCCTGCGGATGGTGCTGCTCGGCATGTACGACGACCGGCTTGATAACGCCTACCTGCACGCGGCCAACAGCTACCTGGACGCCGGGCGATTCGACGAGGCCCGGAAGTACTGCGAAAAGAGCCTGCAGGAAAACAAAGACAACCTCGGGGCACAGCTCCTGATGGAACGAATTCAGGAGAAGGCCTGAGTTCGGGGGACACCCCGCGCCGCGCGCCGGCCGGGCCACCCAGGCAAACGAGCGGCGACGTGAAGACCCTGGGAGCGTCGTTTGGCCACACCGTAAATGGCTCGGCGGCACTCCACTTGCAAAGTCGCAAATCCCGCTCTAGAATGTCTTGCCATGAACGCCATCCAGCCCAGACTGTTGAAAGGCTTCCGCGATTACCTGCCGGAGCAGATGATCGCAAGGAAGCGAATGATGGACGCCATCGCCGAGGTGTTCGAGCGGTACGGCTTCTCGCCTATCCAGACGCCGGCGCTCGAATACTCGGAGATCCTCCTCGGCAAATGCGGAGCGGACGCCGAACGCCTGTTTTACCGGTTCCGCGACCAGGGCGACCGCGACGTGTGCCTCCGGTACGACCTGACCGTGCCACTGGCGCGCGTCGCCGCGCAGTACGGCAATCTCCCCATGCCGTTCAAGCGGTACCAGATCGCGCCGGTCTGGCGGGCGGAAAAGCCCGGCAAGGGCCGGTACCGAGAGTTCTTCCAGTGCGACGTCGACATCGTCGGCAGCGGCAGCCTCCTGGCCGACGCCGAGTGCGTAGCCGTGGACAACGACGTGCTGTCCACACTGGGGGCGGCCAATTTCGTCATCAAGATCAACAACCGCAAGATCCTGACCGGCGTACTCGAAGAAATGATCTTCGAGCGGTACGGCCCTGACATCGGGCCGAGCGTGCTGCGAACGATGGACAAGCTCCCCGCGATGGGCGAGGAGACCGTTCGAGAGCTCCTGGCCGCGGATAACCAGCTCACACCGGATGTCATCGATCGCCTCTTCGGGTTCCTCGGCATCCAGGGAACCAACGAAGAGATGCTGGCGGGCGCCGAGTCGCTGATCGGTTCCTCCACGTCGGGCGCGGAGGGGCTCTCCGAGCTCCGCGAGGTGGTCGGCTACGCCGCCGGGCTGCGCATCCCGCCCGGGCGCGTCAAGGTGGACTTCAGCATCGCCCGGGGGCTCGACTATTACACCGGCACGGTCTTCGAGACCTTCCTGCTCGACCTTCCCGGATTCGGGAGCGTCATGAGCGGGGGAAGGTACGACGGCCTGATCTCGACCTTCCTCGGGCGCGACGTGCCGGCGGTTGGTATTTCCGTCGGCGTGGACCGGCTGTTCTCCGGCATGACCGAGCTCGGGCTGGTCAAGACCGCGAAAAGCCCCACGCGCGTTCTGGTCGCGCGGATGGGCGAGGAGGTCCTCCCGCAGGCACTCGCCGCCACGTCTCAACTGCGGGCCGCCGGCCTGCAAACGGAGCTCTATCTCGAAGAGGCGAAGCTGAAGAAGCAACTCAAGTACGCGAATCAGCGGAACATCGAGGCCGTGGTAATACTCGGGCCTGATGAGATCGCCACAGGCCAGGCGGCTGTGAAGCTGATGCAAGAAGGCGAGCAGTTCCAGGTCCCGCTCTCCGAATTGGCCCAAAAGGTGGCCTCCCTACTGTGCCAGCCCGCCTGATCGTTCCGGCAAAACGGCGCTGTTCTCTACGTTTTTTGCAGATCCTGCGTAACACTTCAGCCACGTGGGGTACCGACAAGAAATCCGTTTCGAAAAGCAGGGACAGGGCGGCAGCAAAGCTGCCGGGGGAGTTTGCAGAGCAAACTCGAGCCGTTCCGGAGGAACGGCACGTCTCGCTCGC
>CAZDHT010000444.1:0-2288 GCA_964505325.1 uncultured Planctomycetota bacterium | reverse complement strand
CCTGCTTGCCGGAGATCTTGAGCAGCGCGCAGCCGCGCCCGTAGTTGCTCGTGATAAAGACCGTGTCATCGAGCACGATCGGCGTCGCCGCGTTGACGTCATACCTTGTCTTCCAGGGGAACTTCCACAGCAGAGCGCCCCTCGTCGCATCCACGCCGATGAGGTGCGAGGCTGTGAACACCACGTACTGCTTTCTGCCGTTGATGGTGGCCGCGACGGGGGTGGCGTAGCCCCCTGTGTCGCTGCCCCCGCCTTTCCAGATCGTCTTGCCCGTCTTCCTGTTCAGGGCCACGACGCAGGCGTTGGGCCCGCCGGGAACGAGAATCAGTTTGTCGCCGTCGGCGAAAGGTGACATCGCCATTTGCCATTTGGGAAGCTTGCCCCGGAACTCCTTTTTGATGTCGCGCGACCACACCTTCGTGCCGCTCTTGAGCAGGAAACAGTTCAGCAGGCCCAGGCGGCTCAGCGTGTACAGCCCGCCGCCGGCGACGGTCGGGGTCGCGCGTGCAAATCCGCAGTTCGCCCGGGGCGAATCCGGGTACGGAGAAGTCCAGACATCCTTGCCCGTCTTGATGTTGATCGCCCGCACAATGTCATTGCTGCCCTTGTGGTCGATGATGAAGATTCTGCCGTCGGCAACGGACGGTCCGGCGTAGCCGCCGTCGCTCATCCGCACCTGCCACAGCATCTTGGGCGGCTTCTTCGCCCAGTCCTTGTTGATGCCCGTTTCCGGCGAGATGCCGTCACCGTTCGGGCCGAGGAATCGCGGCCAGTCCGCGGCAAACGCAGTCACCGGGATGAGCACCGCCGACAAGACCACCATCTTGAACAGGGTCTTTCGCATAGTCGATCTCCTCATCGTAAGTCCCAACCCCGGCATTCTACCAGAAAAGCTACGGTATCGGTAGGAGTTTCTGCGGACGGAATTGCGCGGTCTATTTCGCTCCGACGTCCAGGCACTTGACCTGGCGCTGATCGCGGAGGACAAGCTTGCCGTCGGCCAGCGCCATCGGCCCCCAAATCTGCCTGCCCCCCAGGATTCGGGCCTGGGCGAGCTCTTTGTACCCCTTGGGGTCCGGCTGAACCATCCGCAGCACCCCTGTCATGCCGTCCATGATGAGAATGACCCCATCGGCGAAGACGATGCCGCCCCAGTCGAAGTTCGGCGAACGGTTGGTCTTCCACTTCACCGTGCCGTCCAGGTCGATGCACGCCAGCCCGTCGTGTTTTGACTTCGTGTTGAACTGCACGTAGAGGTGGTCCTGATGGAACACCGGCGGATGGATCTGCGCGCCGAGCTTCCTCAGGCGGAAAAGCTCTTTGACGGTGAACTTCTCACCAACCCGCTGGACCTTGATCATTACACTGCCGGCGTTGTACCCGCCGGTGATGAAGATACGCCCGTCGCCCAGGGGCGTGGGGCTGGTGATCGGGATGCTGCAGCGATAACCGCCGTAGCTCCACAGGATCTTGCCGTCCCGGATGTCGACGCCGCCCGTGTGCGACTTGCTCGCCATCAGCACCTGCTCTACGCCGCCGATGGTCGTCACGCGAGGCGACATATACGCCATCGTGCCCATCGCGGGCGATTTCCACACGATTCTGCCCGTGGACTTCTCCACCGCTATCACGCCCGCTCCCCTCCTGCTGAGCGGGGCGACGATCACCCAGTCCTTGTACAAAAGCGGCGACTGGGCGACACCCCAGGTGTGCATCCGGCTGTTGAAATCCTGGAGCAGATGCTTCCGCCAGACCGGCTTGTGCGTCGTCTTGTCCACACAGTGGAAATGCCCAAACGGCCCGATGGTAAACACGTACTTGTCGTCAACTGCCGGCGTGCTCCGTGAGCCGTTGTGATCGAGCCCGCCCGGAGCGTTGTAAGCGAAGGTCCAGTCCTCCTTCCCGGTGACCAAGTCGAGACAGCGGAGGACGTCCTGAGCGTTGCGGACCCGGTCCAGGATGTAGACCTTGCCGCCTTGGATGCACGGGCCGCCATAGCCGGGACCCAGCTTCGCGGTCCACAAGACCTTGGGGCCGCCTGCCGGCCAAGTCCGAGCCAGCTTCTCGCCCGGCGCCGTGCCGTTCCGGTTTGGCCCGAGGAACTGCGGCCAATCCGACGCAAACACACCCACGGGACATGACAGCAACGCGACAAGAGCAATTCTGAACAGGGTACTCCGCATACGCGAACTCCTTAGAGGCCGTTTCAGAACCTACAGCGAGAGATCTCAGTATCTGGTGGGGCAGGCATTCTTGCCTGCCAACGGGCAGACAGGAATGTCTGCCCC
>CAZDHT010000443.1:0-2314 GCA_964505325.1 uncultured Planctomycetota bacterium | reverse complement strand
TCGCGCTCCGGCGTCTGCTCGACCCCCGGCACGGCGGCGTCGTTCGGTGTGGCGGGGAAGTGCGCGTGGATCTCGTAACGCGGCTTCAGGATCTCCTCCTGGAGCGCGAAGTAGATCCGCTCCAGCCCGGGCCGCATCTCGTGCAGGGCGAAGACCGCCTCGTCCACCCCCGCCAGGCTCAGCGCGGCCTGCGCCGGCGCGCCGTCCGAACGGGTCACGATGAACTTGAGCAGCGCCTTCTCGGCGGGGCGATACGTTTCCTTGTCGAGCTTCGCCGTGATCTTGAGGTCGTCGGCGCGGTTCACCTGAATGATCTTCGTATCGCTGACGATGTTGCCGTCGGCCATAATGCGGTAGGCGTGCAGCTCGAGCGTGCCGAACAGGTCCGGCGGCAGATCGAGCACCAGCGCCCCACGGCCGTCCTTCACTTCGACGGCCTTCATCAGCGTCGTGCGGTGGTCCTTGACGACGTCGAGGAACACGCGGCCGACGCGGTCCGCCGACAGCACGGTGATGTTCGCCGTCTTGCCGGCCTGGTAGACGGCGCGGTCGGTGCGGAGCAGGAGCGACTCGTTCCGCGCGCCGACCTCGAGCGCCTTCGTCACCCGCGCGCGCACGCCCTTGTCGTCCTCCGCCGTCACTGTCAACTGGAGGCTCTGGCGCTGCGGGGTGATTTTCACCTTGGCAATGCCGACCTCGGAGGTCTTGACGACCTTGCCGGTGGCGCCGAGGGTCAGCGTCGTCTTCGCCGGGCGGCCGTCGGGGTAGGCGGTGACGACGTAGAGGATGTTCTCGACGCCCTGCACGAGGCGCCCGCTCTCGGGGAACAGCTCGATGCGGATCGGGCGGGTGGTGACCGTGCGGTCGAGCGTCTTCTTCTGCGTGTGGTTGGCCTGGTCGGTGACCGTGGCTTCGAGCGAGACGAACGCGTCGCCCTTCTTCAGATCCGAGCCGACGAAGTGCTGCTTGAGCGGAATGGTGAAGCGGCAGCGGCCCTCGCTGTTCGTTACGCCGTCGAACGTGGCGAACTCGCGGAGCTTCTCGATGAACTCCGATGCGACCACGTGCACCTTGCCGCCGGCGACCGGCTTGCCGAACGTGTACGTCGCAGCGAGGTCGCCCGTCAGCACGTCGCCCGGCGCGTAGTACCCGCGGCCGGTCGACAGGTCGATGCGGAACTTCGGCAGGCGATACCGCTTGACGGTGACGCTGCGCTCCGAAGTCGTGTCGCCGACGGTGGCTCCGACCAGGTAGTCCCCGGTGTTCACCTGGTCGGCGAGCACGAAGTCGGCCGAGCTGATGCCATAGTCGGAGGTCTTCACCCTCTTCTTGAAGACCTTGTTGCCCTTGGCATCTTGCACCTCGATGACGATGTCGCGGCCGCCGACCGGGCGCATGTCCGCCGTTGCCAAAGCGAGCGTGCGGATGTGGATGGTCTGGCCGGGCTGGTAGAGCGGCTTGTCGGTGGTGACCAGCACGCGGAACGACCGCTTCGCTTCGACGCGGCGGGTGACGTCGCTCGTCCCGGCGTCCGAGTCGGCGATGAGCTTGAGCTGGTACTCGCCCTCCGCCAAATCGGCGGGTACGTCGTGCTCGATCCGGGCGAAGCCGTGATCGTCCGTGACGGCCGCTGCCTTCCACACACGCGCGCCGGTGCTGGAATAGAGCGCCAGCCTGACGTCGGCCCCGTGTATCGGCTCGGCCGTTTCGCCGTTCCGCACGAAAGCCCGGAAGACGGCGGGTTGGCCCGGCGTGAGAAGGGCTTGCCCGTAGAGGAATGCTTCCTGCGGACCTGCCTGGCGGGTCGAAACCCACAGCGACTGCCCGCCAACCACAACGACCAGCAGCGCGGCCACCGCCGCGACCGCGCCCCAGAACCGTCGCGACCCCAGCCACTTCCACTCGGGCTCCACCGGCTGGTATGTAGTCATCCTCCGCCCCTCCTTCCTCTTCGACGCGGCTTGCGCCCGGGCGACCGCCGCCCGCGCCAGGCCCTTCGGCGGCGCGCCCACGTCCCACTGCTCCAACAGATCGCGCTCGCGGGCCGCGGCGTCGAGCGCCTCGCGGCAGGCCTTGCACGCCTTGAGATGCTGCTCGACTTGCCGGCGCTCCGCGTCGTCCAGCAGGTCAAAGAGATACTCGTAGAGCTTCTCGCGAATCGCATCACAGGACATCGGATTTCCTTCCGCTATGCAGAATCCGTTTGCGCGATGCCGTACGCCTCGGCGATATCGCGCAGCGCGGCGCGCATCTTCCGCAGCGCCACCCGCATCTGCGACTTGACCGTGCCCAGCGGCCGGCCGAGCGAATCGGC
>CAZDHT010000442.1:0-2373 GCA_964505325.1 uncultured Planctomycetota bacterium | reverse complement strand
GTCCGTTGTCCGGCGAAAGAAAGTTATCTGTCCCCGGTTTCCCCAACACCGGCGAGAGGCCCGCCTCGCGTACCTCCTTTCTACGGCAAGAGAAGAAGGGCGAGCAATCCCCGGCCCTGGTGTAACGTGGGAGAACGGGGAAAAGGGGAAGGGGAAAAAGGGAAAAAGGGAAAGCGGAAAAGGGGAAAAGGGAGGAGCGGCGAAAAGGGAGAATGCGAGAAGAGAGAGCGGGACAATTCGCCACGGATGAACGCCGATCGCCTGTAGGCCGGCTCTGCGAGCCGGCGTTCCCGCTTTCCACAGCGCCTTCTCCACCTCGAAGATCACCCCTTCGACAAGCTCAGAGCAGGCGAAGAACACGAAACGAGCCGTCTTCTGTAGCCGCGTCCCGCCTGTCCCGCCGAAGCCAGGCGAAGGGGGATGGGCGCGGCCGGCCGAGGTCACGGACCTCGGCTACAGTCACCGGGCAACGTGCGCCCCCAATCAGCGCGCCCACAGCAACAGCGGCCGACGCCAAGTGCAAGACAATCAGATTGGGTATGGCATCCCCGAAATTCAAGAGCAACGAAGAGAAAAGAGAGCAGGAGAAGAAAGAATGGAACAAGACCTGTAGAGAAGCGCCGGGGTTACTCGTGACACGCTCTTTCAGAGATGTCCTGAATATCCGAGCAAGAGGCGCCGCGCCCGCCGAGCAGCCAGCAGCGCGAGAGAGTGTCTTCCAGCGCGCCAAGCGGCGATCGTGCAAGTAGCCTCGCCGCCGCCGCGAGACCGGCGGCGCTGCCCTACCCAGTTGTTACGAACCCTTTACACATTCCGGCGACATGAGCGCGTATACTGTCTATGGAAGAACTTCCCGCGTTCAAAAGGAGGTGTGTGATGAGTACACGAGCGAAGTGGGCGGCGGTCAGTTGTGTCGTGGTTGTGACCCTGGCCCTGTGTGCGCAGGCCGGGGCCCAAACCGAGACCGAGATGGATGTGGACGAGCTCAAGGGGGCTGTCCCTCCGGTCAAAGAACTCGCTCCCTTCGTGGTGAAGCAGGAGGGCAAGAGCTACTGGTCATTTGCCGGGACCCCGCCGATGAAAGTGAAGCAGAAGGAGTGCTTCGGCATGGAATGGGGCCGCGAAGGGGAGGCCGCCGCGCTGCACGTCATCCTGTGCGCGTTCGCGCACGCCGCGCAAGCCGTGCGGGCGGCCGAATTCCACTCACGTTCCCATGCGGCTGTCTTCCGCCAAGGCGGAGTCAAGGAGCTGTCGGCCGGCGACAAGTGCTGGACATCGGTTGGCCCCGGCGCCGCGATTATCTTCGTTCGAGGCAGGGTGTGCGCGAAGATCGGTGTTCCGGGGCTTCGCCGCAAAGAGGCTCTCCCCCTCGCCGCTCGGTTCGCCAAGCGATTCGACGCGAGCATCGCGGCGTTCCTGCGCGATGTCGAGGAACGGCAGTTGTTGCTTCTCGTGCGACCGGACGCCGGTGAGATCCTCGCCCACGAGCCGTTGCGCGTGACCGTCTCACTGAAGAACATCACAACGGGCGAGGTGCAAGTCAGCGCGGCGTTCATACCGACGTTGCAGATTCACTGCCGCGCGGAAGACGGACCGGCTGTCACCGTACCGGGTTCACAGGCAGGAAAGAGCGTGACGGGAAACCGAAAACTGCACCCTCGGCAGGAGATCGTTTTGGCGGAAATGCTCTTCCTGCGTCCGGGACGTGGCGGCCCCGATTTCGTCTTTGCCAAACCCGGGAAGTACCGGGTGAAGGCCAGCATATCCATCGGCTCCAAGAAGTCCCTTCGGTCCGCGGCCGCCGAGGTGCACGTCAAGCCGCCCGCCCCGGACCACCTGCGCGCTGCGGAGCTCTTGACCACCCGCAAGCTTGCCCCGTTCGCACACGGATATACGTCTAATGCCGATGCGGCGCGTCTGGCCGAGGAGTTCGTCGCGAAGCAGCCGCACTCGCTGTATGCGGACCATGTTCGCTATCAGCTCGGCATCTACTTCAAACACGTGCGCGCGGCTCGCGGCGGCGACCCCGCGGCACCAAAGAAGGCCGTTCGGCATTTCAAGGCCGTGTCGCCGCGGATCGGTGCGATGCGGACTCGCGCCCTGCTGCACATGGCCGAACTGGCTCTCAGCTCTGCCGAAGCAAGGGGTGAACTGAAGGTCGGCGAACTGCTGCGGGAACTCGAGGGCTACCGTTGGGCGGCCAAGAAGATCGGACAGGAGAAGAAATGGCGCGACCTCTGCGGAAAGCTCAAGGCTCTGGCTGAGAAGACCGGCAAGGGTTGATTGCGGCGGACGCTCGCCAAACGGTCGTTCGTGCTTGGCGCGGAACAGAATCAGTCGTATGACTCCCCTGGTGGGGACAGGAAGGGACTT
>CAZDHT010000441.1:0-2374 GCA_964505325.1 uncultured Planctomycetota bacterium | reverse complement strand
CTTTGACCTTGTCCGGCGCGAACAGTTCGTCGACCTCCTCCGACCCGCAGCTCAACTGGCACGTGGGGATGCCGAAGCTCAACGTCCTCCTGAAAATGGAAGCCAGATCTCGGTCTCTTTTCACCCCGGCCATCAGGCCCAGCTTGGCTTTTCCCATATCATCCTCCGGGAGCGAAACCCGTGCGTACCGGTCGCGCCTGGGCGGCCTTTCGGTTTGCGCCGATGGAGATCTCCGTGATGACCGTCTGGGCGGTCGCCAGGTCAGGGCGCAGCCATCCTTTGGTCGCCTCTACGGTGACCCGCGTGAGATTCTTCGATACCTTCTCCAGCACCACGTCTACCGAGACCAGTTCCTCGGCCATCACTCCGACCTCGAAGCTCCAGCGGGTCAGCCGGCCGTTGTCCTGGCGGGTGGGTGTCTCCTCCAGGACATGCAGGCTCAGCTCGCGGAACACCTGGCGCGTGATCTCCTCCGCTTCCGATATCGGCACGGCCACCGTCTCCACGGCGGTGTCTTTGATCACGTGGTCACCCGTCGCCAGCAGCACCCCACACGCCAGGCCGGCCGCTACACTCGAGCAACCGGCGGTAAGTGGGGCAAGCAACAGGATGACCGGCAGAATAAGCAAACCTGTACGGCGCATCGTCAAGGCCCTCGACATACACGCGACGGACTTTTCATTTTAAAGGCCAATCCGCGCGCTGAACAGTTTTATTCCGCGAACTTGCGGCTGCGGCGGGTTTTCCCGTGGAATGGGGATTCTTCGCAAACGACGGAGAAGTCCGGCCTTCCGATTCCCGACGTGCGCCGGCCGAGCGTGCGCCTAACCCTTCTCCATCAGATGGCGGATGCGCAGGCGCAACGCGTTCAGCTTGATAAAGCCCGCCGCATCGGCCTGGTCGTAGACCGTGTCCTTCTCAAACGTGGCCACTTCCGGGTCGTACAGCGAGCGGGCCGACTTTCGCCCCGCCACCGTCACGTTGCCCTTGTAGAGCTTCAGCCGCACGGTCCCGGTCACGTCGGCTTGGCTCTCGTCGACGAGCGCCCGGAGCATCTTCATCTCGGGCGAGAACCAGAAGCCGTAGTAGACCAACTCCGCGAACTTCGGGATGAGCGAGTCGCGGATGTGCATCACCTCGCGGTCCATCGTCATCGATTCGAGTGCCCGGTGCGCCGCGTGAAGGATCGTGCCGCCGGGCGTCTCGTACACCCCCCGGCACTTCATCCCCACGTAGCGGTTCTCCACCATGTCGACGCGGCCGACGCCGTTGGCTCCGCCGAGTTCGTTCAGCTTCGTCAGCAGCGCGGCGGGGGAGAGCGCCTCGCCGTCGACGCCGACCGGCGTGCCCTGCTCGAAGTCGATCTCGACATACGTGGCCTTGTCGGGCGCTGTCTCGGGCGAGACGGACAAAACGAACATGTCCTCGGGCGGCTCGGCCCACGGGTCTTCCAGGATCCCGCCCTCGAAGCTGATGTGCAGCAGGTTGCGGTCGCTGCTGTATGGCTTCTCGGCGGTCACGGGGACGGGTATGTTATGCTCCTTAGCATAGTTTATAAGGTCTGTCCGGCCCTTGAAATCCCACTCGCGCCACGGCGCGATCACCCGGATGTCCGGCTTCAGCGCGTAGAACGTCAGCTCGAACCGGACCTGGTCGTTGCCCTTGCCCGTACAGCCGTGCGAGACGGCGTCGGCGCCTTCCGCTTCGGCGATCTCAATTTGCCGCTTCGCGATGAGCGGGCGCGCCAGCGACGTGCCCAGCAGATACGTGCCCTCGTACACAGCGTTCGCTCGGAGCGCCGGGAACACGAAGTCACGCACAAACTCCTCGCGCAAGTCGTCGATGTAGACCTTGCCGGCCCCCGTCTTCTTCGCCTTCTCTTCGAGCGGCGCCAGCTCTTCGCCCTGGCCGAGATCCGCCGCGAACGCGATCACTTCGGCGCCGTACGTCTCGATCAGCCACTTCAGGATCACCGACGTGTCCAGCCCCCCGGAATACGCCAGCACGATCTTCTTCACGTTATCCATCGTCCACCTCGTCGAAAGCGGAAAGAGGCAATATACCGCCCCGCGCCGCCCCCGTCAAGCACAACGGGCGGACGGTCGGCGTTGGAGGGCAGACGTCGGCGAGTTCAGTGGAGCCGCGGCTTGACGCCGCTTTTCAGAGCGCTATCAGTTCACCACGAAGCCAGTCGAGTCGAAAGGCCGGCGCCAATCCGCCAAGACAGTCGAATTATGGATGGCGTCCCCGGAATGGCGGACCAACTCTGAGTCACCGGAGAGCCTGGCGATTTCCGGCGTCACCGTTCGTTCGTCGCACGTGCGGTCACGTCCTTCGGCGACGACGTAGGACATCCAGGGCAATCCCGAATCCA
>CAZDHT010000440.1:0-2390 GCA_964505325.1 uncultured Planctomycetota bacterium | reverse complement strand
CCTCGGCCTACTTATGGAGGATGAGCGATGAGAAGCCTCGTCGCGGCGGTGTTGGCCGTTCTGGTGTCGGCGACCGGCCTCGCGGCGGACCGGGAAGACCAGAAGAAGGAGTGGGAGAAGCGCCGCGCAGAGGCTGCGGCGAGGCAGAAGGAGTATCAGGTCAAGTGGGGCTGGTGGTCACTGACGTACTCGCTTCCCGGCGGCTTTGCTCTTATCGGCCGGCTCGACCTGACCGACGAGCAGAAGAAGACCCTCGGCGAGGTCGCGTCCGCCTGGACGAAGGAACGGCGGGAGGCAACAGCCGAGCTCCAGAGGCAACTGCCCAAGATGACGGCCGAGGACTACAAGGACCCCGATAGACGGAAGGCGTACTACGACAAGCGCAAGGAACTGGCCGCGAAGCTGAAGGTCGAGCCGCCCGTCGACCGGGTCTGTGAAGTCCTGACCGAGAAGCAGCTTGACAAGATCGGCGGGGCCCACCAGATCATCGTGGCCTGGAGCAAGTGGGTGCAGGAAACGGTGCCGGCGTACGAGAAGCGGCTCACGGACGCCGTCGGCCCGGCCCCCGAGAAAGAGACCACTGCGGACCGCTACATGTTCTCGCGATTGGCGCCGGCCCTGCCGGGAGCCACGCTGCTTGGCCGGCTCGGCCTGCCGGAGGAGACGACCAAGGAGCTGCGGAAAGTGGCCGGTTGGGGATTCGCCCCGGGGTCCGCGGCCCGACGTCGCGCCGCCCTCGAGCTGCTCAAGAGCCAGAAAGTGCCCGCCCGTTCTGCGACCGCTGTGCGGGAGGCCGTCATGGGCGGCGAAACGGAGCGCCGGACCGAGAAAAGGCGGCAGGCGGTCAAGGGGTTGCTGGCCGCGGACCATGTCCAGCGCCTCGCCAAGGGCGCCGCGATTGTGAAAGAGCGCGACGAGGCGGTCGCCAAGAAGTACGCCGAGTGCGTCGAGAAGCTCAACAAGGTCCTGCCGCCGCGGAAGGTGCCGACCGCCACCGCCCCGGCCGTCGAGGCGCCCGTGCTGCCCAAGCAGGCGGGCGAGATCATCGCCGCCTGGAACCAGTGGCTGGTCGAGGAGCTGCCCAAGTTTGACGCCAAGCTCGACGGTATCCTTGGTCCCGAGGCAGGCGTGGTAACGTCGCGTCAGCGCTATCAGTACCAACGGCTGGAGTATGTGATGAAGGGCGCGTCCGTGCTGGCGCGGCTCGGGCTGACCGACAAGCAACTGGCCGCGGTTGCAGAGCTCGGCCGGGCTTCGTACGCGAAGGCGTATCAGGAGCGGAACACGTTCACCCAGTTCATCGCCGGCGCGAAGATCGACAAGACGCTCGAGACCGCCGTGAAGAACGCCCTGGAAAATACCAAAGACGAGCGGAGCAGGCGACGGACCCGCGAGGCCGTCCGGAAGATCCTGACGCTCGACCAGTGGGCGAAGTTCAGCCAGGGATTGAAGATCGTCGAAGAGCGTGACGAGGCGATCCGCCGGCGCCACGATCAAGTCCTGTCCGACCTGGAGAAAGTGCTTCCGCCGGAGAAAGAGGGAGCGGGGCGAAACAAGGCGGGCGCGCCCGCCGGCGGCCGGCCCAATCCGTACCATCGCCCGCGCCGCGGGCAGTAGTCGGTCCGGCCTTCAATCGACGCACCGGTTAACCAGCGCGCCGTCTTCGGTGGCATCGGCCGCCGCCATCTCTTCGTCGGTCAGGCGCATCCCCGCCGCGCCCGCCGTCTCCTCCAGCCGCTCCATCGACGAGATGCCGGGGATGACGGTCGAGACCTCGGGGAACGTGAGGAGCCAAGCGAGGGCGCCCTGGGCCATCGTGCGGCCATTCGCGGTGAAAACCGGCCGGACCTGTTTCCACAGCTCGGCGCGGCGCCGGTAGCGCTCCGGGCCGAAGCGTTTCAGCCGGCGTGGATCGGCCGACGGATCGTCCGCCCGGAAGCTGTCCGTCAGCACGCCGTTGGCCATCGGCGCCTTGGTCACGATCCCGACGCCGTTCTCGCGGGCGTAGTCGAGGAACGCCGCGCGCGGGTCCTGGTAGAAGGCGTTGAACGTGATCTCGATGGCCTTGGCGCGGCTGGCGTCGCACACATTGGTAGCGAACCGGCCGGTCTCCGTGGACACCCCGTAGGCGCGGATCTTGCCCGCGTCGACCATCGTGTCCAACTCGGCGAAGAGGTCCTGCTCCTGGCAGATGTCCTTGGGCGGAGTGTGCACCAGGTAGATGTCGAAGTGGTCGACGCAGAGTCGTCGGCAGCTCGCCTCGAACGCCTCGTGCAGGTGGGGGATCGAGATGTCGCGGTGCCACTCGTCGTTCTCGATCACGCCGCCGAACTTGGTGCAGATGACGAACTCATCGCGGCGATGGTTCTGGAAGACGCGGCCGAGGGTCT
>CAZDHT010000439.1:0-2394 GCA_964505325.1 uncultured Planctomycetota bacterium | reverse complement strand
TTCGAGGTGCTGGAGGAGATCGGCCGCGGCGCTATGGGCGCGGTGTTCAAGGCGCGGCAGGTCTCGGTCGACCGGATCGTCGCTCTCAAGGTGCTGCCGCCGCGGCTGGCGAAAGACGAGAAGTTCATCGGGCGGTTCCTGCGGGAGGCACGGGCGGCGGCCCATCTGAATCATCCCAACATCGTGCAAGCCATCGACGCCGGACACGCCAAGCCGTATTACTACTTCGCGATGGAGCTTGTGGACGGGCCGAGCGCCGACGCGCTGCTCCGGTCGGAAGGTCCGCTGCGCGAGCGGCGGGCGCTCGAGATCGCGCGGGACGTGGCGCGGGCGCTGGATCACGCGCATCAGGCCGACATCGTGCACCGCGACGTGAAGCCGGACAACATCCTGATCGCCGCCGACGGCACGGCCAAGCTGGCCGACCTGGGCCTCGCCCGCGAGACGGTGGACTTGGACAGCCGCCTGACCCAGGCGGGCACGGCGGTGGGCACGCCGGATTACATCTCGCCCGAGCAGGCCCGGGGCGACGACGAGCTGGACGGCCGGACCGACGTCTACTCGCTGGGAGCGACGCTGTATCACCTGGTGACGGGTTCGCCGCCGTACACGGGCAAGTCGGCGGTGGACATTATGTACAAGCACCTGCACGATGAGCCGCCGGACCCTCGGGCGGTCAATCCGCAGGTGTCGGCGGGGATGGCGGCGATCCTGAGCAAGGCGATGGCGAAGCGGCGTCAGCAGCGGTACGCGAATGCCGGGGCGCTGCTGAACGATCTGGAGCGGCTGCTGGCGATGAAGCGGACGACGGTGGCGAGCGTCGGCCCGCGCATCACCGGGCGGATCGTGAGCCAGCGGACGGTCGAGACGCCGATCCCCAGGCACCGGCGGCGGAAGAGCAAGACGGGGCTGTACGTCGGCATCGCGGCGGCGGTCGTGGCGCTGGTCGTGCTCGGCATCCTGCTCCTGCCCAAAGGGGAAAAAGAACCGGAAGCCAAGCCGCCGGGTCCGGTCGTTCAGACACCGACCACCCAGCCGGGCGAGGCGACGTTGTCGGACCAGAAGCGGACGCTGGATCGCGTCCGCAGTTGGGTGACGGCGCATCCCGGCGAGTACCGTGAGGGGATTCAGAAGTACGAGTGGCTGATCCCGAAGCTGACCGACCTGGAAGTGAAGATGGACGCCGAGGAGGCGCTCGGGGCGCTGAAGCAGGCGCGCATCTCGGCGGCGGATGCAGCAGGTGTCCGCCTGTCCGGACAGGCGAACACCTTGGCCGAGGCCGGTGACTACGACAGCGCGGTGGCCGTCTATGACAAGCTCCCCGAGAAGTTCGCCGACCTGTTGTCCGAGCGCGCGCGAAAGGCGCAGAACGAACTGAAGACGAAGGCCGAAACGTCGATCCGGCGGGTCATGGCCGCGGCCGAGAAGTTGTGCGATGAGGGCGAGCCGCTCAAGGGCATCGCAGAGCTGGACCAGCTCAAAGGCATCACGTACGCGGCGCTGTCGAGCGAGCTGGTAAAGCTCCGCGAGCGCCTGGACGCCGAGGGCAAGAACGTCGAGGAGAACAAACGCAAGCGGGCGCTGACGGCGGCGAACAAGGCGGTAGATCAGTTGCTCGCCGACATCGAGGCGGCGGCCGCGCGCGGCGACCTGGCCGAGGCCGCGCGCCTGGCCGATGCTGCCGCCGGGGACGACAAGTACAAGCTCGCCGCCGACAGGCTTGCCCCCGTGGTGGCGGTGGGCAACGCGCTGGGCAAGGCGGCGGCGTTTCAGAAGGCGGACCCGGTCAAGGCGCTGAGGCAACTCCTCGGCAAGGAGACCACCCTGCGCTCGAAGAAACAGGGCCTGGTGAAGGGCAAGGTCACCGAGGTCACCGACGCGCAAGTTGTCCTCGTCAAGACCTACATGATGATGGGCGCGGAGAAGACGAGAAGATACGAGATTCCCATCAGCGACCTCACGTCCGAGACGGTCGAGCGCCTCAA
This sequence comes from uncultured Planctomycetota bacterium, assembly GCA_964505325.1. GTDB lineage: Bacteria > Planctomycetota > PUPC01 > PUPC01 > PUPC01 > CAZDHT01. The sequence continues at coordinate 409 of CAZDHT010000439.1, read as the reverse complement.
GCCGAAATGGGAGCCGAACACGCCCGACGAGCACATCGCCGCGGCGATGCTCGCCTATGCTGCCAACGACCCGGCCAAGCTCGAAGTCGCGCTCAACGCCGCCCCCAATCATCCGCTCCACGTCCGCTACACCGAGAAGCTGACCGCGCTCAAGATGGGGGCTGCCGCCTACGCCGCCAAGCTCAAGGAAGACGCCGCGAAGAAGGCGTGGGAGGAGAAGCTCCTCCCCATCATCGACAAAGCCGACCGCACCAAGGCCGAGACTGAGACGCTGCTGAAGCTTCTCGATGCCTTCGAGCAGAAGTACGGCGCCACGAACTTCGCCGTCGCCCGGAAGACCGAGATTGCGTCCGTTCGTGGTGCTTCGGCCAAGGACGACATGGAAGCGGCTGCCGAGGCCGCCTGGAAG
>CAZDHT010000438.1:0-2400 GCA_964505325.1 uncultured Planctomycetota bacterium | reverse complement strand
AACGCCGCCGTGATGAAGCGATACATCGAGATGGTTGACCTCACCACCGAACTGCTGAAGTAACGAGGAACTCGACATGGCGATCAACCCGATAGCCGCGAACATTCAACCGACAAGCCCGCCGATCGCCGCGCCGGCCGCGGCGGCCCAGGGTGATCAGAAGGCTGACTTCGCCTCGACGCTCCGCCGCTACGTCGATCAGGCGGACGTGGACCAGCAGGCCTCGGCCAGGGCCGTCCAGGTCTTCTCCTCCTCATCGAGGATGGCGAGCCGGCCGACGCCTTTCTTGTTCTTCACGGCGTTGTGGGACATGAGCCCCAGGCCGGGGAAGAACTCCATGCTCATGCCTGAGCCGCCCTTGAACCTTGTCCAGACTTTCTCCGCCAAGCTGTACCGGTAGCTGTGTCCGCCGATGCAATGGTAGAACGCGCCCTTGGCCGCGTCGTGCGCGTTCTTTCCGTAGACGTGGCCGAAGTGCGTCCGCCGCGCGTCCTCGAACGGGCCCTTGCCCGGCTCGCCCTTGATCGGGTCCCATCCGAACGGGCCCGGGATCACCCGCCACTCGTTGTCCGTTTCTGAGTAGGCGATGAACTTCAGTTGTTTCCGGAAGCCCATGTAGAGGAACTGCCCGGTTCTCGAATCCCAGTGTCCGTCATCCGTCCAGCCTGCGATGTGATACCCTCTCCGCTTGCCCGAAGCCGTCTTGCCGGTTGTGACGGCCATCAGGCTCTTCGGGCGCTTGCACTTCACTTCCGCCCACGTTCCCGGCTTCATGCTCAACGCGACTTTCGACAGCTCAGTCTTGCCCTTTCGCTTCGCGACCGCCGCGGCGATGTCCTCAAGCTCCTGCGCGTTGACCGATGAAACAGCGACGACGATTCCCAGCAGCGCGGCTATCCTCGGATCCAGCTTCATGTGTATCAGCCTCCTTGACCGAACGCACTGTGCGGCCGCGCGTCGTTGTACACCTGCCCCCACCTTTCGGTCAAGATGCTTGCCTCCAACACGGTGTCGAAGATCTCTCGGCTCAGCAGTCCCTCTGGAAGCAGGAGCATGCGATGGACCCGTACCCTGTCGCGCGGAATATCCACAAGGATGATAGCAAACGCGGGGTCGTGCGTCAATTCCTTGAGGATACGAGCGAAAGCTCCCCGAGCTTCTCCCTTGCCTTCCCTCGGCCTCTGCTTTCCGAGACGGCCCGATCCTACCGGTCGGTTTCTTCTCGTGGCTCCGAGATGCCTTCGAAGGCCTCGGAGATACCTTTCCGTGGCGCTACATGGTATCGTGTGTCTCGGTTGGCTGAGCTGCCGCCCAATGCGACGCTGCACCCTAGGGGATTGGCCCTATGCTCCTTCGGTGACCAGTCCGCCGAGGGCAACTCGGAGAGCCCAAGAAGCAGCCACCCCGCCAACTGCAGCGGAACATCGCTGCTCGGCTGAAATCCACAGCTTGCGCATTGCCACAGTTCCCCCGCCTCCTAGAACACAAGGATTCTGTCACACAGACCGACCCAAACAGAAAGGTCCTTCATGGTCGCCTTCACAGGGCCTGCATAATACGGCCCCTCCTTCACAATCGGACCACTGATTTGAACGTTGGGAACTCCACAAGCCTTGATCGGCACTCCCTTGGCAACAAGTTCCTTCACTATCTTAACGAGCGGCCTCTTGGCCGCAGCCGTCTCACCCGTCCATGTCCTCGTTGTGGCAAGGTCGGCTGAAGCACCCATAAGGAACAAATGAACGTCTGCACCACTGTCCTTAAGCTCACCCGTCAACAGAAGTGCGTTCCGGGTGACACCTCTATCACCATACGGACGTGGATTCCCCTTGAGAACGACCAGGACAGACCACGCTGGAGGGAGGTCCTGGGCGGACACAGCCTGATACACAACCACCGCGATTATCACCATAAAGCCCAATACCAACGCTCTGCTTGCCTTCATCCTCTCCTCCTTCCTACGTCCCGGCTTATCCCGAATACATCCAAGAACGGCCCAACGCCTGCCTCAAGAACTTGCTACGTAATTCCGGGGACGCCATACTTAATTCTCCCTCCGCTCCACGCGCCTCACAGTCGGGCTTGCGTCGGGCCGAGCAAATGGATGCTATCACGCCCACAGGTCCCTGTCCAGCGTCCGATACTGTATCGCTTCCGCCACGTGCTCGGTCTTGATGCCGTCGCTGTTGGCCAGGTCCGCAATCGTGCGGGCGACTTTGAGGACGCGCGTGTAGGCGCGGGCGGATAGCGCCTCGCTCTCCATCTGCGAGGCGAGCAGCCGCTCGGCGCCCGGCGTCAGCTCGCAGTGTCGCTTGATCTGCCGCGAGCTCATCCGGGCGTTGACGGAAATCCGCGACCGCTTGAACCGCGCGGTCTGGCCGGCCCGCGCCCCGGCCACCT
>CAZDHT010000437.1:0-2403 GCA_964505325.1 uncultured Planctomycetota bacterium | reverse complement strand
CGTCCGAGTGAAACATGTCGAACGTGTACGACCAGCTCCTTCCGCCGGGAGTCGATGTGTGCGACTCCATCGTGTAGTTGCGGTCATCGCGGCGGCGGATCACGAGGGTGGTCGTCTCCTGAGTTCCCTTGTGTGACCACCCTCCAAGGAGCCGCGACTCAATCTCTCGGGTAGGGCCTCGGGTCGCAGGAGCGCGCCACGGGGTCCATGCGTCGCCGCCGACCGCTTGATCACAGGCGCTGAGCAGCAGTCCGGCGAGCAGGATCTGAATCTTCAGCATTCTTACATTCATGTCGCAGCCCCGAACATCAGCGGGAATCTCCCGCCCGCTCCACTCCTTACCTCCCGAATCTGCCTGGTATTGTAAGGTGAGGCCCCTTTTCCATCAAGGGGCGTATTCCTGCCGCCGGGTTAGCCGCTCGTCCTCGAGTGCCGGTGCATGCGCGGAGGAGACGAAAGAGCAGCCGCGGCACTGAACACAGATGGTACTTCATGATCACTCCTTCCCACTGCACCGACGGCCAGCGCCGGGCTATCGATTTCGCCGCCAGAATCAGACCCCCGCCTGCTCCAGCGCTTCCAGCGCCGCCAGGACTGCGCCCAGACCGAGCGTCATCTCGTAGGCCCCGGTCGTCCGCGTGCGCACGGTGGAATGGAACACCACCTCGGACCCCTCGTCGGTGGGCGTGATCACGCAGGCCGCCGAGTGCACGTCGATGTTGTTCACGGTCACAGACAGAATGCTCCGCGGCACCTCATACCGGAAGCACATCGAACGCCCCATTGTCTTGCGCAACGCCTTGTTGGCGTTCAGCCGGTCCGCTCCCTCGCCCTCGAACCTGTCGAGGATGAACGGCACGTCGTTCTCCTTCTTGAACACCAACTCTCCAGGGAACGTCGCGCCGATGGACGTGGCGTAGATGACGCGGGTGATGAGGCCCGCCTCCGTGGTCAGGACCGTCGCTTCGAGCGGCCACCGCGCTCCCGATATCTCGGCCACGTACTCGTACGCTTCGCCCAACTGCGTGGTGTGCTCGGCGAGGGCCTTCCACAATGCCTTACCACGGCTCCAAGTCTCCGGCTCCTCGTCATACTCGTCCCACTCGACGGTGCCGTCGCCGTCAACGCCCGCGTGCCGCAGCTCGGCCAGCCACCATTCCTTGAGCCGTTCGCAGTTCTCGTCCGGGTCCTCGCCCGGGAAGTACTTGCGGCCGTCGATCTTGGTGCGGCTCCTGGCCCAGAGCCAGACCAGCACCACGATGAGGGGGACAATGAGGATCAGCGCCCACCACGAGTCCGCGTTTGCGACGCCCAATGCACACATCCGTATCTTGCCTCCTGCCGCGATGCCAAGTCCTTGTTATTGGCGTTCCGCGACTATCCGCTCTATCGTGAATTAGAGCGCAACGGGCCCGCGCTGTCAACGACTCTGCAGACTTGAATACCCGAGCTCTGCAGCGGGTGGCGGCCTTCTGAGAGCACCTTGGTGGATAATCCGCGCGCACGGTAGTCGGCGCGGTACCCGCGGCCGCCCTTGATCTCCGACCGGTCGACCTTCCGCCCCTTGTCCGTCTTATACCCCGCTTTGCCCCAGGTCACCACGGGTTCCCGCTTGTGCGTGACGAGGCCGTACCAGCACTTCCCGAACGATTTGCAGCCGAAGAGGATGACGGCGCTCTTGTCGCTGGCGGTGAGCCAGGCCCCGCCGCGCCACAGGTCGGCGGCGAGCATGTTGTTGATCTTCCCCTTGCCACGGCCGTAGAAGATCAGGCGGACGGCCTTGAGGCGTGCGTCGGTCGGCGGAGGGTCGCCGTCGTTCCACGGGCCGTAGGCATAAAGGGTGGGGCCCGAGCTTCCGCTGAGGCCGTGGCGGTTGCGGCCGGAGGCCAGGCGCAGGCCGGGGGCGTATTTGTCCGCCCAGTCCTTCGGGATCTCGAAGATGTAGTCGTTGACCGAGCAACTGTGGAAGTTGGCGAGGCACCACAGACCGGCCGCTTCCGGCTTCGACAGGTCGAGCTGGCTCCAGCCGTGGGTCGATTCCTTCCCACCATACTGGAAGTGCGTGGCCTTGCAGAAGTACAGCTTGCCGGTCTTCTGTTCGCCCTGCGGTGGCAGGTATTCCAGACCGCGGGTCTGGTAGCGGGTGTTGGCCGGCTTGCCGTCCTTGTCCTTGACCACGGTGATGTCCTGGAACGGCTGGAGCGTGCTCGCCGTGTTGAGCTGCTTCAGGTCCTTCGTCTTCGAGATGACGGGGACCGGGATGGCGATCTCGGAGACCCAGCACGCGTGGGCATGGCCGGAGCCGAACAGCGAGCCGGGATAGCCGTCCTTCGGCCCCTTGGGGTCGCCGTCCGAGTAATAGGCGAGGCTGTCGCCGCTGTAGTGCCAGCTCGCCTTGTAGGG
>CAZDHT010000436.1:0-2457 GCA_964505325.1 uncultured Planctomycetota bacterium | reverse complement strand
GCCGCGGTGGACGTTCAGGTCGAGAAGTCCGACCGCGAGACCAAGCGTACGCCCAACGCCGCCCGGTGGCGGGGCGACAGCTACGACCGGTTTGATCTCGCCGGCAAGATCACCCTGACCAACCATCTGAAAAAGGCGATTGATCTTGAGGTGACTCGAAAGATCCTGGGCCATGTCGACGAGGCCGGGCAGAAGGGCGTGGTCGAACAGCTCAACATGTTCGATCGCTACGTCGAGTACCCGTACTGGTGGAACTGGTATAGCTGGCCGTACTGGTGGACCCACTTCAACGGGATCGGTCAGGTGACCTGGAAGATGCCCCTCAAGCCCGGCAAGAAGATCGAGCTGATGTACAACTGGCACTACTTCTGGCGGTGACGGAGGAAGACGCGATGCGGCACTGCCGGATCACAGCCGTACTGCTCCTTACGCTGACGGCGGTCTCTGCCGCCGGAGAAGCGGACGTCGATGCGCTCGTCCGGCAGCTCGATGTCGGCGACGATGATGCGCGGGCGAAGGCCGTCGCAGCGCTCGGCAAGCTCGGCCTGAACGCGAAGGCCGCCGTGCCCGCGCTGACGAAGGTCCTCTCCGAGCCCGACGACGGCGGCTACTCGCACGTGAAGGGCGGAGCGATCTTCGCGCTAGGGGAGATCGGGCCGGCCGCGGCGCCCGCCGCGCCGGAGCTCGTCCGGCTGCTGACCGTTCCGTACTATCACCACCCGGCAAGCGAGACGATCAGGAAGACCGGCACCGGCGCCGTGGCCGCGCTGACCGGCGGGCTCCGGCACAGGAGCAACGTTGTACGGGAGAAATGCGCGAGACTGCTCGTCTTTCTCAAGGCCGACGCGGCGCCGGCCGTCCCAGCGCTGACGGCGTGTCTTGACGACGAGCGCGCGGGCGTTCGCGCCGCCGCCGCACAGGCGCTCTCGCGGGTCGGCCCCAAGGCGGCACCCGCCGTCGCCCGGCTCATTCCCCTTCTCAAGGACAAGTTCCGCGACGCCCGCTACCACGCCGCGGACGCGCTGGGCAGCATCGGGCCTGCCGCCGAACCGGCTGTGCCCGCGTTGATCGACGCGCTGGACGACCGGGAGAATCCCTGGGGCGTCGCCGCGGCACTCACCCGGATCGGGCCGGCGGCGCGGCCGGCGATCCCGAAGCTCCGACAACTGCTCCGGGACCCGGATCCCAATCGCCGCGGTACCGCGGCCGGTGCGCTCGGGCAGCTCGGCAAGTCGGACACACCGGTCGTCGACGACCTCATCCGCGCCGCGGTCGACCCCGAGCCGCAGGTGCGGCAGTCGGCCTTGTGCGCGCTGGGCCGGATCGGGCCTGTGCCCTCACGGTACCTCTGCCCCGGGCTTTCGCGTGGAGTGCTGGGCGTACACACGTTGCGCGTCTTGACAAACATTGAGTCGTTCAGTCCGAGGGGCCACATGACACGGCCGCCGCCCCCGCCACGGATGCCGGACGGCTACGTCCGGGCGACGGAGGACAAGGACTGGCGCGTGCGGGTGATTGCCATGGCCCTGATGTCCGTCGGGCAATGGTCGTCCTGGCACGCCGCGGTCCCGCGCTTGGTCCAGTCGCTGGCGGACGAGCGGCCGCTGGTCCGCGCCGCGGCCGCGCGGGCGTTGTTCGCCGCCGGCTACGCCGGCCACAAGGCCGCGTCGACGCTCCTCCGATTGGCGGCGAAGGACGAGCACGCCCTCGTCCGGGCCGCGGCGATCGCCGCCGCGTGCAACGTCGGCACGCCGGAGAAAAAGCTGGCCCCGGCCCTGATCGCGGCGATCAAGGATCGGGACAGCAGCGTGCGTCTCGCCGCGCTGAAGGGGGCCCCGTCGCGAGGTCTCACGCTCAAGGGCGCGCTCGGCGCCATCATCGGCGCGCTGCGCGACAAGGACTGGCGCGTGCGGTATCAGGCCGTGCTCGCGCTCGGGCGGCTCGGCTACGGTGCCAAGGATGCGATCCCGCATGTGATCGAACGACTCGGAGACGAAAACGAAAACGTCAGCGGTGCGGCGTGCGGCGTCTTCGCCAGGATCGGCATCGTTGCGCTCGACCCGCTGATCCGGGCTCTCAAGGGCGGCGCGCCGGCGACCCGCCGCGGGGCGGCGGTCGCACTCATCTACTTCGGCCCCAACGCCAAGCCGGCCGTGCCGGCGCTGATCGACGCCCTCTCCTCGGACGATGACCGGCTGGTTGACCGCGCCGCTCGTGCGCTCCGGGCCATCGGCCCCGGCGCGAAGCACGCCGTCCCGGCGCTCGTCCGGGCGATGCAGTGCGAGGCGGCTCACACCCGAGTCGCGCTGGCCCTGCGACAGCTTGGCGCGGCGAAAAAGACCGACGTACCGGCGCTCATCAAGTTGATCGGGCACAAGAATCCCCGCGTCGCGGCGACGGCCGCGGAAGTGCTCGGGCGGACCGGCCCGGCCGCCGCTGCGGAGGCCGTCCCCGCAC
>CAZDHT010000435.1:0-2491 GCA_964505325.1 uncultured Planctomycetota bacterium | reverse complement strand
ATGGTGGAGGCAACGGGATTCGAACCCGTGACCTTGTGGCTGCCAGCCACACGCTCTCCCAGCTGAGCTATGCCCCCAGATGTCGAAAGAGCAAGTCGCAGCGCTCGGGGCGCCGGTGAAGACCACAGTCATTATATCGCCGCGACCGCGCCTGTCAAGTTTGGGGAGCGTGGGCGGATACCCGTCCGGGTTGACACTTCTCCCCGCTCCTGGTACAAGTTCTGCGTGACCGCGGAGACATCGATTGGGTGAATGGGTGTTCCTCGCCGCGATGGCCGGAACGGCCGGCCTGGTGCAGGGGCTGACCGGTCTCGGCTACAGCCTGGTGCTGGTGTCGCTCCTGGTCCTGTCAGGTGGCGACGTGCTGTCGGCGAGCATCACGGCCAGCGTGACCTGTCTGTTCTGCCAGGCGACCATCATCTGCCGCCTGCGGAAGCGGTTCTCCTTCTCGGCATTTTGGCCGGTGGCGCTTGGCGCACTGATCGCCGTGCCGGCGGGCGTGGTGCTGATTGCGGAGTTTCACGACGCGGCGTGGTTGCAGCGCGGGTTTGGGGTGTTTGTGGCCGCTGTGGCAATATGGCTGTTGCTGGCGCCGCGCCGCCCGCACGTGACACCCAAGCCGCAGCCACTGCTCGGGGTCGGGGCGGGCCTGCTGAGCGGACTGGCGGGGGGGCTCTTCAACACCGGCGGGCCGCCAGCCGCCCTTTACGTGTACTCCCGTCCCATCCAGCTCGATACCGCCAAGGTCACACTTCAGTGGCTGTTCACGGGCATGGCGGTTTATCGTCTGGCGGCGGCTTCGGCGCGGGGATTGGTTTCGTCTCGACTCGTTCTGTCCGGTCTCGGGGCGGCGCCACTGGTGGTGCTCGGCGCTTTTCTCGGTGTCAAGTTGGCGGCGCGCATCCGTCCGGAGCGTCTCCGGAGAATCGTCTACCTCCTGCTGGTCGTCATCGGGCTGAAGCTCTGCCTGTTTCCGTAGCCATATGGCCGACGGCCTCGGGGACTTGACGCGGCCCGACGTGCGGTGTACCTTGCCAACGTGGAAGGCAAAATTGCACCGCTCCCGCTCGACTCGATCATCTGCGGCGACGCCCTCGACACTCTCCGCGCGCTGCCGGGGAACTCCGTCCACCTGATGATCACCTCGCCGCCGTACAACCTCGACAAGCCTTACGCGGACCACAACGACGATCTCGACTACGAGGAATACCTTGACTGGATGGGGCGGGTCTGGCGCGCGGCAGAGCGCGTGCTCGTCGACGGCGGCCGCATCTGCATCAACATCGGCGAGAACAAGCGCCAGAACATCACCCAGCCGACGTACAGCGCGTTCATCCAGCAGCTCGTCGAAATGAAGATGCTCTACCGCGGCACAGTCATCTGGAACAAGAACAGCGCGGCCAAGCACTGCGCCTGGGGGAGTTGGAAGAGCTGCTCGAACCCGCACATCGTCCCTCGACACGAGTACATCATCATCTTCTCCAAGGGCCAGTTCAGGCTCGACGGGCCGAAGGCCGGGATTGACATCACCGCCAAGGAGTTCATGGACACCACCCGCAGCGTGTGGCAATTCGGCACGGCGAGCAAGAAGCGGATCGGCCATCCGGCGCCGTTTCCCGGGAAGCTGCCCGAGCGGCTGATCAAGTATTACTCATACCGCGGGAACGTTGTGCTGGATATGTTCGCCGGCAGCGGGACGGTGGGCGTGGTGGCGAAGCGGCTCGGCCGTCACTTCATCCTGATTGACAACTCGGAGAAGTATTGTCGGCTGGCGCAGACGCGCTTCGAGCGGGAGTTCAAGGACGCGCCGGAGATCGTAACGACGAGCAAGTAGCCCGGTGCGCGACTGCCGAATCCCTTTCAGTCATCCGCGGCGATGTCAAGCCCGACGAACCCCAGCATCAAGTCCGCGGTCTCGCCCGGGCTGAACGTCAGCCGCATCCGGAGCAGGGCGGAGATCTGGACGCTGACGTCGAGCCACCGGATCGGCTTCGGGAAACGCTTCGGCCAGTGAAAGAACGAGATCAGCTCGCCGGGGAGTTCATCGTCCTCGATGAGCCGAGCGACCAGAGGCACAAGCTGCATGTTCCCCAGGGGTACACCGACCCAGTGATCCGCCATCTGCTTCTTGAACTGCCCTTCGGCCAGGCCGAACCACGCGCCGGTCAGCCAGCCCTTGCGGCCCAGCAGCCCGATGGGGACGCGTATGAACGGTGTGGCGCGGAACTCGACCCCCGCGTTCGCGCCGAGCCCGCCCTGCACCCCAACCACCTCCAGCGCGTCGCCGCCCCGGTCGCCCAGGTAGTCCACCACCCCCGTCGGGTTGGAGCAGCCCGACAACAGGAACGCCACGCCAACCGCCGCGGCGGCCGGCCACTTCATTCGAGCTGCCATTTGCACCGCGCTCATTCCGCATGTGCCCCGTGTGCGCAAACCAAGAGCCCACGCTGATTAGCATCGACATTTCACCGATGAGATTCAGCACTCGCCG
>CAZDHT010000434.1:0-2528 GCA_964505325.1 uncultured Planctomycetota bacterium | reverse complement strand
CCTGGAGCTGCTCGGGTGTCAGTTTCCCTTTGTTGGGATCCTCCGGCACCTTAGTATCCGAGAGGCCGAGGAGCGAGCGTGCCTTCTTCCCATATTCGCCGTCCGCATCGGCCTTGAGGCAGGCCTTGGCAAAGGCGACGGACTCCGACATCAGTTTCTTCTCGCGGCACCAGACCGCGAGCTCAAACAGACCCTTCGCGTCGTCGGCCGCCACTTCCGCCTTCTTGACGACCAGCTCCTTCCTCGCTGCTGCCAGCGGGTCCTCGCCGAAGGTCAATGCGACGAAGTCCTTCCGCTCGAACGTCAACTCGCCACCGATGGATCGGAACCGCAGGCCGACCAACTCTCCCTCGAATTTCGTGCCGTCCTTGAGCACAAGGAGGTCCCTACCGGTGTCTGCGACGGTCACCGATTGGACGTCGGTGGCGGCATACTTGGCCTGCTTCCCGGCGACCTGGAACGTGACCTCCTTGAGCGTCCCCTTCAGCTCGCCGCCGTTGACGAGCTTCAAGACGTCGCCGCTCGCGGTGTGGATCAGGAGCAGGCAGAGCAGAACACAGACGGGGACTGACCTCGTGCGCATCGGGCTCCTCCTTGGGTCTGGCTCTCGACAGAAAACGGCAACGATAATATTATACACCGGCGGCAGGCCGAAGGTGCAGAAAAGTTCCAGAAAAGGCGGCGCCCTCACCGGCGCTGTCCGTACTATCCGTGCGTGGAAAGAGCCTGCCTTTTGCACGCATGTCACGCCTGACCTGTTCCTCAAATTCTGGCCCATCTCCCAACACTGCGGGGCCGGACACTGGTGAACTTTTTGACGCACGTGCGTCGAAAAGTTTACCAACGGAAGCGCATGTGCCCGCGGCCCGGCACCTGGATACAGCCTTTCCCCGACCAAGTCCTTGCATGCCGGTATCGGCGAACCGACCGGTGCTCGCGGTGGAACGGGGGCCGATGCACCGGTTCCTGCCAAATCGGTATGCCATTTTGACAGAGGGCAGGCCCGCGCCACGGGCGGCTCAAAGGGGCACGTGCGGACGGCCCCGTAACCGCTTCCTGCGCAAGGCGTTCCAACTGCGATTCTGCCCGGCGACCATGACCGGGGCTGGCATGCTTTTTGCTATAAGTCCCGGTGGACCGATTGACAAGAGACAGGAGCTTGAGAAATCGAGGAAAGGAGGTGTTTCAGATGGCGAACGTACCAGCGACAAGGCCGTCGGATCTGTTCAGGAGTCTGTGGGGTCGGCGCTTTCGCAGCCTGTTCGAGCCGCTCTACGACGAGGACCTGGTCCCCGTCCGTGAGGGTTTCCTGCCGCCCATCGACGTGTTTCACGACGACGACAAGGTGACCATCCGGGTCGAGGCCCCAGGCGTCAAGAAGGAGGACCTGAACGTCCAGGTCGAGGGCGACCTGCTGACGATCTCCGGCAAGAAAGAGCACGTGGAAAGCCAGAACTACCACCAGATCGAGACCCGGTGCGGGACGTTCCAGAGGGCGGTCAGGCTCCCCCACACCGTGGGCCGGGACAAGATCTCCGCCGCCTACAAGGACGGCGTGCTGACGCTGACCCTCCCGCTGACGCCGGAGGCGAAGCCGAAGCAGATCGCAATCAAGATCGACTAAGCAGCCCAGACGGCAACAGACAAACACGGGCGGCGGGTACCGCCCCGCCGCCCGTTGGTCCTCGCGCCCCGCGTCCCTCTTTGCTATCGCGCCTTGCGTCTTCCGCCGCAAATCAGTATAACCTCACAGCCGTGCATCGTTGCGCAAAGGCGGGAGGACTTCAGCGTGGCCGACGAGATCCCGACCTATCTGAAAACCATCGAGAAGGAACTGCGGCGGGGCGATGCGACGGAGCACACCCACCGCGCCGCGCTCAAGGAGCTCGTCGAGTCGCTCAAGTCCGGCATTACCGCGACCAATGAGCCCAAGCAGATCGAGTGCGGCGCCCCCGACTACAGCGTCTCCCGCAGCACAAAGCACGGCCCCCTCACCATCGGCTACATCGAGACGAAGGACGTCGGCGCCGCGCTGAGCGACGACCAGAAGTCCGACCAGTTGAAGCGCTACCGGACGCTGCCCAACCTGATTCTGACGGACTACCTCGAGTTCCGCTGGTTCGTCGACGGTGACCTGCGCGAGAGCGCACGCCTCGCGACGGCGCGTGCCACGGGCAAGCTGACCCGCGACCCGGGCGGCGAGACGAAGGTCCTCGATATCCTGAAGACGTTCCTGACGCATGGCCCGGAGCCTATCACCAAGCCAAGTGTCTTCGCCGAACGATTGGCGCGCCTCACCCACTTCGTGCGTGACATGGTGGTGACTGCCTTTCGAGGGGGCAAGGCGTCACAAATGCTGGCTGGCCTGCGCGAGGCGTTTGCCGAAGCGTTGATCCCGGACCTGGACAAGCCGGCGAAGCTGGACGAATTCGCCGACATGTACGCCCAGACCATCGCATACGGTCTGTTTGCGGCGCGATGCAACCATGCGGGCCAGCCCGAATCGTTCAAGCGCCTGGGCGCCGCCT
>CAZDHT010000433.1:0-2573 GCA_964505325.1 uncultured Planctomycetota bacterium | reverse complement strand
TGTCGAGCGCGTCGGAGAGGGCCTTTGCGGTGGTCTTGGTCACGCCGCGCGTGCGGGCGTAGTTGGTGATCTTTCGCCAGGCGTCCTTCGCCGCGCCTTCATTGGCGTCAGGCACAACAGGCTTCAGGTCCGCCGGGGCCTCTTTGCCGTCGATCTTCAGGCCGGGGATGGCCCGCCACAGTTCGCGCTTGCCCGTATCGGTCACCTTCGTCTTTCCCACAAACAGTTCCTTCAAGGAACGCAGGCCCATCAAGTGCTTGATCCCGGCATCGGAGATGTCGGAACACCAGTAAAGGCTCAGCCGCTCCAGGCGCTGGAGCCCTGCCAGGTGGGCCAGATCCTCATCCGCGATTTTCGCATAGCTGAGGTTCAGGATGGCAAGATTCTGCTGCCGGCCAATCCACGGCAGCGACTTGCCGGTGATACCCTTCGTCCACACGGAAAGTATCAGCACCTCCAGCCGCCGCAAATCTCTGAGGTGTTCAATGCCCGCATCAGTGATCCCTCCCGTACTCAAGCGCAGAAAGCGAAGCCGCGTGAACCCCGCCAGGTGTGCGAGCCCGGCGTCGGTCACGCTCTTGCACATGTAGAAGCTGAGATACTCGAGCGCCTTCTGCTCCCGCAGGTGTTTCAGGCCCGCGTCGGTTAGTCTCACTTGACCGTAAAGAACGAGGAACCGGAGGTCCTTCAACTTCCGCAGTCGCGCCAGCCCCGCGTCCGTGATCTTTGCCGCGCGGTCTTCCGTCACCGTAAGGCGCAGCCCGGCACCAGAAATGCCCTCCAGGTCGGAGGCCACTTGCCCGAGCCATTGATCAGTGGGAGCGGTGGATTGGGCCGGCTTCACGTACCACATCGAGCCAGCCGGTATCTCCGGACCCGGTTGCCCGGACCGTGCGACACCCAAGCTCTTGATCCCGCTCGGCGTCCCGTCAGCCCCCATGCCCAGGACCGTAGTCACGTACACCGGCGTGCTGAACCGGATTCGGACTGCCGGCAGGGCTCCCCGAACCCGCTCGCGGAGCTTGGCGATGTCGTCCTTCACCGTCGCGGCGAAGGCGGTCGCGCCGTACTTCTCGTCGAACGTGTCGAGGGCCTTGGCGAGGGTCTGGGCCTGGGTCTTGCTGAACGTTCTGCGAGAGGCGTACGTCTGGACTTTCTGCCAGGCCTCCTTGGCGCCGTCCTCCAGCGGTGCCATCGCCTCGCGCCGCCTCTTCAGCCGGGCCAGCAGGGCCTTCTTGGCTTCAGGCGTGAACTTTGTTCCCGAGCCCGCCCACACTGCCCTCAGCTCAGTGAGTGCCGCCAGATGCTTGAGCCCGGCATCGGTGAGTTGCGGGCACACTGCAACGTAGAGTTCCCGCAGGCGCCGAAGCTTCCCGACGTGCCGCAGCCCGTCGTTCGTGATGCCTTTGCACCCGCTCAGCCAAAGCTCCTCCAAGTTCGTCAGCGCGCTGAGCCGCGCCAGGCCGGCATCGGTGATCGCCGTGCGGCTGCTCAGGCCCAGTGCCTTCAGCCGCCGCAGGGTGGCGACGTGGTCGAGACCAGCATCCGTGATCCGCCCCGCGCATAGAGCGCCGCTGCCGCAGTCAATTGCGAGCCGCTCAAGCCGCTCAAGCTTCCGCAGATGTACCAGCCCGGCGTCCGTTATCCCGGCGTTCCAGCCGAGCCAGAGGACCCGCAGCTTCGTGAGCTCACTGACGTGGGCCAGTCCGGCGTCCGTCACCTTCGTGGACTGCACGGCCAAGTGCTTCAAGTTCGACAGCCCCTTCAATTGTGCCAGCCCCGCGTCCGTGATGCCCGTGTGGCCGAGCTCAAGGTGCTCCAGATCCTTGAACCCCGCCAGGACGGGGCAGCTCGCGTCGGTGACCTGCGTGTCGGTGAGGTTCAGCCAGCGCAGTTTCTTCAGCGCCGCCAGATGGCGCACGCCGGCGTCGGTGATCTTCCCGCACTGGTCGAGGTTTAGGACTTCGAGTTGATCGAGCGTACCGATGTGCCGGAGCGCCTCGTCGTCGAGCTGGTTGCAGCGTCCCAGGTTGAGCATGCGGATCGAGCGCAGCCCTCGCAGATGGGCCATGCCGGCGCGGGTGATCTTGGGTCCCTTGCCCCAGTCGGTCCCGCCCAGGTAAAGTCCCGGCACGGACTTCGCTTTCATCTCCTCGGCCAGCACCTTGAGTTGCGCGTCCGTGAAGCCGGTCCGCTTGCGCGGGCAGACGGCCCAGATGGGACCGGCGAGGATTTCGATGCCCTTGCCATCGCGCGTCGGCGTGGTGCCGCCATCTTTGAGCCTGATCACGTCCTTCTCGTCGAACACAACGACGCCGACCCCGAGAGCCAGCTTTGAGTCAAAACGAATCTTGGGCAGGTGCTCCTCGAACTTCGCCCGGATGGTTTGTGTCTTGTCGCCCAGCGACTGCGCGAACCGGGTGGCGGCGTGCTTCTGCTTGAAATCGTCGAGGGACTTGATCGCGGCTGTCGCCTGAGACTCGGTCAGCTTGGATCGGGCGGCCAGGCGTTCGAGTGACTTCCAGGCGGCCTCGGCAGCCGCTTCCATGTCGTCCTTGGCCGAAGCACCACGA
>CAZDHT010000432.1:0-2590 GCA_964505325.1 uncultured Planctomycetota bacterium | reverse complement strand
GTGCCACAAAAAGAATCCGCCTGTCCGACCGGCCCCCAATCAGAATATCAACTCGCCCGCGGCGCCGGCGGCTTGGGCGTGCCTCTTGCCAACGCGGCTCGGGACGGTATGATCTTATCCGACGGGAGACGACGCAGGATGTTCATGTGACCGGCGAGGAGGTGCAGATGAAGGAACACTTGGCGATTGACGGCGGGACGCCGGTGCGGGCCGAGCCGATGCCGACGCGGGCATTGATCGGCGAGGAGGAACGGGCAGCGGTGCTCGCGGTGATTGACGAGGCGATCCGCACCGGCGCGGCGTTCGGCTACAACGGTCCGTTCGAGCAGCAGTACGAGAAGGACTTCGCCGCGTTCATGGGCGGCGGGTTCGCCGACGGGGTCAACTCGGGAACGAACGCGGTGTACTGCGCTCTCGGCGCGCTCCGGCTCGACGCGTTCTCGGAGGTGATCGTCCCGGCGATCACCGATCCGGGCGGCATGATGCCGGTGCCGCTGCTGGGGTGCGTACCGGTGGTCGCGGATTGCCACCCCGGAACCTACAACTCGGCGGCGGAACAGATCGCGCCGCTGATCACCGAAAGGACGCGGGCAATCATCGTGGCGCACATCGCCGGTGAGCCCGTCGACATGGACCCGGTGGTCGAACTCGCCCGCGGGCGCGGTCTCTACGTGATCGAGGATTGCGCCCAGGCGCACGGCGCGAAGTACAAGGGGAAGCTGGTCGGCACATTCGGCGACGTCGCCGCCTTCTCCACGATGTTCGGCAAGCATCACTGCACGGGCGGGCAGGGGGGCGTCGTCTACACGACCAACGAAGAGCTCTACTGGCAGTGCAAGCGGTTCGCGGACCGCGGCAAGCCGTTCAACCTCGAAGGAGAGGACGGGAACGTCGTCGCCGGGCTGAACTGCAACCTCAACGAGCTGTCCGCGGCAATCGGCAGCGCGCAACTGAAGAAGCTGCCCGGGATCATCGAGCGCCGCCGCAAGGTCGGCGAGGCGCTGAAGGGCGCCCTGAAGGACAACCCCGCTGTCAACGTCGGCTGGCAGGTCCCCGACACGGAGTGCGTGTACTGGTTCCTCCGCATGCGGCTCGACCCCGACGCCGTCCGCGTCGACAAGGAGACGTTCTGCTCCGCGCTGGCCGCCGAGGGGCTCCCGGTCACCGAGAGCTACCGGGCGATTCCCGGCGAGCGGCCCTGGTGCACGGGCAAGGCGGTGTTTGGCAACAGCGGGTTCCCGTGGGACTGCTCCGACTACAAGGGCCCGCGCGAGCCGCAGGTGCACATCGACAACGCGATCCGCGTCACCGACACGCACTTCAACATCGGCGTGCACGAACGCTACGGGCAGAAGGAGATCGACGACATCGTCGCGGCAATCGAGAAGGTCGCTGCGGCGTATTCGACGTAGCGGCGAGGGGGCGGGACCCGATCAGACCAGAATCTCGAGGGCCCCGACGCGCCGGCCGCGGCGGTTCCTCACCTCGGGGATGAATCGCCCGGCGACGTGATCCGCCTCGGTGTCTGAAAACACCCCGAGCCGGCGCATGACCTCGTTGAAAACCGGGATGAGGGCGGTCCGATCGCCGTCCTCGACCTTCATCGCGAAGCCGATTCCCTTGCCGACGAGCCCGGCGCAGTACACGCCGTAGCCGCCCGACTTCGTGAGCAGGCGCGGGCCGCCGGCGAACAACTCGCGGTAGAGCGGCTCGCCCGTGTGGCCCTCGGGCGCCGTCCACATCGCCTGGATGATCCGCTCGACGGCCGCTGCCGTGGCCGGGTCGAAGTGCTTGCCGGGCACGCTCATCCGCGCGTAGCCGAGCGCCATCTTGTCAATCGAGAAGTAGTGGATCGGCGCCGAGCACCCGTCGATACCGACGTGCACCTCGCCGTCATCGAGGCAGCAGACGTTCCGGAGGACCTCGACTATCGCCAGTTGGTGCGGGTGCTGGGGATCCGTGTAGCTGTCCAACGAGAGCTCCTGATGCTTGCACGCGGCCAGCATGCCGGCGTGCTTCCCGGAACAGTTGTCCGTGATGCCCGCGCCGGATTGCAGGTGTTCTTCGCTCAGCCCGCATTTGGCCAGGATCGAACGGACCTGCGCGACCTGTTCGGCGCCGCCGCGATGCGAGCCGCTGATGATGGCGATGTCGCGGTCGTCCAAGCCGAAGGCATCGGCGGCACCGCACGTGATGACCGGAATACACTGGATCGGCTTCGCCGCGGAACGGATGTAGGCGCAGGTCTGCGGATCGCCGATCGTCATCAGCGGCGCGGTGTGATCGTCCACCACAACGACCGAGCCGCGATGTAGCTTGTCCTGCACGCCGGAGCGTGTGACTCGTATGAGGGGAACCTGGCCGTCGGAGTTCTGCATCGTCACCTCGCCATCCGCCCGCGCGCCGCCGCCCCGAGCTTACCAGAAGGGGAGGGCGTTTGGTAGTGGCAAAGGAGGTCGCCAGGCGCGCCGGGCGGGATCAATACGATCCGCCAAGCGGGCATGAACAAGGCCGGACAAAGTCCGGCCGCGTCAAATGGTGGAGGCAACGGGATTCGAACCCGTGACCTTGTGGCTGCCAGCCACACGCT
>CAZDHT010000431.1:0-2598 GCA_964505325.1 uncultured Planctomycetota bacterium | reverse complement strand
CCTCGGCCACATTCTTCAACGCCACTTTCTCCGTTGCGTGGTAGCCCAGCTTCACACTGACGATCCGCGCGTTGCCGAGATCGCTGACAAAGAGGTGGCGGTCGGTGTCTGCCGCAACATAGGCGGGGTAAAACAGAGCGACCTCGTCGCCACCGATGGACCTGCGATTGGCGATTCCGGGCTTCAGATTGCCGGACGCGGGCACGGCGGGCGACGTTCCGTCATCGGCGTTTCCGTACTTTCCGACGCGGCAGATGAGGTTGCCTGCGGAATCGAGGATGGCGACGCTGTAGAGGTCCGGCTCCGGCGCGAAGGATCGTGCGAAGGTATCGATGCAGAACCGCGTGTGCCAGCAACAGCAGCCGGCTCCGGTGATGCCGACGCCGCCGTAGAACCATTCGGCGCCGGTCATCCAGAGCTCGCCGCTGTTGCGGATTCCGCCCGCCACGTCGGCTGGCCGCTTGGGAAGCTGCTCGGGCGACAGGGGGAGCGGCACGAAGGGCACATAGCGCTTGCTCGTGTTGCGGCTCGACGAGAGGACGCGGACGGTGCCCCATTCGGCGCCGCGAGCCCGGAACTTGATCACGGTTCCCGTCTGCCGGTTGGGATAGGGCTTGCCGTTCACGCATCGGGCGCTGTCGAACATCACGTAGAGGTTGTCGTCCTTGTCCAGCCCGACCCCATTGAAGACGCCGAGACCGGGCACGGCGTCCTCGCGGATAAGCTTGCCGTGCCGGTCCCAGATGTGAATCTCCTGGTGCCGCGCCCGGCCGGGATACACGGTTGGCTGATACGAGCGGACGTTCTTCGCATGAACGATTCCTTTCCAGGCGCCCGGCTCGTCCCGGCCGGGCGCGACGCCCCGGTTGACGCACGACACGGCGAGGTGGCCGCGCGGCGAGACCCACATCCCGTACTGATGAAACCACATCGGCCGTGCGCCGGGGATGGGGAGCGCCGAGATGACGTTGGCGGCCGGCCCGTAGTCGAAGCTCACGCCCTTGCGCTCTTCGCCGTAATCCCACGGCACCTCGCGCCAGGACTGGGGATCGTAGCGCACGACCTCCCGGTCAGTGCGAAGGTAAATGAGTCCGTCCTGGTCGAAGCAGATATCCTCGGCGCGGAACGGCATCGGCACCGGCTTGACCTTTGCCGTCGCGGGGTCGATCTCGAGGAGGGTGTGGTGCGACTTGTTGAAGCTGATATGTTCGAGCACGTACAGTTTGTGATTCTTCTCGTTGGCATAGAGCCGCTGAATTCCCAGGTCGGGCGGCTTGACGCGGCTGATCGCCTTGCGGGCGTCCTCGCCCAACCGGCGCTTCGAGACCCACTTGTCGTCCTTGCGAACGAAAAGCGAGATTCCGGCGTTGGCCCACTTGTCGGACCCGATGCTGTTGATGGCGCCCCGGCCCCAGGCGCCGATCTCGTCCTTGGACACGGTGCGGCTCCGGCCAACCGCCCAGAGCGTCGGCTTGTCGGCCCAGAAATCAATCTCGACCTGGTAGAGCGGCCCCATCATGTACTGATTGGGCCTGGCCGGCGGGACCGGCAACGCCCACCGGCCCAGCCGCTTCGGATCGTTGAACGGGCCGAACCGCGTCAGGGTCCGCTGCATCTTGTGGAGTTCCTGCTCGTTGAGGTTGCGGCGGCGCGCAAGATCGTTGCTGATCCCGACGCTGATATGCCAGGAGCAGACGTAGATCTCCTGCGTGCGCGGATCGATCTGCACCCGCGTCGGGAGCGGCGTCGCGATGGTCTTCAGCCACCGGCCGGCGGCGTCGAATATCTGGATTCGGTTGTTTGCGAAATCGGCCACGTACACCCGGCCCTTGGCGTCGCAGGCCACGGAGATTGGGATTGCGAAATGTTTGTTGTCCGCGCCGTCGCCGGCCGGGTCCATGTTGCCGGCGAAGACCTCGGGCGCCTGCTCCTTGCCGTACGCCAGTTTGTAGACGCCGTGGCGGCAATATCCGCCGGCCCCGTAGATGCTGTGCTTGGCCACGAAGCCGGTGAGGTAAAGCGTCTTGCCGTCGGGACTGAACGCGGCGCTGCACGGGCCGAGTTCCTGGGCGGTCGGCGTGTAGGCCAGGGTGCGGCCGGGGATCATGAAGCCGGTGGCCGGTCCCGTCAGCGGGAGGCCGCCCGTCGAGCCGTCGGTTCGCAGCCGGTTCAACTTCATGAAGGCGAGGGCGATGCGGTCGCCCTGCACGGCCATGCTCGTGGCGCCGAATCCGTCGCCGAACATCGTGTTGTCGGACACGATGCTGCTGCTCCCGGAGGTGAGCAGCGTCGCCTGCTGGTAGCCGAGCTTCCGCGGCAGCGACTGACCGGTCTGCAGGACCGTCTGCTTCTCCAGCCCGACCACCTGCCTGATCTTGTCGGCGGGGAACGGATAGATCGTGCGGACGTAGTTGCCGTCGTGGTCGTACAGCCGGACGCTGTCCACGCAGCGTCCTTCGAACACGTAGACGCCTTCGGGCGCCGCACAGAGGATGGGCGGGTAAGCGCCGACGCGCTTATAGGGCGACCAGAACAGCGGCTTGTCGAACTGCGGCTTGAGGCCGAGCGAGACGCGGACGGTCAACGCGTCCTTGTCAT
>CAZDHT010000430.1:0-2613 GCA_964505325.1 uncultured Planctomycetota bacterium | reverse complement strand
AGCGACCTGTCCGCCGAAGCCGGCACGGCGAAGGCGGGAGCGGAGACGTGCCTGTCACCGCTTTTGAATCACACGTCAAGGTGTGACCGCGGCCTTGATGTGGTCGTGGCTCACCAGGGTCCGGAGGATTTCATCGAGCTGCGCGAGCGGCAGCTCGGCCGTGACCAATTCCTCCGACGTCACCACGCCTTGCGAGATGAGGTCAAGCGCGCGTCGTACGTGCTTCGGCGTGTGATGAAAGACCCCGCGGATCTGGACTTCCGAGTAGTGAATGATGGACGTGTCGACGGTGATGGTCGTGCCCGACGCGCAGCCGCCGAACAGGTTCGCGATCCCGCCCTTCCGCACCATCCGGATCGTGCTCTCCCACGTTTCCGGAAGGCCGACGGCCTCGATGGCCACGTCGGCGCCGCGCCCGCCGTTCGCCATCGCCCGGACCGTCTCGCCGGCATCCTCGACGGACGATACGTTGACCGCGACGTCCGCGCCCAGCCGCTCGGCGCGCGCCAGCCGATCGTCGCGCACGTCGGTGACGATCACGCGGCCCGCTCGGAGCGACGCCAGCCGGACGAACATCAATCCGATCGGCCCCGCACCGTTGACGACTACCGTGTCGCCCAGCTTGATCCCGGACCGGTAGATCCCGTGGACGACGCACGCGAGCGGCTCGATCAGCGCCGCGTCGCGGCTCGACACACCGTCCGGAATCTGGAGCAGGTTCTTGTCGACCAGCGGCGCGGGCACGTCGATGTACTCCGCAAAGGCGCCGCTCAGCCGGATGTACATGTTCTCGCACATGCTCTGCGCGCCGCGCACGCAGTAAAAACAACTGCCGCACGGGGCCGAGTTCGCCGCAACCACCCGCATCCCCGGCTCGAAGCCCTCGACCGCCTCACCGGCCTCGACGACCGTCCCTGCAAACTCGTGCCCGAACACGAACGGCGGCTGGAACAGCGGATGGCCGCGGAGAAACATCTTGCGGTCGGTCCCGCACGTGAGGGCCACCTCGACCTTGACCAGCACGTCGCGCGGCCCGATGTCGGGGACCGGGACGTCCGCCAGCCGAACGTCCCGCGGCCCGTGGAACATGGCGGCTTTCATCGGCAGACCTCGCAATGGATGCGTCGCCGGAATCATAGCCCGCGCGGCGCGGCATGTCTACAGGGAAAACGGGGAAAACGGGGACAGATAACTTTTTTCGCTGAGTTGCGGCAGGCGAGTGGCGCCACGCAGTCGCGGGCGAAAGAAAGTTATCTGTCCCCGTTTTCCGAACCGGCGCGTTTGCGCCTGGCACAAGCGCCAGGACCAGTGTATAATCCCACAGGCGGAGCACACCGGGAGACGTCACCGCGCGAGTTGCCGAGCCCATTGACGAGGTGACAATGAATAGCTGACTCTCCCATGCCCCGAACAGCTCGTCGTGGCACGGGCATCTTGCCCGTGTTGAAAATCCGGATTGTTATCACGGCCAAGATGGCCGTGCCACAACAACCGCTGACGCTGAAGGATATTCTCGACGAAGAGATCGCCATGAAGCTGGCGTAAAGAAGAGAAGAGAGACGCAGATAAGGAGACCATAAGAGATGGGTAAGCCAGTGAATGAACAGCAGAAACTGGAGCACTTGAAGAAGTACATTGACTACACGCGCGAGAGAATCGCTCTCCTTGACAGGAAGTGCAGCATCTTCATTGCCCTCGAGACTGCACTCGTGGGCGTGATCACGTTCATTGTGGACAAAGTCTGTCCGCCTTCCCGTGCCTGCAGGTCCACCGGGTATGTGATCATCGCGGTCAGCGGTGCGCTCGCATGCGTAATCACGCTTTTTCTCCTCGCAACTATCCGGCCAGGCAAGCGTAAGCATTTCTTCTCGTCCTCGACCCTCTTGGACTTCATGGACAGCCAGGGGATTATGTGGATGAGCATGACAAAAGGCTTGTCCATACAGGAGTTCAAGAACAGGGTGGATTCGCTGAACGAGCAGCTAATCGCAGAGGACCTCCAGGCAGTTGCCTACAATCACTTCCTGCTAATGTGCGCGAAATACCGGACCTACAGACCTGCAGCACGGCTACTCAAGATTCAGATGCTTTTGATGACGATTGTCGCCATTCTGGCGTCGCTCGCGTTGCTCGCAGCAGCTTACTGCAGTCTAGTTTATGGTGCCTGACACCATAACACGGAGGCGGATATTAGGATATTAGGGATATTAGGGCCAGCCACCTATTTCTCACCCCTTGCTGGCTACGTATTTCAGCCCGTCGGGTGTCGGCTTGCGTTGGCGCACCCATTTTGGGTGCGCGGGCGTGGCCCGGTTTGGAGTGCGGTGGCTTGACACCGCTTTCCAAAGCGTCTGGCCGGCAGCGTCGGCAGTTCGCACTTCGACGGGCGGTGCAGGCTCCGGCAATTACGCGGCGGTCCTGCGTGGTATCTATGGTGCCGTCACCCCTGCGGGGCTTGGCAAAGCGGCGTCAGGCCGCCGCACTCCGAAAGATCGCCCTATCGGGCGATCAGAAAACGGGAAAACGGGGAGAACGGCGAAAGATAACTTCCTTTCGCCGAGCTGCGGCAGGCTAGTGGCGCCGCGCATTCGCCGGCGAACGAAAGTTATCTGT
>CAZDHT010000429.1:1359-2655 GCA_964505325.1 uncultured Planctomycetota bacterium | reverse complement strand
CTGTAGATCAGCCCGCCGAGCAGGGATGCATTGGGCGTCATCTCGCTCAGCCCCAGCATGCTGCCACAATAGGTGAGCGCCCGGGACAGGTTGTCGGCGCGGAAGAACGCCCACGCAAAACACACGATCACGAACGTGAGCAGAATCTTCGCCGGTCTGGGCAGCGCGCGGTAGAAGCTCTTCTTGCCCATCAGCCGCTCCAGCATCAACAGGGCGCCGTGGATGCCGCCCCAGATGACGAAGTTCCACGCCGCCCCGTGCCACAGACCGCCGAGCAGCATCACCACGCCCAGGTTGACGTACGTCCGCGCCGGGCCTTTGCGGTTCCCGCCGAGCGGGATGTACAGGTAGTCGCGCAGCCAGGACGACAGCGAGATGTGCCATCGGCGCCAGAACTCGGTGATGGACTGCGACAGATAGGGCGAGTCGAAGTTCTTGGGGAACACGAAGCCGAGCATCAGCCCCAGGCCGATGGCGATGTCGGAATAGCCGCTGAAGTCGAAATAGATCTGGAACGCATACGCCACCACGCCGTACCACGCATCGAAGCAGCCGACCGATCCCGCGTCGAAGCACGTGTCGGCGATCTTGCCGCAGGCGTTGGCGAGCAGGATCTTCTTGGCCAGGCCGAGGCAGATGAACGCCGCGCCGCGCGCGAATTTCTGCACCGTGTACGTGCGACGGCGGAGCTGGTCGGCGACCTCGGAGAACCGGATGATCGGCCCGGCAACGAGCTGCGGGAACATCGACACGTAGCAGGCGAAGTCGATGAAGTTCCGGACGGCCCGGGCGTGTCCGCGATACACGTCAATCGAGTAGCTCATCGACTGGAACGTGTAGAAGCTGATCCCCAGCGGCAGCGTTATCTTGAAGGCCACGTCCAGACCCAGCGATTGGAGCCCGAGCGCATCGAGCAGGACGTTGTAGCTTTCAACGCCGAAGTTGAAGTATTTGAAGAAGCCGAGCAGCGAGAGGTTCGAACAGATGGAGATGACGAGCGCCGCCTTCTGGGCGCGGGTGCGCGGCCCGCTCTCTTCGAGCGCGGGCAGCGGCCGGGCCCAGGCGCCGCTGCGGAACTGCCCGGTCATCACCAGGCCGCAGAAGTAGTCCACCACCGTCGAGGCCAGCATCAGGACGAAGAACAGCGGATTGGCCCATCCGTAGAAGACGTAGCTGAGCAGGGTCAGTGCGAGGTGCTTGCCCCAGCGCGGCAGCGCGTAATAGACCAGCAACGCAACCGGCAGGAAGTAGAACAGGAAGAGGTGCGAACTGAAGACCATTTATCCATTGTCCTTT
>CAZDHT010000429.1:0-1259 GCA_964505325.1 uncultured Planctomycetota bacterium | reverse complement strand
CTGCTGGACGTGAAGGTCAGTGAGGTGTCGGTCCGCGGCGTCAAGGGCGTCCGCGTCATACCGGCGACGGGCGGCGAGGCGCTGGTCGAGCCTAACGGCCAGCCGCTCTTCGACCAAAGCCCGTGCACGGTTGCGTACCAGGTCACGCCGATGCCAGGCGGCTTTGACGTAACCGCCGTCGTCACCAACCCGACCAAGCAGCCGCAGAAACGCCCGCGGTTCATGCTCCGCGGCGTGCGGCTCGGGACGACGTTCACCTACCTCGACGCCCGCAGTCTCGGCCACACCCACCCCCGCGAGGTCAAACGCGGCCAGCCCATTTTCTGGTACGGGATGACCTACCCGGACGACCTCTACTCGGCGGTCGTGATGATGCACAACGACCGGTTCGCCATCGGGGTGAGCCTGATTTACGACCTGCTCCAGGAGCGGCACCACGTCCGCGGCCAGTGCTACACCGAGGGCGGGCAATGGTTCGGCACCGCGGGCATCGGCTTCAACCTGCACGTGGACACGCCCAAGCACCGCAACCCGCAGGGCCGCGTGTTCATCGAGCCCGGCGCCACCCAGCGTTACCGCTTCACCGTCCGCTTCGCCAAGCCGACGAACTGGCTGGCGACGCTCGAGCCGTATCGGCAGCACTTTCGCAAGCGATGGGGCGGCGTGACATACCAGGCCGACCTCCGCCCCGTCTATGGCGAGACGATGGCGCTGACCAAATTCATCAACGCGAAGAACCCGCGCGGCTACCATCCCAAGAGCCGCTACGACCGACTCGGCTGGAAGCCGATGGTCGACATGTACATGACCAAGGCCGTGGCCAACGGCTACCGCCGCGTGATGGTGTGGTGCGCCTCGGGCCTCTACAGCAAGGGCAGCAACTATCCGCCCGAGTTCATGACCGAGTGGCCGAAGAAGCTGGTCGAGACACGCGGCGAGCTGGACCGCCTGAAGAAAGCGGGCGTGACGCTCGGCATGTGGTGGGGCCGCGCCGGCCAGGTCTCAGGCGGGTGGAACAGCGGCAGGATGTGGGAGCTGGACATCCGCAAGCCGAGCGACGTGGCTGCGGCGATGGCCGAGCTCCGCCTGGCCGATGCGCGCGGCACGGACGAAGTCGGCCTGGACGCGGTCAGCTACATCCCCACGTGGGACCGCGTCGCCTGGCTGCCGCGGATCCAGAAGGCGTTCCCCGGGATGCGGTTCGTCACCGAGCCGGCCAACTGCGACATCCTGCACACCCTCGCCCCGACGTTCATGAC
>CAZDHT010000428.1:0-2676 GCA_964505325.1 uncultured Planctomycetota bacterium | reverse complement strand
AATCCCCCAACTCCACGCCGACCACTCGGGTCCCCTCGGACACGCGGCACCCGGCGTCTCTGGCGATGGAAAGGAACCGGGCGTCCATTTCCCGCCGGTCCACGGAATACGAGATCCCGGCGTCCTCGATGTCAGCGACCAGCCGCTCCTTGTGGAACAGCCGGCAGCCGGCGTTCCTCTTGACGGCGACCTGCCGCAGGACCTCTTCGCCGAAAGCATTCCTGATAGCGTCGGCGCCCCGGGGCGAGACGAGCCCGCCGCACAGTTTGTCCCGTGGGAATTCGCTCCGGTCAATGATCAGAACGGACAGGCCGACGCGGGCCAGCAGCGCGCCGAGCGTGGACCCGCTCGGGCCTCCGCCAACGATCACCACATCGTACCGTGTTGGCTGAGACACGCCGCGGGTCATGAAGCCTCCGGGGAGCGTCAAGTTGTCCTGTATCCTGCTGCCGCTTGCGGCGGCACGCTTCGGACGGGCGCCATTCTAACCGGATGACGACGGCTACTCAATGGACCCGGCGAATCCGAGTGGATACTCTGAACGTGGGGTATTTTGAACGAATCGCGCCTGACTCGTACTCGTCGTCGCCCTCGTCCTCGTAGATCGAGCCCTGCCGAGGACGAGGACGAGTGATGGAACTCGTGTTCCCGCAAGCGCATCACTCTCCCCCCATTCAAAATATGCACTCGGCGAATGCCAGGGTCATTCAATTCTCGTCTGGACACGGCCGAGGTGAATGCCCTCGGCTACAAATGACCCAGATTCCGCCGCGTTCCATAAGGCCGGGCGGCGGATCAGAACCCGAGAATGGCGTGTCGTAAGTAGCGCACAAAGCTCATCTTGCCGTCGGCCATTTGATAGTACATACGCAGCAGCTCCGGACGACGGCGAAAGGCGCGCATCGCGAGGGGCAGACAAGGCTTCGAGTACAGAAGCCAGCGGGCGCGACGGACGCATCTCAGCCAGGGAAGGAGCTTCCGGCGACAGGCAGTGCTATAGAGGCGGCCGGCGCTCGCGGGCTCCCCGCGCGCGCGGCTCTCCCTGATCGCCGCTGCCGCCAGCAGCGCGCTCTCGACTGCGTACACAATCCCTTCGCCCGTGCAGGGCTCGGCCAGGCCGGCGGCGTCGCCCAGGAGCAGCACGTTCCCGTGCCCGGGTGATCTCCCGAAGTTGCCGGCCGGAACGAGGCCGCCGCGGACCTTGAGCCGCGATCTTGCGCCGGCGACACAGTACGCGTCGGCCAGGGCCTCGAAAGCGCCCCGGAATCTCGAGCCCTTCCGGGTCAATCCCCCCATCCCCAGCAACAGATGGTCGCCCTTCGGAAAGATCCACCCATATCCCCAGGGGACGACGCCGAAAAAGAGGTGCGGTCGACCGCGGCAGGCGGCGTGGGTCCCGTCGTCCTTCACCAGCTCGAGCGGAACGCGCGAGACGAGGGCAAAGCCCATGTTGCGCCGGTTACTGTCCGCGCGGCCGTGAATGGCCCGTTGCACGACGCTCTGCGCCCCATCCGCGCCGACGATAATGGAGCCGCGCTCGTGCCGGCCGGACTCCAACCGAACCGCCGAATCCCCCAACTCCACGCCGACCACTCGGGTCCCCTCGGACACGCGGCACCCGGCGTCTCTGGCGATGGAAAGGAACCGGGCGTCCATTTCCCGCCGGTCCACGGAATACGAGATCCCGGCGTCCTCGATGTCAGCGACCAGCCGCTCCTTGTGGAACAGCCGGCAGCCGGCGTTCCTCTTGACGGCGACCTGCCGCAGGACCTCTTCGCCGAAAGCATTCCTGATAGCGTCGGCGCCCCGGGGCGAGACGAGCCCGCCGCACAGTTTGTCCCGTGGGAATTCGCTCCGGTCAATGATCAGAACGGACAGGCCGACGCGGGCCAGCAGCGCGCCGAGCGTGGACCCGCTCGGGCCTCCGCCAACGATCACCACATCGTACCGTGTTGGCTGAGACACGCCGCGGGTCATGAAGCCTCCGGGGAGCGTCAAGTTGTCCTGTATCCTGCTGCCGCTTGCGGCGGCACGCTTCGGACGGGCGCCATTCTAACCGGATGACGACGGCTACTCAATGGACCCGGCGAATCCGAGTGGATACTCTGAACGTGGGGTATTTTGAACGAATCGCGCCTGACTCGTACTCGTCGTCGCCCTCGTCCTCGTAGATCGAGCCCTGCCGAGGACGAGGACGAGTGATGGAACTCGTGTTCCCGCAAGCGCATCACTCTCCCCCCATTCAAAATATGCACTCGGCGAATGCCAGGGTCATTCAATTCTCGTCTGGACACGGCCGAGGTGAATGCCCTCGGCTACAAATGACCCAGATTCCGCCGCGTTCCATAAGGCCGGGCGGCGGATCAGAACCCGAGAATGGCGTGTCGTAAGTAGCGCACAAAGCTCATCTTGCCGTCGGCCATTTGATAGTACATACGCAGCAGCTCCGGACGACGGCGAAAGGCGCGCATCGCGAGGGGCAGACAAGGCTTCGAGTACAGAAGCCAGCGGGCGCGACGGACGCATCTCAGCCAGGGAAGGAGCTTCCGGCGACAGGCAGTGCTATAGAGGCGGCCGGCGCTCGCGGGCTCCCCGCGCGCGCGGCTCTCCCTGATCGCCGCTGCCGCCAGCAGCGCGCTCTCGACTGCGTACACAATCCCTTCGCCCGTGCAGGGC
>CAZDHT010000427.1:1719-2721 GCA_964505325.1 uncultured Planctomycetota bacterium | reverse complement strand
AAGAATAATTCGGCCCACGCCTGGATTTTGCGCTCCGGGAGCCCGACGCCGGCGGCGGCATTGAAAACGAGTGAACGGTCGGCTAGAATTGCCCCGGCGACATGACAGCGGAGGACGGCAACTATGCTCACCGAGCGTGAGAACTACATCCGAACGGTCCGCATGACGGGCCCGGAGTGGATGCCGATCGGAATCTATATCCTGCCGGCGCTGTGGCAGTCGCTGGGCGACGAGTTGGAGGAGATCGCGCTCCGGCATCTGGTGCTGTTCCCGGACTATGAGCCGGGCGACTACAAGAGACTCATCGCCGAGGGCCGACGGAGCGGCACGACCGAGCGCGACCCCTGGGGCGTGCTGTGGGAGTTCGACTACGACGGCATCGAAGGCCAAGCCGTCCAACATCCGCTCGACGACTGGGCGAAGCTCGACGGCTTCACCCCGCCCGACCCGGCAAAGTACACCGACCGCCAGGAAATGGACTGGCCCGCGTGGCACAACGAGGTCCGCAAGAAGAAGGCGCGCGGCGGCCTGACCGGCGGCGGCCTGACCCACGGCTTCTTCCTGATGCGGCTGTGGTATGTCCGCGGCTTCGAGAACTTGATGCTTGACTTCGCCACCGACGAGCCGAGACTCCGCGACCTGTGTGAGATGATTACCCGGCGGAACCTGTACTTCGTGAACGAGTTCGTCCGGGCGGGCGTCGACCGCGTGTACTTCGGCGAGGACATCGGCACGCAGACGGCGTCGATCATCAGCCCGAAGGACTTCGGCAACTGGGTTGTCCCGCACTACAAGCGGGTGATGAAGCCGGTGAAGGAGGCGGGCATCATCGTCGATACCCACCACGATGGCTACGTCATGGAACTGGTCGACCTGCTGCTCGAATGCGGCTGCGATGTGCTGAACCCGCAGGACCTGTGCAACGGGCTCGACAACATAGAGAAATACATAAAAGGGCGCTGTTGCATCAAGCTGGACATCGACCGGCAGAAGATCGTGCCG
>CAZDHT010000427.1:0-1709 GCA_964505325.1 uncultured Planctomycetota bacterium | reverse complement strand
CTGTCGATGGTGGTCGGCATGCTGCCGCCCACCCCGCCGGAGAACTGCGAGGCGCTGTTCAGCGCGTTCGAGAAATACCGGACGTACTGGTTCGCGTGAGCTCCGAGTGCGGGTGGTATAGGTTTCATAGGTCTTATAGGTCTTATAGGTCCTATAGGTCGTATAGGTCCTATAGGTCGTATAGGTCCGGTAGGGGCCGGAGTGCTGGTGCACGCTGATATTTGTGTTGTGCGGGCGCAACAGAATCCTTATTCTGGTTCCATGGCCGAGATGGCCGGACACGGAGGGAGACCATTGTCTGACGACGAGGATACATCCAGACGAGTCGGCAGACGCGATTGCCTCAAGTGGATGGGAGGTGCCTTGGTTGCCGCGTTGTTCCCGTCGTGTCGAGAAAGCCCCGGGGCGGATCCGGGCGGCGCCGCACGCCCGCCGACCGCGACCGGCCTGCTGACCGGCCCGATCTACAAGAAGCATGACACCGGTGGACGGCATCCGGAAGTGCCCGAGCGATGTGACGCGGTGCTCAAGGGGCTCGCCGGCGCCGGGCTGGACAAGCGGTTGGTGAAACTCAAGCCTCGCGCCGCCACCAATGAGGAGCTGATGTTCTGCCACACGCGCAAGTACATCGACCTGGTCAAGCGGGAGGCCGCGTCGGGTGTGGGCCACCTCAGCACCGGCGATACGCCGCTGTGCAGGAGATCGTTCGACGTCGCTCTGTCAGCCGCCGGCGGGATGCTTGCTGTCGTGGACGCCGTCGTTAAGGGCGACGCGAAGAACGCGTTCTGCGTGGTGCGTCCGCCCGGCCATCACGCCGGCGCCGCCAAGGGAATGGGGTTCTGCATATTCAACAACGTGGCCGTCGCGGCCCGCTACGCCCAGAAGAAGCACCGATTGCCCAAAGCCCTCATCGTCGATTGGGACGTGCATCACGGCAACGGTACGCAGAACATCTTCTACAACGACGGCTCGGTGTTCTTCTTCAGTACGCACCAGTGGCCGTGGTACCCGGGCACGGGCCGGGCGGACGAGACCGGCGCGGAGGGCGGCATCGGCAGCACGCTGAACGTCCCGCTTCCCGCCGGCTCCGGCCGGAAGGAAATCCTGGGGGCGATGAAAGACAAGCTTGTGCCGGCGGCCGACCGGTTCAAGCCCGACCTGGTCCTCGTCTCCGCCGGCTTCGATTCGCGCAAGGGCGATCCGTTGGGACGGTTCACGCTGACCGACCGGGATTTCGCGGACATGACCGCGCTGGTGCTCGACATCGCTCGCCGGCACGCGAAGGGGCGGCTCATCTCGGTCCTCGAAGGGGGATATGACCTGAAGGGCCTGGCGTCCGTAGCCGCCGCCCATGTGAAGGCGCTGACCCAGGTGTAAAAACGTTTGGTGCCGGCGCGGTTCAGCTCTATAATGAAGTGACCCGGCCAAAGCCCCGGCCGTACACGATTCTGTTGTTGGTTATTCCGGCCAGCCTGTTTTCGAGGGAGGTGTCCCATGTGGCGGACATGGTGTGTGATTGTGTTGGGTGCGGCGTTGGTCACGGCGATGGCACTGCCCGCCCTGGCCAAGGAGGTCGAGACCAAGGGCACGATCGAGTCGGTCACGCTGTACCGCGGCCAGGCGCTGGTGACGCGGGTGGCCCCGCTGAACGAGCCTGCCGGGCCGGTGCAGCTTGTGATTACCGATCTGCCGGAACGGGTCCGCTCCGA
>CAZDHT010000426.1:0-2735 GCA_964505325.1 uncultured Planctomycetota bacterium | reverse complement strand
GCTGCTGGTCGCGGGTCCGTTCGTCGGTGAGCTGGGCTGGGAGATCGGCAACTGGATTCCGCATGTCGCGTGGCGGGCGCGGACCGGCGGCTTTGACGCCGTGCACGCGGTCACGCTGGGGGGTCGGGCCGGGCTGTACGAATGGGCCGACGCGGTCAATGAGATCATCCTCGACAACACCGAGTGGCAGAACTCGAACCTGATGGAGCCCAATGCTCCGGCCGATGTTGTTTCCGACTGGCTGGCCGCGGTGGCCGGTGTGGCCGAAGAAGTGGAACGCGCCCGCAAATCATGGGGGCACATAGAGCATGTCTGTCCTGACGCGGATCAGCGGCGGACGGACTTCGGGGCGGCGCGGGTCCCGGTGCAACTGGAGCCGAGCGCTGACAACCGGGAGCAGTGGGCTGGCAGGTTCGGGATGCGGCCCGTGATTGTGCTGCCGACGCGCTGGCTGCCCCGCGGAGAGAGCAAGAACACGCGCCCGGCGGAGCACCGCCGGCTGGCCGAGGCGATCCTGGAACGCGGCTGGACGCCGGTCACCGTCGGCGTCGGCAACGACGGCTTCCAAACGCCGGGGATCAACCTCATCAACGCGACCTCGCTCGCCGACCTGATCGCGATCTACGGCGCGGCGGCCGTTGTCGTCGGGCCGTCGACCGGCACGATGCATCTGGCAGCGGCCGTTGGGGCACCGCACGTGGTATGGGGCGGGGCGCCCTACAACTGGGTGCGTGAGCGGTACGAGCAGACGTGGAACCTGGCCCGGACGCCCGTGTGGTTCCTGGGCGAGTCGTGGGCCATGCCGCTTGAGGACAAGCTGACGGCACTGGACGAGGCAACGAAACACATGCCCTGTGAGGTGACCAGCTGATGGCGATGGAGAGGAAGTGGATACAGACGGCCACGATTGCCGTGGACTCGGAGACGGGCGCGATCCTGGTCTCCAGCGCCGGCGGAGGCGGCGGGGTCGAGATCGTCGGCCTCAAGAACACCGGGGGCGACCAGGTCAATCCCGCCACGAAGGAGAGCGTCGATGCCGTGACGACCGCGCTCGGATCGCCCGCGCAGGAAGACGGGAACCTCGCAGGCATCAAGGCGAACAGCGACGCTCTGGCCAGTGGGCTGCCGGCATTCGGTACGGACGCCGTTGGCCAGGACGCGCACGCGAAGGTGCTCGACTGCCCGGCCCGGATCACGCACCACCTGATGGCGTTCGTCGAGACGAACGGTGCGATCCTCAGCCTGGACGGCGGCACGACCGACCACGTCTACGTGCCCGCCGACGGCGGCGTGGCGCTCGACGGGCTGGCTATCCCGGCAGACGCAGAGATTCACGCGAAGAACGCGGCAGCCGGGAACGACTACGCGAACCTGCGCGTGCTGGTCTGGTAGGAGGCAGGGATGTCCTACGTGATGACGAAGGGCGGAGGCGGCAAGGACCCGGCGGGCGGCTTTCGGATGTCCCAGCCGGAAACGCTGCTCGGCTACTTCGACGAGTGGAACTGGCGCTATCACCCGTGCTTCGACATGTGCGGCCTCGTCGGCGTGCTGGACATCTCCGACTGCCCCAACGCGCCGTACTTGTCCGCTCACGGCAACCAGATCACGCGCTTCGTCTGGCCCGACGGCGGCGGTTCGCTCGAGGTGGTGCTGGTGGACTTCAACCCGCTGGAGGCGGGTCAGGGCGACTTCTCGGGGTGGACGACGCTCGACCACCTCTACATCAGTAACACCGGTGAAGAGATGGGGCGCGTGAACGTAACGGGCTGCACGGCCCTTCAGGAACTGTACTGCGCCTACGGGGTCTGGGACCCGCCGTCGGCGCCGGGGATCGACGGCCTCGATACGTGTTCCCTTATCGGCTACGTGTACTGCGAGGAGAACGGCTGGGGCGCGGACGAGGTGGACAACATCCTCGTCGACCTGGACGCCAGTGGGGCTGGCTCCGGCTACGTGACGCTCAACGGCAACACGCCGCCGGGCGCGGCCGGGCTGGCCGCCAAGGCATCGCTCGAGAGCAAGAGCTGGACGGTAACGGTGGACTCGTAGAGGAGAGCGAACGAATGCGTGAGGTGACCGAACTGGTGACGTACCAGATCAAACGTGCCGTCCTGGCGCCGGGGGAAAGGGCCATCGTCATCAAGGGCGATGAGGTGATCCTGGCGCACCGGCGGGCCGGCGAGCAGAACTTCGCGGCGAACACGACCGTGCTCGTCGGTACGAAGGACGAGCTGGAGGCCGAGATCGAGAAGCGCGGCCTGCGGAAGGGCAACGCGCTCCGCTACCGCGAGCGCCGCGACGGGAACATCTGGGCCGATCGTGAGGCCCAGGCAGGCGAGGTAGTTGACCGTGATCGGAATGAAGGTCCGAACCCGCTCTGACGTGCCGAAGGTGCTGCGGAAGGTACGCCGGGCGAACATCACGAGCCTGGGCCACGCTGGCGGGACGATCCGCAAGGTGGCGCGCCACAGCATCCGGCGCAGCCCAAACCCGTCGGCACCCGGCAAGCCGCCGCACACGCGCAAGGGCCAGCTCCGGCGCTCGGTCCTGTACGCGGTCGAGAAGGACAAGCAGAGCGTCGTGATCGGCCCGGACGTCGCCTTGGTCGGCACGTCCGCGACGGCGCACGAGTTCGGCGGGCGCTACCGGCGAGAGCGATATCCGAAGCGGCGGTTCATGGGACCCGCCCTGGAGAAAACACGCGCGAAGCTGCCCCGCCACTGGGCAGGATCAGT
>CAZDHT010000425.1:0-2757 GCA_964505325.1 uncultured Planctomycetota bacterium | reverse complement strand
CGCGTCGCAGTTACTCACATGCGGCCGGAGATAAGTATTGCGTCCCCGGAACTCCGTCCCGGATTTCCTGGGTGTACCAGCCTGTCTGCGTGCCTGCCTGCCTGTCCGCGGGAAGCAGGCAGGCGGACACGCACAGGCAAGCGCGAGAAACGCTAACTGGCACCAGCGGAGCGAGCAGAGCGAGCGCAGACGTGCGTGTCGCCGCTTCTTGACGAAGCGGTGGGGCGGACATTCCTGATCTGCCCCGTGCCAGGCAAGAATGCCTGCCGCACCAGGGTTTTGAGAGGACCCTTCGCCGCTTTTCGCAATACAGATGCCGTGTCAATACCCCACTTGGCTGAAGTGTTATGAACGGCCGGCTACTTCGTCTTGGCGGCTCTCTCCTGTTCCTTGAGCAGTTTGTCGTATTCGTCTTTCACCTGCCGCGGCGTCAGCATCCCCTTGGGGGGCACCTCCGCCGGGAACGGACGCTGCTGGGAGTACAGCAAATCCCACGTGCAGTGCCGGCCCGCGATGAACTGCAGGTCGCCGTCGAAGTTGTTCCTGCGACCGGCGGCCCGGCGGCCGCGGTGATAAGCATAGACCAGCAGCACCTGTTTCTTGGTGTTGAACATGTAAATGAGCCCCTCGCCGGCGCGCAGGGTCGAGGCGACCATCATCCATTCGTCCGCCTTTGCCGCGCCGCCGCCCTGGGCGCGGGCATCGTTTCGCTCGCCGGCCACCCAGGACGTGAGCAGCACCGCCAGCGCCACCACCAACATCACCAGCACGGCCTTCAAGAGCGCTTCAACCTTCATCGTCCGCCCTCCTAACATCAGACCCAGTGTCAGCCACCGGGCCCCGGCACAGCCCGGAGCCCGCCTCTGCCATGTTATAAACGGGTTCGCGGGCAAACCGTTCCTTTTTCCGGGGGCGGGGCCGCAATTGCCATGCGCCGTATCCGATTACACCGCAAGCACTTACGCGCTTGCCCGTGTAATACAATGTAATGGCTGACGGAGTCGTTGATCGGAGAGCGGGCCGGGCAAGGGCGCTAGTGCTTGACGGGTTTGGCCGTCATGTACTCGTGCATGGCGCGGGCGCAGCGCAGGCCGGCTCCCATCGCGAGGATCACCGTCGCGGCTCCAGTTACGATGTCGCCGCCGGCGTAAACCCCCTCCCGCGTCGTCTGTCCGGTTTCCGGGTCGGTAATGATGTAGCCCCACTGGTTGGTGTCCATTCCCGGGGTGGTTTTGGTCAGCAGCGGGTTCGCCCGGTTACCGATGGCCACGACAAATGTGTCGGTCTCGATCTGGAACTCGGAGCCGGGGATGGGAACCGGGCGGCGTCGGCCGCTGTCGTCCGGCTCCCCCAACTCCATGCGGATGCACTCGACCGCTTTGACGCGCTGTTGTTCGTCGGGAATGACCCGAACGGGATTGGTGAGCAACTCGAAAATGATCCCCTCCTCCTCCGCGTTCTCCACCTCTTCCGCCCGGGCGGGCATCTCCACCCGGGACCGGCGGTACACCAGGCGGACTTCCTCCGCGCCCAGCCGCACGGCGGTCCGCGCCGAGTCCATCGCCACGTTCCCCCCGCCGACCACGACGACCTTCTTGCCGCGCCGCAGCGGCGTGTCG
The DNA here is from genome assembly GCA_964505325.1 of uncultured Planctomycetota bacterium. Classification (GTDB taxonomy): domain Bacteria; phylum Planctomycetota; class PUPC01; order PUPC01; family PUPC01; genus CAZDHT01. Next base: position 1,138 of record CAZDHT010000425.1, on the reverse strand, counting down.
TACACCGGGTGCAGGTACGCTTTCATCAGGTTGGCGCGAGTCAGGTACTCGTTGGCGGAGTACACGTACAGCGAGTTCTCGCCGGGAATGTTCAGGAAAGACGGCAGGCCGGCGCCCACGCCGACGAACACGGCGTCGTACCCCTGCTCGAACAGGTCGTCGATGGTCAGGGTGCGGCCGACCACCACGTTGGTCCGGACTTCCACGCCCAGGCTCTTGACGAACTCGACCTCTCGCTCGACGATGGACTTGGGCAAACGGAACTCGGGGATACCGTAAACGAGGACCCCACCTGGCTTGTGGAACGCCTCAAAGACGGTCACTGCGTGCCCGCGCCGCGCCAGCTCAGCCGCCACCGTCAGGCCGCCGGGCCCCGAGCCCACCACGGCAGCGCGGCGGCCCGTGGGCGGCGCCTGTTCGATCCGGGCGGCGGCGCCGTGCTCACTTTCCCAATCGGCCGCGTAGCGTTCCAGCCGGCCGATCGCCACCGGCTCGGACTTCTTGCCGAGCACGCAGACCACTTCGCACTGCGCTTCCTGGGGACACACTCGGCCGCAGATGGCCGGGAGGCAGTTCGCCTCTTTGATGATGCCGATGGCGCCCGCGACATCCCGCTCGCAGATACGGCTGATGAAGCCCGGAATGTCGATCTCCACCGGGCAGCCGGCGACGCATGGCTTGTTCTTGCAGTTCAGGCAGCGTGACGCTTCGAGAACGGCGGTCTCGTCATCATACCCCAGCGCCACTTCATCGAAGTTTCCCCTGCGCACATCGGGGGGTTGGTGCGGCATTTTCTGCCGCGGGGTTCTTGCTTTCGCCACGGGGGCCGTTTCTCCTTGTCCTTCGCCTCCCCTTCACGGGCATTGTAACCCAAGTCGCCGCCGCTGCCAAGCCCGCAACCGTGATAGGATCGATCATCGGGTGTTCACTGGGCACGAAGTGGTACTTTTGAACGACACCTGTTCCTGAAAAGTACCACTTGCCGCGTGTTCTTTGAGCACGAAGTGGTACTTTTGAGCGACATCTGTTCCTGAAAAGTACCACTTCCTACCTGATTCATGGAGCACGAAGTGGTACTTTTGGACGACACCTGTTCCTGAAAAGTACCACTTGCCGCGTGTTCTTTGAGCACGAAGTG
>CAZDHT010000424.1:0-2759 GCA_964505325.1 uncultured Planctomycetota bacterium | reverse complement strand
CCGGCCGCGCGCACGTGCAGGCGGGGGGTGCCGGTGCCGGCGTCGATGACGTCGCCCATTATAGCGCTACGGCCGTCGCCCGCCACCAGCTTCACGTCCACCAGGCAGCGGTTGCCCGTGGTCGCGTAGAAGTGCCGGGCGCGGAGAGCTTCCACAACGCTCCTGCGGTCCAGCCGGCGCGCCAGCACGCACGTCAAGCCGCCGAGCGACCCGAACTTCTTCGCGCCCGGGTACGAGGCGCCGGGGCGGCACTTGTGCCCGTCGGAATTGGCACAGATGCCAATGCGGTACCCCCGCCGCAAAGCGTCCTCGACGAGCCACTCGAACGTTCCCCACGCCGAGTGGACCTCGACCGCCAGCTCGACCTCGGCGTCGTGCATATCCATATCCGCGTAGCGTCCGCCCACGTGGGCGAAGGCAAACGCCGCCGGCCGCTTCTGTCTTCGCAGCTTGCGGAACAGTTCGTCTGCGGTGGGCGCGATGTCGTACGCGGCGGGTCCGCCCGGGAGCAGGTCGGCGCAACTGTGGACGATCCGCCCGGCCTCGGAAACGAAATAGACGTTTCGGTCGCCGCCCAGGGGCGTATTGCCGCTCCATTCGTATCCGGGGAACGTGACGAACCGGCCCGGCTTGTAGAACCGGCGGGTGGTCCGGTTGATGGTTCTCCAGAACTCATCCGTCACCTGGAAGTCGTTGCCCTGGTGGCCGGCGATGTCGACCAAGCCGCAGTCCCGGGCGAAGGTGAAGTAGTCCTCGATGGAGTTACTGCCGATGGTTTCTTCCGACTGGCCGTGGAAGTCGGCCCAGTAAGGATGCAGAGGCGATTCTCCCGACACCGGCGCCACGTCGATGGGGTTGCTTCGCGCCGAGAGACCGGTCCTCCTGTCCCTTACCCACACCCTCTCGACTCTCGGCTTGGCGCACCCCGCGTGCCGGATCTTCTTGGGCTTGCCCGTGGGATTGCCCCACCTGTCTTCGAGCTTGAGATAGTAAGTGAACTTCTCGCCGGCCGTGACCTGCGAGGGCGCGATGCAGGCCGCCCGCGCCGGCGGCCCGGGCACGATCCGGAGCGTTGGCGATTCGGGCAGCTCCTTGAACTCGTACGTGGCGATCGGGTCGACGAGCGTCTTGAACTCGAACGTATCCTCGCAGAAGCTCTGCACCTGCCAGCCGGGCGAGCCGTGGATCCTGTCGCCGAAGACAACCGTGATCTTCTGCCCGCTGTCCAGGAAGCCGCCCGTGACTTTCAGGTAGAGCGCGTAGCCCCACGGCCGGGTGTTGCCTTTGGAGTCCCAGCGCGGCAGGATCCGGCAATCGCCGGTGGTGTGGACGGTGCAGTAGTTTGGGGCGGCGGGATGGTCGAATTGCGGCCAGCCGAAGTCGCCCGCGAACCGGAACGCGATCTTCAGGTATCCGGAATCGTCGACCGGATGTCCGGCGGTGTAGGCGAAGCGGATGGTCGCGAAGGAACCCGCCACGACGGGGCGCCTCGGGCGGATGCGCGCCACCCCGAGATTGAATTCCTGCATGCGATGTCTCCCTTACTTCAACCCGGTGGCGCGCTCGTACAGGTACGCCCTGCCGCGCTGTCCCACCTTGGTGAGGGCGCCCATCTCGCGCAGGCAGTAGGCCATCTGCTGAGCGAGCGGGCGGGGCCGGCCGATGGCAGCGGCGATGTCGGCCGTTGTGAACGGCTCCGCCAGGCCGTCCGGGATCAGCGCGAGCAGGTCGGCCGGGCTCTCGAAGACGCGCCGGTCCACGATGTCGAGCAGCCGCCGCTCGTGCGTGCCCCAGCCCCCTCGCCGCCGGCGGCGCCGGCCATGCCGGCGGATCTCTTCTTCCCGGATGAGCAGCACCTCCAGCGAGAAATTGGGATCCGCCATCAGGTGCGGAATGTACACCAGCTCGTCGAACACGTGCTCGACGATGCCCCGCTTGGGCGACTTCCGCCGGCTCAACTGCTTCTTGCCGCCCCGCGACTGCTTGACGATCCACTTCTCCCGCGCGATCGGATACACCAACCGCACGCGGTGCGTCTTCGCCAGCTTCGCCAACTTCCGTTTGATTTTCGAAACGCTCTGTGTCTGAATCTCGATGAGCAGATCGTCCCGCACGATGTCGACCAGGAACCCGTCCACCAGCACCTCGAACAGATCATACGCCTGCGAGTAGCGCTTCTTGAGCGCAGCGTGCAGCGGCGACTCGTTCAGCGTGCTGATGTTGTGCGAGGCGTTTTTCGATTCCGATCTCACGCCGGCTCCTAATACCGTCCGGTCCTCATCGGATATTGCCTCTCGACGTCGAACCACCGTCGCACCAACTCTTCGCGCATCGCGTGCAGCGCGGGCTGCGACACTGATTGGCCGACGACGTTGGTCAGCTCATCCGGATCGTCGCGGAGATCAAAAAGAAGTTCCTCGCCGGAGCCCGAGACGCAGTACTTGAACTCGTGGGTCCGCACCGTCTTCCAGGACGCCGTGAACGGGTCGCGATATTCGATGAAGGCGGACGTCCGTTCCTCATATTCCGCGCCCTGGAGCAGCGGCTGGAAGGACCGGCCCTGGAAGTGCGGTGGCGCCTGCACCCCGCACAGGTCCAGCAGCGTGGGAGCGATGTCCACCAACTCGATCAGCTCGGCCTTCTTCTGTTTGCTCGGGACGTTGCCGGGGTATGACAGGATCAGCGGCACGTGGGCGCAACTGTCGAGGCCGGGCGGGCCCTTCTGAATGGTGCCGTGATCGCCCAGGTGTTCACCGTGA
>CAZDHT010000423.1:0-2784 GCA_964505325.1 uncultured Planctomycetota bacterium | reverse complement strand
GCTCGACGGCGACCTGCATCGCCTGTGCGGTCGGATAGCGCTGTTCCCGCTTTTTCGCCATCGCCTTGCGAATGATCGAGCACACGCCGACCGACAGCTCCGGGTTCCGCTGCCGCGGGTCGGGCAGCGGGTCGCGCATGTGCTGGGCCATCACGTCGGTGGGCGACGTTCCCTGGTACGGCGGCATTCCGCACACCATGTGGTAGAGCGTGGCGCCCAGCGAGTAGATGTCGGTCCGGATGTCGAGGTCTTTCTCGCCGCGTGCCTGCTCCGGCGAGATGTAGTCCGGCGTGCCGAGCGCGGTGCCCGCCTGGGTGAGGCTGGTGGCCGCCCCACTGCCCACCTCGTGCCGCGCCAGTCCGAGGTCGGCCAGCTTCGCCGTGCCGTCCGAAGCCAGCAGAATGTTGCCGGGCTTCACGTCGCGGTGGAGGAGGGCCGCCTGCGTGTTGGCGTGGTGGAGCGCCCGCGCCACGTCGCGGACGATCTCCAGTGCCTGCCGCTCGGGCAGGCGGCCATGCTGCTGGAGCAGGTCCTCGGCGTCGGGGCCGTCCACGAATTCCATCGCGAAGTAGTAGTAGCCCGATGCGTGGCCGGCGTCGATGGCCTGCACGATGTTGGGGTGGTTGAGTTCGGCGGCGGCGCGGGCCTCGCGCAGGAACCGCTCAACGTACTGCTTGTTGGCGGCGAGTTGATGCGGCAGGACCTTGAGCGCGACGGTACGGTCGACGGACACCTGGCGTGCCTGGAACACGGCGCCCATCGCCCCGCGGCCGATCTCACGGATGATCTCAAAGCCGCCCAGCACCTTCCGGCCGGCGCCAGGCCCCGCGCCCTTCTGCGAGCCGTCTGACGACATACTCCGCCCCCTGTTGGCGAGTCGTTAGCAAGATTCCGGATACTATTATGCATGGTCAGGAAAGGGACTGCAACCCTCTGGCGGTGAGGTCCGCCGCCGTCGGGCGGTCGGAGCGGCCGAAGGTACTTCTTTCCGTCATGTCTCGTTCGGAATGAAGTGATGCGACACAAATCGCTCGACTGCAGACGCAGGAGTTGGACGCCGATGTGTTCGACTGCCACGCAGGAGCGAGAACGTGCCGCGACGAAGACGGAAGCGAGGCAATCCACCGCCTTGCGAAGTATGGCCGCCAGACTATAGTATAGGTGTGGAAGGGGTCGATTGTGTTGACCGTTGGCGTGCGCTAGGCGCTCGTTCGCCACGTCCAGACGGGGCTTCCCGTCGTCGAGTGGCGGGGCGGCAAGCGCGTCTGGCTGACCCCCGAGGAGATCAAGCAACGGATCGCGCAGATCGACAAGAAGAACGGACGATGACAAAAAAGCGAAGCAGGGAGGCATCCAGGGCGAGGCCACAGGTCACGTGAGCCGATCCACCGTCCAGTACGCCATTTACACCAGACAGTCTACGTCAGACGAAGGCAAAGTCCTTTCATCCTGCGACGTTCAGTTCGATATCTGCCGGGACTTCATTCAGGCCCAAGCCGACTCCTCGTGGAAATGGATCAGCCGTCGGTTCGACGACGTCGGCTTCTCCGGGGCCAGCACGGACCGGCCGGCTCTCCGGCGTCTCCTCACCCACGTTCGGGACCGCGACGTCGACAAAGTCGTCGTCTACCGCCTCGACCGTCTCACACGTCGGCTGATGGACTGCGTCGACATCCTCAGGACGTTCCGTGACGCGGGGGTGGAACTCCTGATCGTGACGGCCCCGGAGCTCAGGCGTGCCGCGACCGACAAGCTCCTGTTGAACGTGATGGCGACGTTCGCCGAGTTCGAACGGGACATGATCCGTTCCCGGCTCGCCGACACGCGTGCCGCTCTCAAGCGACACGGCCGCCGGCTCGCGGGGCCACCGCCATACGGCTATAGCGTCGACCCCCGCACGAAACAACTGGTGGTCAACGCCGCCGAGGCCAGGCGCGTCAAGGCGATGTTTCAGGCGGCAGCCAAGGGCAAGTTGCCAAGCGACATTGCGGCTGGTGCGAATCGGCGCCGCTGGCGGACCCGACGCTCCGTGGCCGAACGTTCCGGCAGGGCCAGCGGCGGCGGGCCGTGGTCGCCCCGACAGGTGCTGACCGTGCTCCGGAATCCGGTTCACATCGGCTGCTTCCCCGATGGCAAGAGCAGGCGCTCCGGGCAACACGACGCCATTGTCTCGCTGGAGCTGTTCGAGCAAGTACAGGAGCAGATCACCGCACGCCGGAAATCCGGCCCGCGCCGCCGGTACAAGGGACGACCTCCGGAGTGGCCCCTGCGCGGCAAGATCATCTGCCCTCGTTGCGGGCGCACGATGAGCACGCACAACACGCACAATGGCAACGTCATCTATCGGCACTACCGCTGCCGGTCGCACGCCGGCGGCCGTGCGCCCTGCAAAGGGATCGCCTTCCCGGCATACGAACTTGAGACGACTGTAATGAGCATGCTCGGAGAGCGGACAGATACCTCAGGCGCGGGTCGTGTTTCTCCCGGCGTGGTACTGCGCATGCGGCGGTTCCAGGTGATATGGGGTCTGCTGGATTTCATGACGCAGAGACGTCTGCTACCGGAAGTCGTCGAGCGTATCGAGTTCTCCGAATCCGATTCCGAACTGTCGGTCAGTTTGAACAAGGATGCTGTGGCTCGCGTGGTGAACAACCCGCAGGAGCTATGCCTTTCGGGCAGACGACCGACCGGAAGGGGCGGCTGTTAACCAATCGGTTCCCATCCTGTCGGGTCGGTTTTGAGCCAAATTCCTTCCAGCGTAAACTATAGCCCCGCCAGTTAGCA
>CAZDHT010000422.1:0-2790 GCA_964505325.1 uncultured Planctomycetota bacterium | reverse complement strand
GAATCATGTAATGAATGGGAGCGGAACAAGGAAAAGTGGAAAAGTGGAAAAGTGGGAAACCGGGAAACCGGGAAAGAGAGTTCTGAGGCGGCCCGGCTCGTGCTTCGCAGCGAAGCGCTGCTTCGCAGAGTAGCAAGGGCAGCAAACCCGTTCCTTTCCCATTTTCCCGTTTTTCCTTTTCCTATCTGAAGCTAAATAGCGCCTCCCGCTGCAAGGTTCTTTCGTCTCATCGCCCGGCGGCGCTGAGCCCTGCTTCCTTCGGCGACAGGTCTCTGATCTCGATGTGGCTGAAGTTGACGTGCGTCCGGTAGCCGCCGACACCCACCCTCGCCACGGGCACAGCGCCGGGGTCGGGGTCGGTGAACCGCAGCACTTCCCGGCCGTTGACGATCGCCCGGAGCAGGTCGCCGCGCTTCACGAGCGCGATGCGGTTCTTGCGCGGCCGGTACGGCGCGTGGCCGCCCACGTACCGGATGGGGAACGTTTCATCCTGGCGAACGGAAGCCACTTCCTTGCCGTTCCGGTACAGGACGGTCGCGGTGCGATTCCGTGAGTTCACCTCCAGCCGGTACCCGCGGGGCGAGCCTTCTTCGGGGGCGAGCACGACGCGGATGTTGTCGTACGGGTAGTGCACGTGGCTCGGGTTCTTCCTCCAGCCGAACCACTCGCTGCTCTCCTCGATGTTGAACGCGACGTGCACGTCGGGGCCGAAGCGTCGCTTGTGCCACAGCATCCCGTCGCCGTCGGGCGCCACCAGCGAGACCCAATGCGACGCCAGCACACACGTCATTCCGCCGTGGTCGATCCAACGGCCGCCCTCACGCCACCAGCCGGTCTCGCGCCGGTCGAACGTGGAGTACACCCCGTGCGGCTGCCGCCTCGGGACGGCGAACTCGATGTCGTCGAACCGAACGGCCCCCGCCGGGACCTTGAGGATGAAACTTCCGCCGTCGCCTCTTGCGGCGCGCGCCCGCTTCGGCGCCTGGCGATCCACCGCCGCTTCGAGCATGTCCCCCTCGGCGCGGATGCGGACCGCGTGCCATTGCTCGTCGGGCGGCACGGGCAGATGGAGGCAGCGGGCGCGGGTCTCGTCGGCCGGCGGGTCGCCGCCCAGTCGCACGCGGACGCCGCTCTCGGCGTCGCCGTAGAGAACGACCTCCGCGGCGGGCCCGGCCTTGCTCAGTTTGACCTTGAACCGGGCCTCGAGGTCACTGATGATCTCCTGCGAATAGCGCAGGGCCGCGTCCGGGCCGGCTCCGATCAGCTCGCCGTTGATGACCCGCCAGGCGCCGCTCTCGCGCGCCCAGACGCACGAGCTGCCGCCACGCCCGACGAGCGGCAGGTACTTCTTGCGCCGCCGAAGCTTGTCGGCGTCCGGCGAGCGACGCATCCGCGCGATCTCCTCAGGCGTGAAGTGGTAGTAGTCGGACGGGTCGACGATGCGCGGTTCCGCGAAGTCGTACGGCCCCAGCCGAAAGACGTCCGGCTCGGGCGCCGGGCCGTAGCAGATGGCAACACGCCGGAGGCACGTGGTACCCTCCAGCGCCTCGATCTGTACGGCGGCGCGGCCGGCGGCGCCCTGGGGCGCGAGGTGGCGTTGGCTCACGCCGATCGGCCACGTCGTACCCGGGCGCGGGGCGAACCCGGGAATCCTCCACCGGCCGGAATGGTCGGCTGCTTCGATGACGATCACGTGCCGCGCGGGCAGGCCCGCGGGCGGCGCGGCGATGCGCCCGCGCCGGCCGATCAGCGCGCCGGGCTGATCGGGCCGTTGCGATCGGAACCACCGGGCGTCCGCCGCCACCTGCCATGCGATGCGGTTCTCCCGCCCGTCCTCGGCGATCCACGGCAGCTCGGTCACGGCGACGTCGTCGAAGACGGCCGAGCCCTCGGCGACCAGGAGACCGACGCGACCCACGAAGAGCGGATGCTCGACCCCGGCGTATACGAGGTCGCCGTCGACGCTGGCGCCGATGAATTCGCCCCAGCGTTCGATCACGACGCGGTGCCATTGGCCCGGCCGAAACGCCGGATCGATGTGCGTGAATCCGTCCACGTGTTGCTTCCGCGTGCGGACGTATTGGGTCCCGTGCGGGTGCCGGCCGAGCGTCACGTCGGCCCCCTGCTCGGGCCGGCTGGAGCGGAACGTCACGCCGAACTCGGCGCCCTTGGCGGGCCGTACGCTGAACGCGATCCGTACGCCCTTCCAGGGCCGGCCCTTGATGAGCGCCGCGGCGGCCTGGCCGGTCGCTTTGCCGGTCAGCGAGTACTGGTTGGGGATGCGGTTGGGGTCGAAGCTGAACTGAATCTTCCACGTGCCCGACGCGAGGTCCCACGGCCCGATGCCGTGGCCGGGCGACCGCGCGAAGTTGTCGCCGAACCGCCGCACCCCCGCCGCCATGCCCGTCGGGAGAGCGGCCCCGGCCGGCTCGAACGTCCGGTCGGGTGTGAAGAGGAGCTGGTCAACGGCCACGCCGTCCTCGCGTTCGAGGATCGCGACCCGGGCCGTACCGTCCAACGTGTACGTTCCCGCGTTCACCCAGTGCCAGGCATCGAAGACGCCGTCGCTCACGAGGCGCTTCGGCGATTCGGCCACCGCCAGCGAGATCGAGTTGCCGCATTCATCCCGCCAGCGCACCCGCGCCCACGCGTGGTACCGGCCCGCGCGCGGCACGGCGAGCGAGAACTCCGCGCGGCCCGTGTTGTCGGCCGAGCCGCGCGCCTCGGGCACGGCCAGCGCGAGCCCGCCGGCCGCCGTGACGTCGTCGCGCAAGACGAAAGGCGGCTTAA
>CAZDHT010000421.1:0-2833 GCA_964505325.1 uncultured Planctomycetota bacterium | reverse complement strand
GATGACGGCGGAGATGATCTACCGGTACGTGTGCGACAAGCTCCGCCAGATCGCGCCACAGCAGGTGAAGAAGGTGTCGTCGTACCGGGGCGGGTATCTGCCGAAGGAACGGCGCGAGATCGAGCGGCGCCTGTTCAGCGGCGAGCTGCTCGGCGTCAGCACCACGCGGGCGCTCGAGCTGGGCATCGACGTGGGCGGGCTCGACGCCAGCATCCTGGTCGGCTATCCCGGCACACTCGCGTCGTTCTTCCAGCAGTCGGGCAGGGCAGGGCGGCAGGACCGCGACGCGCTGGTCGTGCTGGTCGGGCTGGACACGTCGGTCAACCAGTACGTGATGACCAGTCCCGAATACATCTTCGGCCGGCCGGTCGAGCAGGCGGTGATCGACCCCGATAACCCGTTCGTGGTGACCGGGCACCTGCGCTGCGTGACGCACGAGCTGCCGCTCGCGGACGAAGAGACGGGGCAGTTCGGCCCGCACGCCCAGATGGTTCTCCGCGTGCTCGAAGACAACCTGAAGGTCAAGCACATCGACGACCGCTGGTATCACGCGGCGGCGGAGACGCCCCAGCACGATGTCGGCCTGCGCGACTACGCCGATGCGAACGTGGTGATCGAGGACGTGGACACGGGAGCGATCCTCGGCCAGGTCAACAAGTTTGACGCGCCGCCCATCCTTCACCCGCAGGCGATATACATGCACCGCGGCGACACGTACGAGGTGCAGGAGCTCGACCTGGACGACAAGCGGATCGCGCGCGTGAAGCGGGTCGACGTCGATTACTACACCAACCCGCTCGGTGGGACGGATGTGCATCACATCGACCATCAGCTCCGCGAGAAGCCGTTCGGGACCGGCACCGCCTACTGGGGCGAGGTCACCGCGTACTTCCGCAACTGGGGCTACGAGAAGCTCCACTTCTACTCGATGGAGCGCATCTCCGTCCATCAGGTCGAACTGCCCACGCTCCAGCTCGAGACGATGGCGTTCTGGATCGTGCCGCCCGAGGACCTGATGGAGCGCGTGCGGCAGGCGGGGCTGGACGCGCACGCGGGGATGCGGGGCATCGGCTACGCCACGCGGATGCTGCTGCCGCTGTTCATCACGTGCGACACGCTCAGCTTCTCGCACACGATCGGCAGCGCCAACTCGCCGTGGAACGCGATGTTCGTCTACGAGCGCTATCCGCTTGGGCTGGGCTTTACCGAGAAGGCGTACGACCTGTTGCACGTGATCGCGCCGGCGGTGCTGGACAAGGTCCGCAAGTGCGAGTGCGACGACGGCTGCCCGTGTTGCGTGGGCAAGCCGCTGCGGCAGTATGCGACGTGGTACGTCGACCTGGGCGAGGCGTCGATCCCGAGCAAGGCGGCGTCGAAGATGATCCTCGAAGGCCTGCTCGGCGACGGCTCGAACTTGGAGAACCCGGACGCGGCGGCGCTGACCGATTCCGATGCGGGCGCCGAGCAGCGCCTTGAGATGGCGCTGCGGCGTCGCCTCGAGCGGATGCGCGAGCCGCAGCTCTTCCATCCCATCGAGCCGAAGATCGAGACGAGGTATCCGGACGCCGCGAAGAAAGAGGGCCTGTCCGACGCGGACGTGGCGCGGCGCGCCAAGCAACGGCGGAGCTTCCACCGGGAGCTCGACAGGCGAATCGCGAAGCGAATCGAGACCGACCAACTCTCGCCCCACGCGCGGACGGCCGGCCCGCCGCCCGGCACGCACAAGGTGCACAGCAGCCGCCGGCCGACGGACTTTGCGGGCAGGCCGGACGTGAAGGAGGAGAAGGTCGCCGACGGTTCGCCGCCGAAGCCGAAGAAGATCATCGACCTCGGCGACTCGATCGCGTCGCGCGCCAGGCGGCTGAAGAAAAGCCGATAGGCTCACAGCGCGTGTGTATTTAGGAGTTCTAACATAACGGTGGGGCCGACATTCTTGTCGGCCAGATGGCCGGCAGGAATGCCTGCCCCACTAAGGTTCTGTTAGAGGCCCTTAGCGTGGGCGCAAACCGGGACCAGCCTTCGCCAGCAGCGGGCTACGGCTTGGCAGGCAGGCAGCGGCGTGCCAGTCCCGGTTTTTCGCCAGCCTCCAGACGCCGGCGCGTGCGGAGCCCGGTTCAGTCGTTCACTATCGGCGCCGCCTCTTAAGCAGCGCGGCCAAGCCGAACAGCGCCAGTCCTGCGGGCTCGGGGATGGCCGAGGCCATCGGCTCGAGCGTGCCGCCGGCGCCCGGGTCGCCGCCCAGGTCGGCCAGGTCGTACGTGTCGCTGAGCAGGTCAGGGTTGAGCGCCGGGTCGTAGTAGATGACATCGCCGAGCGGCGTGCGCAGATTGCCGATGTTCGCTGCGCTGGCCGGGTCGCCGTCGCTGCCGATGATCGCGCCCAGGATCTCCGCGGTGGCCGGCCCGGAATCGAAACTGGCATAGAGCATCTTCGAGAGGTCCAGCCCCTGTTCGAGCGTGATCGTGCCGCCGCACTGCAGGTTCAGGACGCCTTTGTCCTGGATCGCGGCGTTCCACACGCCGAGGTCGACGTTGCCCAGGATCGTGATGTCCTGGGCGATGTTGGTGATGTCAACATTGCCGGCACCGGCGCGGCCGGAGCCCGTCGGGCCGCCGCCCGTGGCGTGGTGGGCATCGATGTTCCCGACGATTACGTTCTCGTAGTTGGTGATCTCGACGTACCCTGCCTTTTCCCAGTACTTGAACGAACTCAACGGAACCCCGCCGGCGTCCCGGATGTCAATGCTGGTATCGATGTCGCGGATTGTGGCGGAGCCGCCGCCTCCGCCGTCCAGCTTCACGCCGCCCAGGTTGTTGTAGTTGCCGAAAACGTT
>CAZDHT010000420.1:0-2876 GCA_964505325.1 uncultured Planctomycetota bacterium | reverse complement strand
GACAAGCAGCGAAGCGACACCGTGACCATCTCGAACACGGCTGGCACCGGCCAGAGCGAGGGGACGTACACGGTGTTTCTCGAGAACCTGGATGACCCTGATCGTGTCAAGGAGGTCTACCTGGTTCTGGAGTGGTACACCGTTGACGACGCCAACGGGAGCATCAACGTGGAGAAGGATGTCACCATCAGTTGGCCGGGTGGTCCCCAGGCTCCAGGTGTGTCAATGGTCCTGAACGTGGATGATCTAGTCGGTCCTCCCTTCCATTGGGAGTACGAGTACAAAATCAGGCCACAGCCGGAGTCGGAGACGGTGTTCTTCAGCTACTCGGGCATCGACGTGGACGAGCAGCTCGTTCTGGAGTACGACCTCCGCACGAAGTGCCTCTCGGGCAACGGCATCCCCGAGCCGAGCGGCTTGGCGTTGCTCGCCTTCGGTGCGGTCGGGCTGGCTCGTCGGAAGAGAAGGTGAAAGCACCCGAAGCACCATGAGGGCGGCGGCTTTCGCTTGCCGCCGCCCTCCGGTGGGGGCGGGCAAGGAAGAAAGGCGTTATGAGCGTGCAGACAATGACACTCGGACGTGACGGCACCGGGACCCGATGGCCGTGGGGCGGCATGAACGGCCGCGGAAGAGAGACCCGGGCCGGTACAGCACGAAGCGATGCAGATCGGGCGGCACGCCCCGTAGCACGGCGTGCGGAGCGCCGACGCCCTTGGACGAGGAAGCAGTCACAATGTACCGGCTCCTCGGAGCCCTTGCGACGGAGACGACTAGGTGCGTGTTAGTTCACGGGATGGGTGGACTGAGAAGTGCGGCCGGTTCGAGCAGGAAGCCGTGGCGAGAACCGCCGGCGGGATGGTCCGGAGCTTTGACCAGCGCCTAAGCGCGACAGAGAGTGAGGAAGACCTCAATGAGTTACCCTGATCAGACAAGGACAAAGGTACTAGTGGTGGGGCTCCGCAAAGAGCAAGCCCTCGTCAAGTCGCTGCCGGTCCGGCTGATGATCGCCAAGACCGGTACCGAGGCGATTCGGCTGCTGCGCGGACACCGCGTGATCGATGTCATCGTCTCGCGGTGGGACCTGCCCGACATGGCCGACGGCAATATGCTTCGGCTGCTCCGCGCGGCGCGGCCCTCGATACCACAAGTAGTCCTGCTCGACCAGCTTTACAAAGACCGCGAGATTGTGGCGCGGAGCCTGGGTGTCGTGGCGGTACTACCGGCAGACGTGGCCCCCGCGCAGTTGTGGGAGGTGCTCGCGGACGTCCTTGAACCCGCGAAAACAGTCCCAACGCCCCAGCCCGGGGCCGGGCGGCGAGGGGAATCCGTTGCTGCCCCGGCCGCAAAGGAGCAGCGTGCGTGAACATAAAGACGTGGAAGGCTAGGTGTACTAGCTCTAAGGAACGTTTTGTGTGGTTTGGTAACCCGTTTGAGAGGAGCGAAAGGATGAGAGTGACTGAGCATTTGAGGAGCGTTTGTGTGACGGCTTTGCTGGTTCTGTGGATCGGTTCTTCGGTGGCGCCGGCCGTGCCCGTGGTGTGGGGTGTGGACGAGCAGAAAGGAGAACTCTTTTCCATCCAAGACTACACTCAGCTGGCGAACGGGTCCGCGGCGGCGGGGGTGACCCTCTACGGACGGTTGAAGTACGAGAGGGACAACGGGCAGACCAGAAACATCGGCGACCATATCGAGGCGCTGGCCCTCGAGGCCGACGGCACGGCCTACATGGTGGTAAACGACCGGGTGGTAGCCCCGGCGGACCTGGGCGGCAACGCAGGCGGACCGGTGCTTCTGAAGTTCAATGTCAACGACGCCAGCACGACGGCGGACAACGTGGTGAGCGTGCTGGGCCACATCAACGCCTCCGACTACGGCGTTGACGCGCGCGAGCACAGGGTCTCCGGCCTCGCTGTCGATCCGGTCTCGGGGGCCCTGTACGCGCTGTACCGGAAGAACGGCGAGACCAAAACAGATCGACTCCTGGTGGTCAGCAAGGGCGACGGAAGCGTGCTTGCGGATCTCGGCGAGATGGCGGGCCTGGGCGAGGCGGTCAAGAACGGCGAAGACATCGCGTTCGATTCCAACGGGAAACTCTACGTGACCGACACCGACGATGGCCATTTGTATGGGATCGACCCGGACACCGGTGCGATCGTCGCCGTTGTTGATGGTGACACGGGTGATGGTGAATGCACGGGCCTTGCGTGGGACCCCGAGAACGGCCGCCTTGTTGCGTCTGACGACCTGAACGATCTGTTGTCGGTCCTGACGTTTGGGGACGGGCTGAACGATGTTTACGGCGGAGCGCCCGAGCTGGGTGACGTTGAGGCGCTCGACTTTCTGCCGCTCGTCTCATCCGGGACCGGCCGCGGCGAGCTCGCCCTTGTCATCGTCAATCCCTCGCCCGCTGTTCCCGAGCCCGCCTCGGCGGCCCTTGTGGGGTTGCCGTGTTTGATCGCAGCTTTCCATCGCAGGAGGAGATGACGGATGACAGGAGCTTCGTGCAGGGCAAATGTTAATGGTTCTGTTTTGACAAGTTGTGTTGGAAACGTGGGTGCGCGAGAACGCGCGGAAAGGAGCGAGGGAAAGATGGGACGCATTTGGGAAGCCGGGAAAGCGGCTGGTGTGATGGGTTGTGGAAGTCGTGTGCGTTTTGGAGCCGTGGTCGCTGTGCTGACCGTGCTGGCGCTGTCGGCGGTCGTGCATGCCGACCCGTTCCGTACCGACTCCTCGTTGTACATTTCTCAAGGGAGCGGTGACAGGACGCAGTTATACCGCGTCGACCGCACCACGCTTCCTTTCACGCTGACACCGATCGGCTCGAAAGCCTGGGTCGAGTACAACGCCATCGGCTTCAACCCGGTGGACAAGTACAT
>CAZDHT010000419.1:0-2881 GCA_964505325.1 uncultured Planctomycetota bacterium | reverse complement strand
CTATGCACTTGACTCCAGTTACCACAATATGTGAGACTGGGGGGTGTCCTCGTACCCTCTGTGTACTGGCGACACCGCGATTTCAAGCTCCGAAGGAGCGGCATATGACAGCCTGGGGCAACGCCCCAGGACCGCTGACAGCGCACATATCGAAAGCCCTGAAGGGGCGAAATGGGTGCCTATATCGCCCCTACAGGGCTCGCCCACGACGGTCTGGGTTCCCTGGGGCGTTGCCCCAGGCTGTCCCATCTCGCCCCGCTGGGGCTCTTCACGCTGCGGCGACGCGTAGGGGCACAACACAACATCTTGGGCCGACTGGAGTCAAGTGTATAGCCCTCATGCCTAATGACGAACGTCCGGGTAAATGAGCCGGCGCGTCGAATAACCGCCGCGTGGCGTTCATTCGTCATTGGGTATTCGATATTGATTCGACATTCGGCGTTCGGCATTCGACATTCTTGCTCGCGCCTGAGCCCAATGTAGCGTTGTAGTGCCAGGCCGGGCTCGCCCGTACCAGCCGGACTCCGGGAGGAGCGGGACGTGGCAGGGATTACCAAGACCGACGACCTGAAGAGAACCCTGGTCATGCTGCTCGCCGGCGGCCAGGGCGAGCGGCTGTACCCGCTCACGCGCGACCGGGCCAAAGCGGCCGTGCCGTTCGGCGGCATCTACCGGATCATCGATTTCACCCTCTCCAACTGCGTCAATTCAGGGCTCCGAAAGATCAACGTCCTCACCCAGTACAAGTCGTTCTCGCTTCAGCGCCACCTGCAATTCGGCTGGAGCATCTGTCGGCCGGAACTGGACGAGTACATCAACGTCATTCCTCCCCAGCAGCGCAGCACCTCCCACTGGTACCTGGGCACGGCCGACGCCATCTGCCAGAACGTCTACATGCTGGAGCGGGAGAAGCCGGCCAACGTGCTCGTCGTCTCGGGCGACCATGTCTACAAGATGAACTACCGCAATATGCTCCAGTTCCACCTCGACAAGAAGGCCGACCTTACCATCGCCTGCGTCGCCGTGCCCGTGGAACGCGTGGCCAGACAACTGGGCGTGGCGGTGGCAGACTCCGACGGCCGCATCGTCGAATTCCACGAGAAGCCCGAAAGCCCCGAGGAAATGCCGGACAACCCCGGCCGCTGCTTTTGCTCGATGGGCGTCTACGTGTTTGATACGGAGACCCTCGTCCGCGAGGTCATCGCTGATGCGAAGACCGATTCCAGCCACGACTTCGGCAAGGACATCATCCCGGCGATGGTCGAACGGGACAGAGTGTTCGCATATGAATTCGCCGGCAGCGGCGGCGAGCCCGAACCCTATTGGCGCGACATCGGAACCATCGACGCCTACTGGGAATCGAACTACGACCTGGTCCAGGTCCTGCCCGTGTTCAACCTCTATGACAAGGAATGGCCAATCCACACCTACCACCCGCAATCTCCGCCCGCCAAGACGGTGTTCAACGAGCAGCCCTCGGGCCGGCGTGGCCGGGCGGTGAACTCACTCGTCTCCTCCGGCTGTATCATCAGCGGCGGATACGTTGGAGAATCCATCCTGTCTCCTGACGTACGGGTTCATTCCGGCGCGGACATCCGGCAGTGCGTGGTGATGGACCAAGTCGAGATCGGCCGCGGCGCGCGGCTGCGCCGAGCCATCATCGACAAGCGCGTGACGATCCCGGACGGCGCCGTGATCGGCTACGACCCACAGCGGGACCGGGCGAGGTTCACCGTATCTGAGCGGGGCATCGTCGTCGTGCCGGGGGGGGGCCTCCTGGAACGAAGCTGATCTGCAGTGCCGGGCGCCACCCACGACGGAGCAGATCCTCGTCGTCCCCATCTCTAATGCGTTGGAGCAATCGCGGCCGAGCCGGGGACGGATTCTGGCGCCGCGCCCTGCCCGACTCAATGGCGTGTGTCCGGTCTTGCCGTCCGGCGCGCGAAGGACGATGCGCTGCCGTCGGCGAATCCTACGGAACGGGATGGAGCTGGTGGGTGAAGTCTGTTGCGTGGGCTTTGTACAGCAGTGTGATCTCGTCGGCGCTCAGAGCGCGGTTCCAGATGCCAACATCGTCGATGGCGCCCTGGAAGAAGAACCCCGAGGTCGGGCTCCCAATGCAGACCGGCAGCTTCCTGGGATTCAGCTTCGGAAAGATGTTCGCGGTGTTCTGTCCCGCATGCTTCCCATCAACGTAAACCGTGATTGATTTGCCGGCGACGTAGACTGCGGCCACGTGGTGCCACTCACCGTCGTTGACGCGAACAGCCCCCGAGGCGGCGCTCTGTCCCGGCACGTATCTCGTGCCGCAGATTCCCATCGCGAGCGCTCCGCCCCTGCCCATGGTCATGTGCGAGGCGATGTGGTGGGCGTCATTGCCGCTGCTCCGGCCCAGGATGACACCTCCTTGCTTCGCGGTGGTCTTCACCCACGCGGAATACGTCAGGTCGCCGGTCAACTGGAGGGTCGAGCGGCCGTCGTCGACCTGGACCCACCCCGTCTTGCCGTCGAACCGGAACGCGCCCTTCGGCCTCCCGTGGCGGTCGGCCGTGTAGGTGACGTTGCCCTTGATCGCGCCGTGATGAGCGCCCATGCTGTCCCGCGCATCGCCGTCGGCTGTCCAGAACGCGGCCAACCCCTTGCGCAGCGGGTGGAGCTTCACCATAGGAGCGACCACGATCTCATCCCCGACCGACGCGGTCGGCTCCTTGGCAACGAACGGCCGCACGGCGATCCAGTCGACCTCGATCCGGGCCCGGGTCCACGACCAGGGCTGGATGACGAGCTTCACCCGGCGATCCGTGCGGCGGCCGGTGTGAACGAGCGTCTCCGGCTTCCCATCCTTGTCACGAACGAACCGGATGTTGTCCCGCTCCGCCGT
>CAZDHT010000418.1:0-2891 GCA_964505325.1 uncultured Planctomycetota bacterium | reverse complement strand
CCGGCCGCCAGTTCGAGCAGTTCCTGCACGCCTGCTGCGGCCGCGGCTGGCGGCGCTCGCCGGGTGCCTTTGGCTGTTCGGCACCACCGCCGCGGCCCTGCCGATCTACGACATCCAGTACGTCGACCTGGCGGTCGACCCGGACGGCAACAGCACGTATAACGGTCAGACCGTCGACTGCGAGGGCGGGATTGTCGTCCACAAGTTCGCCGGATCCCAGCCGAAGATTACTCTGCAGGCTCCCAGCCACCCCGACGGGTGGGGCGGCATCGCACTGAAGGACTGGACCATCAGCAACGACATGTTCAACACGGTGGCCGTGGGGGACCTGGTGTCGTTCACGGACGTGGCCGTCGAGGAGTACCGCGGCAACACACTGCTGCGATACCAGGATACCTCCGGCTACACGATCATCAGCAGCGGCAATCCGCTGCCGGCGCCGAAGGCCGTGTCGCTGAGCGAGATCGCGGCGCCGGTCGAGGGCCCGCCGGGGGATTGGTACGTTGCGGACCACAGCGCGGAACCGTACGAGGCGATGTGGATGAGCATCGAGGACGTAACGGTCAGCATGATGGGCCTGGGCAAGGCGGGCGACAACTACAACTTCCACGGGTCCGGCGACGTGTGGGCGGCGGACTACATGAACGAGGACGCGGCCGGCGACTACCACCCGCTGATTTCCGCGGGCCAGCACTTCGACCGGGTGACCGGGATTCTCGAGCAGTACACCAAGACCGACTACGGATGGGATTACTACCAGTTGCTGACCACGAGCTCGGGCGACCTGGTCGTGAACGCCGTGGTGCCCGAGCCGGCAGCGCTGGCGATCCTGCTCGCGGGCCTGGCGCTGCTGCGGCGAAGATGCTAACATCAGCCGCACGAACGGAGCATTCCTCTTGGGAAAGGAAACGGCGGTGAAGAAGGAACACGTTCTTGGCATTCTGTTCTTTGGCACGCTGTGGGGCGCGTCCGAGGCGATCTTGGGCGGGGTGCTCTATCGGGCGCAAGCGCCGCACGCCTCGGTCCCGCTGACCATCATCGGCTTCGTCGTCCTGACCGTCGCCAGGGCTTACTTCCCCCGGGCTGGCTCCTCGACACTCATCGCCACCTGCGCCATGCTATACAAGTTCTTCAACGCTCCCTTCTTTGCGTGCCACCTGCTGGGCATCCTCCTGCTCGGACTGTCCTACGACGTGGTGTACAGCCGCTTCAAGATGAAGAGCCACGCCCTCTCCGCGGTGACGGCGACCTATCTCGGTTACGCCCTGTTTGCCGTGCTCATCACGTACGTGTTCCGCTATTCCTACTGGATCGACGTCGGGCTTCCCAAGGTGTTGCGCTACGTCGGCATCAGCGGCACGATCGCCGCGGCGGGCAACGCGCTCCTCGTCCCCCTTGCCGCCCGTGCAGTTGAGTCCGCCAAGACCAGACCGCGCGCCGCCTCGGCACAGCGCGCCAGACTTGCGGCCGGCGTCGTATCGCTCGTCACGGTGGCGCTGTGGGTCCTTTGCGTGACAGTATCGTTCTAGACTCCACTGGTCGGATGCCGCGACCGCACACAAGACTGCTCCTGTGGACCGGCCCCAAGCATTCGGGGAAGACCACGGCCGCCGCCGAGCTGGTCGAGCGGGTCCGCGCCAAGGGCATCCGCGTGGCGGGGATCCTGTCGCCTTCGGTCTGCCGCGAGAACACGCTGGCGGGGTTCGACGTGCTGGACCTCGACACGGGCGCCCGCGCACCGCTGGCCAGGCGACGTGAGGGAGGGACCGTCCGGGCCGGATCGTTCGCCTTCAGCGCCGAGGGGCTCGAACTGGGATGCACGACCCTGGCATCCGGTACGACACGCTCGGCGGAGTTGGTGGTCGTTGACGAGTTCGGGCCGCTCGAACTGCGAGGCCGGGGCTGGAGAGCGGCCGTGGACGCACTCCTTTCCTCGGCCGAGGGCGTCGTCCTGCTCGTCGTTCGCGAGCGGCTGGCGGACAGGGTGAGGCGGCTTTACGCGCACTATCGCCCGCGGGCCTTGGCCGCCGCCCGGCGGGGCTCCGTCGATTGCGTTCTGACCATGCTGAGCGAGCGGAGGAGCACGCGCGGGATGACCGGGAGAATCGTGTCCGTCAACGTGAGCGGCCGGAGGCACGTGGCCAAGGTGCCGGTTGCCGAGGCCGAGTTGCGGCCCGGCCACGGGCTCGTCGGCGACGCGCACGCGGCGCCCGGCGAGCGGCAGGTCAGCCTGCTCGCCATCGAGTCAATCAACGAGCAGAGCCGGGCGTTCTTGAAGGGCGCCGCCGACGGCCAGGCCGCGTCGTGCCCCAAGGTCCGCGGTTCGCTCGTCCCCGGCGCGCTGTCCGAGAATCTCAACACCGAAGGGCTCGACCTGTCGGCGCTCCCCACGGGGACGCGCCTCCGGGTCGGCCGCGACGTCGCCCTCGAGGTGACCATCACTGGCAGGGAATGTTGCCGCTACTGTGAGGTCTATCGCAGGCTTGGCGGGTGCGCCATGCCTCACCAGACGATCTTCGCCCGAGTGACAAGCGGCGGCGTCGTGCGCTCAGGCGACGGGGTGCGGATCGAACCGCCTGCCGGTCCTGCCGGACCGTGACCGAAATCGGCGGGAACCTCGCGCTGGGCGGCGCGGGCGCTCCCGCCTTGCCTTCAAGCTGATATTCTGAAGCCAAGCAATCACCGTGTTCGTCAACCACGAAGTGGTACTTTTCAGCGACACCTGTTCCCAAAAAGTACCACTTTCTGGCACCTGGGGCGCATCGCCGAAGTGAGTGAAACCGCGGCACTTGCCGTGTCGTTCAACCTACATCCCGCGGCGATGCTTCGGGAATTGCTTTGGTGCAAGCGCGGCCCGCCCGTAGAATGGAAGTAGCAATGATCGCCGCCCG
>CAZDHT010000417.1:0-2892 GCA_964505325.1 uncultured Planctomycetota bacterium | reverse complement strand
TACAACTACGACGGCTATATCAGCATCGCAGAGCAGCAGGAGGCCGTGGCGTACGATCCCTGCGCCGATTGGGGTCTGGGCAGCCGGCAGGTGTCGGCCGTATTCGGCCACCACAGCCTGAGCTCCGGGGCAAGGTCGTACATCTGGCAGGGCCAGGACGGCTCGCACCCGAGCGACGGCCTGCCGACGGACGGCAAGATCACCACGAGCTACGGCCTGTTCCAGCTCTCGACAGCGCTGGATGCCGAGCCCGGCGGCGGCTGGGGCAACCCCGAGATCCCCAAGCCGACCACGCCCACCGGTCTCCTGGCGCGGAGCCCGAACGTGATTCGGGCATACCGACCCCACTCCGGCTCCACCGGCGCTCCTACCGCCTCCGTTACTGCTCTTATGCCCCCGGCGCAGCAGGGCAACTACACCGACATCAACTTCCTCGTGGCGGGTGACAACAAGAAATGCATGATCTACGCCATCTATGCCGACGGCGAGGTAGAAATCTACCAGTCGCCCGGTACGCCGAAGGTAGATGAGCTTGGCTTCCCCACGATCCTGAACAGCAGTTCCAGCAACCCGGACATCCTCGAGGTGGCCAGCGCGCTGACGGACCACACCTGGGGCGTCAGCGGCAACTACTCGGGCATCCGCGGCGACGACGGGCACGTCTGGACGTTGGCCAATCCGCTCCCGCTGGATGACACGCGGGTGCTGACGGGCATTCGGCTGGCGATCTACGACGGCGACACGTGGAAGAGCCGCCAGGCGTTCATCCTGGCCGCGTCGGCCGACGAGGTCATTCCGCCCCCCATTCCCGAGCCCGCGGGTCTCGGCCTGGTCGGCCTCGCGCTGCTTGCACTCAAGAGGAGGAGAAGCTAGGCGATTCAGACAGCCGATCGGGAGGGCCGAGCTTGACGCCGCTCGGCGCGGCCGTGTCGAGCCGACATCGGCGGCGCGCCTGATGGGCGCCAAAGACCTCTGGGGCCACGATGCCTTCTTCGACTGCGTCGGCCGCTGGAGCGAAAAGGAAGCGCCCAAGGGCAAGGACTTCTACAGCTTCGGCCCCGCGCCGATCAAGGGCCTGTGGCTCAAGTACCGGCCCAAAGCGGACGAGATGGGGAAGGCCTGCAAGGCGAAGCGCCAGAAACCCCGCCCGCGCCCTTGACCTGGGCCGGTGTCAGCGACTAGCATACCGCGACTGTTGGTCTCGACCCAGGCTTGGTTTTCTTTGTAGCGAAAGGAGCCCTGGACCATGAAAAGCATGTTCCGCGCTGCGTTGCTTGTGTGCATCGCCGCGTCGCCCGTCTGGGCCGCGGCGGCGGAGAAGTCCGTGGCGTTCGATGACAAAGCGTCGCTGGACGGCTGGCAAGTCAAGGGCGACGTGGCCATTGACGCCGCCAAAGGCCGCGACGGCAAGGGCGCCGCGCTCAAGGTTGGCGTCGGCGGACAGGCAACGCTGAAGCTCCGCGACGCCAACGACTCGGGGGTGATCGAGCTGTGGGTCTACGACGACATGGCCGTTCCGAAGAACACAAAGGCCTACCGCGTCGGCCCGCGTTGGGGCCTGCTGCAGGCGGACGGCCGCGTCTTCGCCGTCGGCGAGCTCTACGCCCGCTACCTCTCCGGCGACAAGACCTACTGCACCAGCGACTACGGCGGCAAGTCGTGGTTCAACGTCCGCTACCTGGGCGAATGCCGCCGCAAGAAGGGCTGGCACAAGTGGACGTTCAACATGGACCCCGACAAGGGGCTGATCATCTCGCTCGACGGCAAGGACGTCAACGCCCGCCGCAAACGGTTCGACTGGAACACATCGAAGGTCACCGGCTTTGTCGGCGTGGTGCTGTACGGCGACACGGGCAAGGGCACGCCCCACACGCTGTGGGCCGACGACCTGACCGTGAAGCTGGGCGGGCCGATGAAGGCCAAGCCCGTCCCGCCTCCGCCCCCGCCGCCCGTCGTCCCCGAGAAGGACCCCGCCGAGGAGAACCCCGCAACGCTGCTCGACGCGGTGAAAGGCAAGCACCCGCGCCTGCTCTTCGGCGCCGAGGACATCCCCGCGCTGAAGGCGTTCGCCAAGGGCAAGGGCAAGCCGTTCTTCGACGAGATGGTGAAGTACCGCAACGTCTGCAAGGCGCCTACACATCGCAACTTCCTTAGCGACGCCACCGACGGCCAGCGGCAGGGCCTGTGGCGCATGCCCACCGTCGCGCTGCACTACGTCCTCACCGGCGACAAGAAGTCGCTCGAAGCCACCGTCGGCTTTATGAAAATGCTGCTCGCCCTCAAGCACTGGGAGACGGGCAAGGAACTCGACAGCGGAATGTCCAAGGCAAACATCGCCATCGGCGCCGCGCTCGCCTACGATTGGACGTACGACGCGCTCGAGCCCGCGTTCCGCGAGGCGTTCCGCAAGAAGCTCATCCTCCAGGCCCGCGCCCAATACCACGGCGGCCACCTCAACAAGAACCGGTCCGTGGGCTACTGGCAGGGCGATCCGGCGAACAACCACCGCTGGCACCGCAACGCCGGCATGGCGCTCTCCGTCCTCACCGCCTACGAAGGCAACGCAAGCGAAGACTGGATCCTCAAGCGAACGCACGAGGACCTCCAGTACGTGGCCAAGTGGCTCCCCCCCGACGGCACCAGC
Organism: uncultured Planctomycetota bacterium; assembly: GCA_964505325.1. GTDB lineage: Bacteria > Planctomycetota > PUPC01 > PUPC01 > PUPC01 > CAZDHT01. The sequence continues at coordinate 248 of CAZDHT010000417.1, read as the reverse complement.
CATGAGGGCCCCGGCTACCTCATCTTCGGCGGGGCGCACCTGACCCTGGCGCTGCAAGCGTCGGATCGCTGCCTCGGCACGAAGTACCTCGACCAGCCCTTCTACAAGAATACCGCCGCGTTCCGCCTGCATACACTCGCCCCCGGCATGAGGCAGTCTCTGCCGTTCGGTGACGCTCCCGGCATGGGCGGCTACTGCAACTTCCTGTTCAAGGCCGCCTCGCATCATCAGCGCAAGGACGAACTGGC
>CAZDHT010000416.1:0-2908 GCA_964505325.1 uncultured Planctomycetota bacterium | reverse complement strand
TGCGGCCGACAGGGTGCCCACCACCCCCGCATGGTGTTCCTCGACGTCACCAACCGCTGCAACATGAACGGCCCCATCTGCATCGCCAACATCCCTCACATGGGCTTCGAGTTCCATCCCCCGCTCGTGTACTTCGAGCATGTACTGGACGGCCTGAGCAGGATGAGCCCCAAGCCGACCGTCCAGTTGTTCGGCGGCGAGCCCACCGTGCGCGACGACCTGTTCGAAATCATCCGCATGGCGAAAGAAAGGAAACTGAGGGTGGGGATCGTCACCAACGGCTTGAAGCTCGCCGACGAAGCGTACTGCAAGAAGATCTGCGAGACGCGTGCCCGCGTGCTGTTCGGGTTCGACGGAAGGGACCCGGAAATCTACGAGCGGCTTCGCAAGAACCCCACCGCGTATGAGAAGAAGGTCAAGGGCCTCGACAACCTGAAGAAGTTCAGCGACCGCCGTCACACCATCATGTGCTGCGTCGCCCGCAAGATCAACGACAAGCACATGCGGGACCTTATCGACTACTGCCACGCGAACCGCGATTTCATCGCGTATCTCCACCTCATCCCGCTCACCGAGACGTGGAAGGAAGGCGAGTTCGAGACGGATGTGTCCACCACCATTGAAGACGTGGAACAGATCATAGACGAGGCGTTCCCCGACGAGAAGGTCGAGTTCGTGCCGTCCGGCCTGACGCACCACCTGACCCAGGCGCTCGCCTTCTTCGGCGGCGTCCGCCTCACGTTCGGCGGCGTACACCCCAACTGCGAGTCGGCGACCATCCTGATCTCGGACGGGACCCGCTACCGGCCGCTGAGCCACTTCCTGAAACGCCCGTTGGATGAGATCGGGGAGGAAATCCTCTCGCGAACCGAGAGAATAGCCGGCAAGCTGGCCCGACTGAATCCCGATAAGCGGTTCCAGCGCCTGCGCGGCCGATGGCTGGTGCTCCGGCAGTTCCTCGGAGTCGTGCGCCGTTCGGTAAGGCTCGGCAGAATGGCGAAGGGCAACTGGATTCTCGCGCTCCTGCGCATCCTCGCCGGCCGTCTCCTGCTCCGAAAGACCTGGAAGCATCAGCTTCGCAAACACACGAACCTGGGGCGCACGATCGGAATGCTGGTCCTGCCATTCGAAGAAGTCCACTCGGTAGAAGGCGCCCGCCTGTACAACTGCACGGCCGGTTTCGCCTACGAGGATCCCGACGACGGGGTGACCAAGACGATCCCGGTGTGCGCCTGGGCCCTGTTCAAGGACGATATCCAGCGGAAGATCGCCGAGAAGTATCGGTCGATGGCCGCTGCGGATTGACCCGTCGGCCGAGGAAAAGCCATGCTGAACGAGCAGGAACGACTGTCCTCCGAGGACACCGTCTTCGATCCCACGCGGTCGTGCCGGGAAGAGATCCCGGACGTCAACGTGGGCAACGTCCGCCAGTACGTCGTAGGGACCGAGCAGCGCGTCCCCGTGGTGGACGGGCGGCACGTGAACTACGTCAACCTGGACAACGCGGCCACCACCCCCGCCTTCATGCCCGTGCTGGACTGCTCGCGGCGCTTTTCCGAATGGTATGCCAGCGTACACCGCGGCAGCGGATTCAAGTCGCTCCTGTCCACCCACGTGTACGAGAAGTGCCGAGACATCGTGGCCGACTTCGTCGGAGCGGACCTCTCGCGCCACACCCTCATCTTCGCGCAGAACGCCACCCACGCGCTCAACAAGCTGGCCATGCGCATGTGCGTGGGAGACGACCACACCGTGATCACCACCATGATGGAACACCACTCCAACATGCTGCCCTGGCGCCGGCTGGGCTGCGGACTGGAGTACGCCGAGATACACCGCGCGGACGGCACCCTCGATCTCGCCGACCTGGAGAACAAGGTGCGCGCCAACGAGGGGAGCGTGTGCCTCATCACGGTCACCGGCGGCTCGAACGTCACCGGCAACATGCCCCCCATTCGCCGCATCGCACGCCTGGCCCACGAGCACGGAGCGCTGTGCGCGGTCGACGCCACCCAACTCATCCCCCACCGGCCGTTCCAGATGGGACCGCCGGGCGAGCCCGAAAGCATTGACTTCATCGCCTTCAGCGCCCACAAGATGTACGCCCCGTTCGGCTCCGGGGTCCTCGTCGGCCCCAAAGAGGTGTTCGAGCAGGGGTCACCCGATCAAGTCGGCGGCGGAACGGTAAACGCCGTGACGATGGACCAGGTAATGTGGGCGCTGCCGCCGGAAAAGGACGAGGCCGGAACGCCCAACGTCCCCGGCGCCGTCGCCCTGGCCAGCTCCATCAAAGTCCTGCAATCCATCGGCATGGAGAACCTGGCCGAGCACGAGCGCGAACTGACCCGCCGCGCCCTCTCCAAGCTCACCAAGATGGAAGGCCTGACTCTCTACGGCCTGACCGACCCCGACCTGAAGCGGGACCGCCTGGGGGTCATCTCGATGACCGCCGACCGGCTCGGCCACGGCGAGCTAGCCGCCGTGCTCGGCTTCGAATGGGGTGTCGGAGTGCGGAACGGATGCTTCTGCGCCCAGCCCTACGTCCGGGAACTGCTCGGCATATCTGGCGAAGAAATGCAGGCAATTGTGGAGAAGCTTGCCGCCGGAGACCACGCCACCGTGCCCGGCCTCGTCCGAATCAGTTTTGGCGTGTACAACACCGCCGATGACGTCGACTACGTGGTCGAGGCGCTCCAGAGCATCCTGTCGAAGGGGGCGGGCGTCAAATACGTCCTCGACACCCAGTATGGCGACTACGTCCCCGAATCCCCCGCCTTCTCGCTCGACGACTACGCTCCGTTTTGAGGAAACACCCGGTCCGTCGTTTCCTCCCATCTGCCGTGCTCACAGCCGCTGTCCCTCCCGAAAACTCCGTCCGCCGCCATATTACTGGACTTACGGCAGCATG
>CAZDHT010000415.1:0-2923 GCA_964505325.1 uncultured Planctomycetota bacterium | reverse complement strand
AGAAGTTCGAGTTGACAACGTCGATGGTGTCGTCGCCGGAGCCTGTTTTGAACGTCGCCTTTCGGCCGCAGTTTGCGTTCACGATCACGGTGTCGTTGCCCAGGCCGGTCTTGGCGATGAGCTTTTTCGGAATGGTAACGGCGTCGAGTTCTACTCTGTCGTCGCCCTCCTTCATGTTGATCTTGACGTGCTTGGTCACGCCGGTTAGGGTGTCCGCCGCGCCACCGTTAACGGTCGTGCCGCTGTTTCCGGTAATAAGGAAAGAATCCGCCCCGCCGCCCCAGGCAATCGTGATGTCATTGTTTCCAGCGTCGCCTGTGATCCTCAGGCTTCCCTTGACCACGCTCGCCACCACGTTCCCGTCCAGCAGCAGCCTCGGCTCCAGCGCCTCGAACAGCACCCCGCCATTTGCCCCTTCACTTCTCCGGCCCATTCTTTATGCCTCCAAACACAGCCCACGACCCAATCGCGGCCGCCTACGCCGGCGGCCCACGTGTCTCACAGCGCTCGACCAAGCACGCGATGCGGGTCATTCACGTCCGCGTTCGCGCTTCTTCCGAGTCCCAACAGGTGCCCCGCCCTTCAGTTCCGTCCTGATAGCCGTAGCTTACTCAGTGGGGCCAGCATTTTCAAGGGCTGGAGCGAAAAAAAACTGACGCCGGGCAGGCAAGAATGCCTGCCCCACCTGGGGGGGGGGGCGAAACGGTGCCGGGGAAACGGTGCCTGTGGGGAAACGGGGAAACGGTGCCTGTCACCCTTTAGGAGCACATCTTTTTGCGAGGCTGTAACTTACGGCTTCGTACGTCAATTCGGGCCTCTTCCCAGGCCGATCCGGGGTCGGGACGGGCCGGGATTGGAAGAGACCGGAAGAAGCGCCAGGCCCGCGATTCTGTCTAACGCGCTATCGTGCGCCCTCCACGGCGCACGATGGTGGGATGCGGGACGATGGTCGCCGGCAGAGGCTTGTGGACGGCGACCTTGCCGTCCTTGACGATCTTGATCCTGCCGCCGACCTGGCCCACCTTGTTCAACGTGACTTGAGCCTTCAGCGCCGGCTCGGAGATCTCGATCATCACCGTCCGCGCGTCCGGACAGACGGACACTTCCCCCGCGCGGCGGCACGCCATGCGGCCTGCTGGCTGCGCCTCGCGGAGTGGTTGCGTGAGCCGAGACATGAATGCCAGGGGCGATTGGCGGAGGACAGGGGTGAGTCGCACGAGTGAAGACCCTGCCGAGCGGCCGACGCGCACGGGGGCGATCGGCGCGTCCGCCAAAGGACCCGCGAGTGGGTCGGGCCGGACAAGCCGTTCCACCGGATCGATTGCCTTTCCGCGCGGGCGGACGAGCTGCCGCTGCCGCCGACGATGCGGCGCTTCGTCGCGGCGCGGTTGGATCGGCTTCGCGGGCACCTGGACCTCCGGCCCTTCGCCGGTAAGGACGGCAAGCTCTGCATGCTGCTCTACCCGCGGCTCAACCCCCACGTTTGTGTTGGCTGCCCTGATGTGGTAGGTCGCGGTGTGGCCCCTGCGACGCGAGATCAACTGCCACCTCCGGCTGCCCAGAGGCCGGCTGCTACCCCCCGGCCCCGCAACCGTCGGCGGCTTTGTAGATAGCGCCGAACCGCTTGCGCAAACTTGCCTGGGTTGCTATGCTGGGCCGCCGATGAACGTGAACCTTCGAAACATCTCCGCATTGTGTGCGTGGGCGCTCGCATTCGCGCCGCTGGCCGGCTGCGCGCCCGCGCCGAGCCGCATCTCAATCGAGCCGGCGACGTACGCCGGCTGGGCCGGCGCGTATCGCCTGGCCAACGGCGACGCGGAAATGGTCGCCGTGCCGGGCATCGCGCGCGTAATGCACTTCTCGGCCGCGGGCGGCGAAAACCTGTTCTGGCAGGACGCGAGACTGCACGGGGTGGCGGTCGACCTGTCCGCCCGCGGCTGGCAGAACTTCGGCGGCGCCAAGCTTTGGATCGCGCCGCAGTCGGCCTGGAAATGGCCGCCCCCGCCCGTCATCGACAAGGCACCATGCTCGGCGGTCGCGGACGCGCGCGGCCGGCTCCGCGTTGTCGGCGCGTCGAGCAAGAAACACGGCGTACGCCTGGAACGCGAGTTCCGCCTGTGCCCCGCCCGCCCCACGGCCGACTGCACGTACACGATGGTCAACACTGGTGACAAGGCGGTCTCGTGGGGCATCTGGAGCATCGTGCAGCTTGTCCCGGGCGGACGGGCGCTGGTGCCGGCCTCCAAGGAGAGTCGCGTCTGGGGGATGAAGGACTCGCTTAAGCAGAAGCAGTGGCGCCGGACGGACGACATGCTGGTCTTGCACTTCTCCGGCGAGGCTTCGAAGGTGTTGGCAATATCTCCGGCGGGCTGGATGGCCTACGAAGCCAAAGGCTGCGTGTTCGTGATGACCTTCGACGCCGACACGTCGGCCACGTACCCCGCCGGCCACGGCAGCGCCGAGTTCTTCACGTGCAAGAACTACGTGGAGATGGAGCACGTCGGCCCGCTGATGACCTTGAAGCCCGGGGGAACGTGCACGTTGCGCGAGCGTTGGCACGTGTATGCGCTGCCCAGGCTGCGGATGAGCGACGCGGAGTTGCGCAAGTTCGTCGAGGCGAGAATCCCGTCCGCCAGGTCCGGCAGCCTGCCGTAGTGTTGTGCCCATCCGAAGAGCGCACGGATGTAAAGACAGGGGACGCTGTCACTTGCCGAACGCCTGGATGGTCAGGTACCGGCAGCGGACGTCGGCGGGGCGCTTGCCGACCGTCTCGATCTCGAACGTTGCCGGGAGCTTCTCGACGAGCCTGCTCGCCTTCCGGTTCTTCCCCTTGGCATCGTCCCAGCACTACTCGACGCGGAGCCTGTAGCCCGGCTTGATCTGCCCGGACTCGGCCGAGATGACGTTGCTGCCCGGCATCAGC
>CAZDHT010000414.1:0-2953 GCA_964505325.1 uncultured Planctomycetota bacterium | reverse complement strand
TGGGCGATCTACATGTTCAGACGGCGCACTCCTCGGCTCCCGAGTGGCACGTCACTGGATTGATCGGAAACAAGGCTGGCTGTGACGCAATGAGCGGCCTAACAACATCGTTGCAGCCGACGTGCTACCCGTATGATTGTTCGACCGTTACTGAAGATGGAGTAGTGTCCGTTGGTTCAAGCCGCCATGGCCAAGCCCGCACGCGGCTGAACTCAGCGTTGGGTGCGAGAATGGAAGTGAAACAACACGCCTGCATCCTGATCCTCGCCGCCGCCCTTGCCAGCGGCTGCGGCCAAGACCCTGTTGTCACAGCCGCCAGGAAACGACATCGCGACTACGTCGGTACCGAGCCCAAGGCGGCAGATGTAGTCGGAACGTATGTTCTCAGCGATCAGACCGTGGTCCCCGGTGGAGTCTCGGCAGTCGGGGGGCGGCACTGCCGACTCGATGTGTTTGCCGACGGCACCTTCAGCATCAAGAACTACCCACGAAGCTCAGGGGGCCGCTTCAGCTCATTTCAGTCGACCACCGGAACTTGGCGACTAGCCACAATCGGCACTTCCTACGGGTACGGCCCCAACCCGAAGGAGTGCTGGGGTTTCCAGTTCTATGGGGCGGGGGAGAGAATCGATCCAACAGCTTTCACTGGTCCCGAGCAGCCCTACGGCCTGCTCACGATTCTTGGCGACCCCGACAGCAACAGGACTATCCGTTTCAAGAGGAAGAAACACCCAACCAAAGCGCCGAGCTCGATGCCTGGCACGGACCTCAAATCCAAGTGATTACGGCGCTGCATGTTACGTTTGCCGCGTCTATCGACGTGCGACGCGCCGGCTCGCAGAGCCGGCCTGCAAAGGGACGCTGACACTTGGGTGTAGGCCCGCTCTATGAGCGGGCGAATGGAGAAGGACCCTGGCGGACCTTCGTGCTCCTCGTGCCCTTCGTGGTGAAGGAAACCGCGCATGACCCGCAAAGAGGCACATGAACGCGCCGTCGCCGCCGTCAATGCCGCCGGCGGGCCGACCGAAGGTAAGCCGGACATCGATGAGGCCGGCGTCGTCGCCTTCCACGAGTTCCTCATCAACGAATACACTCCGCCCGCCGACAAGCGGTTCCTCGTCTTCTTCCAGTGCTGTGTGGGCCGGCAACAGATCCGTGCCAGGCACCGACCTTGGAGCATATCGTCGACATGGTGTTCGTCGACACGAAGGCCGACGAGGTGATCCTGGTCGAACTGAAGCGCGGGGCGCTCGCGCGGGAACACGTGCGGCAATTGCGGCGCTACCTCGATCACGCCCGGGAGTCCAAGCTCCTCCGTTCGCTCCTCGACCGCCGCTCGTTCCTCGACCGCGGCAGCCGCCTCCGCGGCATCCTGGCGACCGTCGAACCGTGCGAGCTGAAGACCGGTGATGCGGACATCTCGACGCGCATCGTTGATGAGACGCGCACCATCGCGGTGCTCAAGAGACTGCGCCGGCAACGGTGGCAATAAGTCGCCAGACCCCCCCAGCACGCGCTATCCCGCCACCTCGAGGCCGGTCTCGAGCACGGTGATGTAGTTCTCGACGGGCATGTAATCGGTAAGCGAGTTGCCGGTGCCGAGCGCCCAGTAGCCATCACTGAAGCACTCCTCGATGTGCCGCCGCGTGTAGTCGCGAATCTCGTCGTGGCTGCCGCGGCAGATGACGTCGACGTCCAGCCCGCCGAGCGGCGTCATCCGGTCGCCGTATTGCTTCTTGAACTCGCCGACCGGCAGGATGACGTCCTCGAACGAGTGCTTGGCGTCGACCCCGCAGTCGGCGATGTCGTCGTAGACCGCGGCCAGGTTGCCGCACGAGTGGAGGATGAACGGCCGGCCGGCGTCGTGGGCGATGTCGGCCATCGCCTTGTACGTGGGGAAGACCCACTCGCGGAGCCGGTCGGGCGGCAGGAATGTCGCGGTCTTGAACCCGAGGTCGTCGCCCTGGCGGTGGGCGCCGATGAAGTCCATCCCGGCAATGATGCGGTTGGCCGCGATGTGGAGCGAGCCGATCCTGGCGAAGACCATCCCGACCAGTTCCGGGTCGTCGGCCATCAGGTACGACATGCCGATGGTGCCCATCATCATCGAGGCCCACTCGTACGGCCCGGCGCAAACGCCGCCCACGATCTTCACACCGTCGGGCAGGAGCTTCGCCACCTTCTCGAACGCCGTGAAGTCCACCGCCTCGGACTCGTCCGGCCACGGGTACGCTTCGTAGTCTTCGCGGCTGCGGATGACGACGGCCGATTCGCTCCCGTGGCTCACCGCGCCGTCCCCGGCCTTCTCGCGACGCAGCGGACACCGCGGCGGCCGCTCGATCGGGATGCAGTCGAACCCCATCCCCAGCCAGAACTCGACGTACGTCTCGATGGCCCGGTCGGAGTCCTGCGGCATCTGGTCATAGTCGGTCTCGGTGCGGCGTGCGATGAAGCCGGGGCTGGCGATGTGCTCGTAGAACGGCAGGTAGCTCGGCGTCCCCTCGCGCCGCAGCACCTTGAGGAACTGCTCGAAGTCCGGCTTGCGCGGCAGTCGCTTCTGCATTCGTATGCCCTCGTCAGAGATCGGGCCAGCTAACAGCCTATCCCGTTCTCGGCGGCGCGTCAACAGCCGCGCCGCCTGGTGCGACCCCACCCCCTGCGGGCCGTTCCCCGCGTGACCGTCGCGTCGGAGCCCGTGTAAGAAAGGAAAAAATGGAACAGGGGGCAGACGGGGAAAGGAACGGGGTGCCGCCCAACGGACGGCACGGGGCCAACGTCGTCATTTGAGCCCACCGGCACAGGTCCCGCCCGCGCATCGTCCTTGCGAAACAAAGCCATGTCGACGCAAGCTCCTGGCCGCCAAATACTTACGTTACATTATCAAAGAGCTTCCCCGGAATCTGCACCCGGCACAGATCTCTCTCATCTGTGTCCATCCGTGTTCATCCGTGGC
>CAZDHT010000413.1:0-2988 GCA_964505325.1 uncultured Planctomycetota bacterium | reverse complement strand
TTGCGGACTACGAACCCGATCCGTGCAGGAACCCAGGCGATCACGCCCTGGACGTTCTGCCCGACAGCGATGGGCTCGGGAGCATAGCCCCGTGAGCGGCGCATAGTGACCACGTCACCGGCGATCCGGCGGACTACCGAGTCGTCGTTGCGGGTCAGGATGTCGCGGTCGTGGAGGAGAAACACGTCCGCGATCCCGCTCAGCTTGTCGAGCGCCTCATCGTTCGTCCGCGCGATCGGCTCCTCGGTCTTGTTCCCGCTCGTCATCACCAGGTAAGGGAAGTGGTCGGCAAGCAGATGATGGACCGGCGTGTAAGGAAGCATCACGCCGTGGAACCTGCTTCGCGGGTCCACTTCGTCCGCGACGATCCCCTCCCCTTTCTTCGCCAGCAGGACGATGGGTCGCTCGGGGCTTTCGAGCAATGCCTGCTCGGCCGCACTGACGACCGCGATCCGGCGCGCAGCATTCAGGTCGCGTGCCATGACGGCCAGCGGTTTTTCCTCGCGGTACTTGCGCTGCCGCAGGCGCCGGACGGACTCCGGCGACGCAGCATCGCATGCCAGATGGAACCCGCCAATGCCCTTGATGGCCGCGATCTCGCCGCGGCCAAGATGCTCGGCGAGGGTAACGACCGGGGCATCGGTCCGGATCGGCGTTCCGTCCGCGTCCAGCAGTTGTAGCGTCGGCCCACACGCATGGCAGCAGACCGGCTGCGCGTGGAAGCGCCGGTCGGCCGGATCGTTGTATTCCAGTTCGCAGCCGAGACACATCGGAAACTTCTTCATCGACGTGTTCGGCCGGTCGTAGGGGAGCGACTCGATGATGGTGTACCTGGGGCCGCAATCGGTGCAATTGATGAACGGATGGCCGTACCGGCGGTTCTCGGGATCGCGCATCTCGGCGAGGCAGGCGTCGCAGGTGGCGATGTCCCGCGCCGCATCGACGTCCAGGCCCCCGGCCGCGTCGGTCGACTCAATATGGAATCCGATCTCATCGGTCGGCGAAACGTCGACAGCGGTCAGATCCCGTATGCGCGCCAGCGGTGGCGCATCGTCACGAAGTCGCCGGATGAACTCCTCGACCGGCGCGGCGCCGCCCTGTGCGAGGATCTCCACGCCGCCGCTGAAATTGCGCACGGTCCCGACGAGCCCCAGATCCGCAGCGAGGCGATAGACAAAGGGCCGAAACCCTACGCCCTGCACGGTGCCGGTGATCCGGATTTTCGCCCTGCGTTTCGTCGTGGGTTCCTTATTCCCCTGGGCCTTCAGCCGGTGCGGTGCGCGTCGCTCAGGCGTCGCAGGTAGTCAATCCACCCGCCCATCCCCTCGCCCGTCTTGGCGGACAGGGAGAAGACCTTAATCGTGTTGTTCAGCTTCTTGCAGTCCGTGACGGCGCGGTCAAGGTCGTACTCCAGATGCGGCAGCAGATCAATCTTGCTGATGACCGCAGCGTCCGAGCGCACAAAGACCTGGGGGTACTTCGCCGGCTTTTCGTCGCCCTCCGGGACACTGACGACGGCGACCTTCAAGTGCTCGCCCAGTTGCGGCCCGCACGGGCAGATGAGGTTGCCGACGTTCTCGATCACCAGGATGTCGATGTCATCGAGCGGGATCTCGGGCAGGGCTTTTTCGACCATCGCGGCGTCGAGCCGGCAAGCGCCCGCGGTTTCGATCTGCGCGGCGGGTGCGCCGGCCTGCGCGATGCGGTCGCGGTCGAATGTGGTTTGGACGTCGCCCTCGATGACGCCGACTCTCAGGATCGGGCGCCCGTCCGCCGGGCTGTGCAATTCGGCAATGACTTTCTCCAGCAGCGTGGTCTTGCCGCAGCCGGGCGACCCGATCAGGTTGAGCGCCAAGACGCCCGCCCGATCGATCAGCTCGCGGTTCTTCAGAGCAATCCGGTCGCCCTTGCCGATGACGATCCTGTCCAGGATTTCAGTTCGCTTGCTCATTCCTCTTCCACCAGGACCAGTCTGCTGACCACAACATCTTCGCCGCCGCTGAACGCACGCGAATAGCCGCCGCACTTCGGGCACGGCGCCATCACGTCGTCGGCGTCGTACGTGTGACCACACGCACACTCGGCGCGCGCCGGCACCACCCGGATGTCGAACCGGTCGAGCTTCACGCCGCAGAGCGGCGCGGCTTCCCCGAGACAGAACTGGAGCGAGTCGCGATTCACGCCGGACAGCGCCCCGATCTCGACGGTCATCTCGTCCACGCGCGCATCCCCCACCCGCTCCGCGACGCTCTGGCAGATGCTCTGGGCGATGCTCAACTCATGCACGATGGCACCTCTTGCGCCTGATTATCCCGAAAAATGCCCTCTCACGCAAGACGTCCTGTCCGGGTATGCCCCGCGAGCGTCGGTTCAATAACGAAGTTGGGGCGCCGAAAACGGGGACCGGCACCAGCGAGGCGAGTGAACCGAACGCACACGGGGCCGCAAAAAGATCGCTAAAGACAATAAGTCATATGGCCGAATATATATAAAGGCACAATTGGGAGGGCGCGGTGGACGCGCAAGCGTGGGACCGAATTGCCGGAGACTATCTCGGCCACATCGTCAGCCCGTTCGACCGCGGCATATCCAACCCACTGTTCGATCAACTCCTGGCAATCCGATGCGCCCACAGGAAGACGGTCGCTGACCTGGGCTGCGGCGTCGGGATGCTGCTGCCGTTCCTGTCGAAACGCTTTCGCAAAGTGGCGGCGATCGATTTCTCGGAAGGCATGCTCCGTCGGGCGCGCCGCAAGGTGCGCGCCACAAATGTCTCGTTCCGCCGCGCGGACATGACGGACCTGTCGCGATTCCGCGAGCGCTTCCACGTCACCGTCGCGGTCAATTCCGTTCTCGCGCCCAGCCCGAGACGAGTGAACAAGATCCTGTCCGAGGTCCGATCCACTCTCAAGCCAGGCGGCCAGTTCCTGGGTGTGTTCCCGGCGATGGACTCGGTGCTCTACCACGCGATGCTGGTGGTGGAGCGGG
>CAZDHT010000412.1:0-3009 GCA_964505325.1 uncultured Planctomycetota bacterium | reverse complement strand
CAACTGGGCCAGGCCCCGGTCAGTGATCAGCGTTTTGGATAGCCCAAGTGCTTTCAGCTTGGTCAGTCCCTTCAGTTGGGCGACGCCAGCATCAGTGATCCTGCCATGCCCCAGATACGCTTCTTCCAATTCTGTCAGTTTCTTGAGGTGGACGAAGCCGGCGTCGGTGACCTGTGTCCGCCCCGTGTTGAGTATTTTCAGCCCCGGCATCTTGTTGAGGACCCGCAGGCCTCGATCTGTAATTTGCGTATCCCAGAGACTCAGAAACTCCAAATCGGTTAGTCGCTGAAGGTGGGCCATGCCGGCGTCAGTGATGAGGCGGCAATGCTCAAGGTTGAGTCCGGGGATCGCCTGTCTCTGTACCTCCGCCGCGAGTCTGCGCAGACCGGCGTCCGTAAGACGGGCGTCGGGCGGCGCAACACACCATGTCATGCCGGGCATGATCATGACGCCCTTCCCGTTGTGCGCCGGGGTCGTGCCGATCTCTTCGTGTTCAGACCCGCGCCACGGCCTTCGTATCTTGTAGACCTTTAGTCTCAGGGCGGAGTTGAAGTAGAACGGCTTGGCCTGCTGAGGCCGAAGTTTGTCCTTCAGCGCTGCGATGCCGCGGGCTACCGAAGCGGCGAACTTGGTTCTGCCGTGGTCCTTCTCGAACGCCCCGAGCAGGGTCTTGCAGGTCTCGGCTTCGGACGGCGCGAACCCGGGCTTGGCAAGATAGGGCTTCACGGGCTCCCACGCCTTTGCGGCGGCGAGCTCGGCTGCGTCTTCGGTGCTGGCGCGCTTGAGTTCGGTCAGCTTCGGCAAATAACGTGAATGCAGCGGATGAGCCTCGGCCGCTTTCAGCGCAGCCTCTGCCTTGGCTATGTCTTTCTCTTTCAGCGCGACCATCGCGACGGCGATGTGATCGTCACGGGACTTCGGGGTCCACTCGGGCCTGAACTGCCGCAGCGCTTCCTCCGTGAGGTCGGCGATGGGGAGCGTGTGCGTCTTGGTCTTCCACTCATCGCCGATCTTGAACTTCTTCTCGATGACGACGATCTTGTCCGTGACCTGTTTGAGGATTCCCTTTATGGATGACTGTTTCGTGGCGAGGGTCACCTCACGGCCGACGTGTTCCTTGAGCTTCGGGATTGGGCTGGCTTTCTCGGAGGCCGCCATTTTGCCGAGCGCCTGCCCGACGGCGGCAATGGGCTTGAGCTCGGCCTCGGCCGGCTTGAGCTTCTCATCCTGGAGTGCCGCATCAGCAGCACGCCCGGCCTTGGCCAGGTCGCCGTTCGCCACAGCCGCTTCGATGTTTTCCAGCAACCTGGCCACGGCCTGCTTGGCCGCGGCGAGGGCGCGCTGTCGCTCGCGCTCGGCGATGTTCTTACGTTCCGCCTCCAGGCTCTCGCTCAGTTCTCGGATCTTCGCCTGCATCGCGGGGTGCTTGATACCTGTCAGCTTGGCCAGCTCCGCCAGGCCATCCTCCGGCTTGCCGGCCTTCGAGAACTCGTCGGCCCTGGTGATACCCTCGGCTCCCTTTCTGAGTTCGCGCGCGACGCCGTTCGCGCGATCCGCGAGCAGCTCGGCGAATTGCCTGGGAAGGTTCTCGAACAACGCAGCCGCGGCGGCGTACCTGCCGGCTCGTATCAGCGCGTCGGCCTTCTTGTGAATGCCGGCGAAGGACGTCTCGCCCGCCTGCTTATGCTCCCGTTTCAACGTACTGAGGTCGTCGGTCGCCCGGAGCCGCACCACGCGGTCCTTCATCTTCGCGATGTTCGCCTCATACTTCCGGATGTTGCCAAGGTATTCACCGGGATGTTTCTTGACCCAGTCGCGCAGGTACTTGAGAAGGTCTTGGTCACTCGAGCCGTTGGCCGGCTTGGGGGGCGTGGTGGGGCCGTTCGGCGCCGGGCCGGGGTCGGGCTTGTCGCCTGGCCCGCTGAGAAACGAGATGGCCAGCACGAGGGCAAGGAGCGCAGCAACCACGCCTCCGCCGATGTAGATCTGTTTCTTGCCGCCATCGGCTTTCGGCGCGGTCGGCTGTGGCGCGGCGCCCGGAGCGCCGGGCTGAACTCCCGCGCCGGCTGCACCGGCGAGGACCCGTTCGATGTCGTATGCCATTTCCCCGGCGGTCTTGTATCGGCGCTCCCGGTCCTTCACCATCGCCTTCCAGATGATCCTGGCGGATGCGTGGGAGACCTGGGGATTCGCCTTGTGCACGTTGGGAACGGGTTCGGCGAGGTGCTTGGCCATGACCTCGTTGCCCGTTCCGCCGGCGAAGGGCGGCTTGCCGACGAGCATATGGTAGAGAGTGGCGCCTAACGAGTAGACATCCGAACGGCCATCGATGTCGGGGTCGCCGCGCACCTGTTCGGGCGAGATGTAGTCAGGCGTCCCAATCGCATACCCGGCCTGGGTGATATCGGTGCCCGTTGCGCTGGCCTCCCGTGCCAGCCCCAAATCGGCGAGCTTGGGGACGCCGGTGGACGTAAGCAGGATGTTGGCCGGCTTGATGTCGCGGTGGACGATGCCGGCTTCGTGGGCGTAGTTGAGGGCCCTGGCGATATCGCGGACGATTTCCAGGGCCTGCCGTTCGGGCAGCGGATTTCCGGCTTTCAGCAGATTGCCCAACGGCTGGCCGCCGACGAACTCCATGGCGAAGTAGTAGTATCCGTCGGCTTGGCCGGCGTCGAACGCCTGGACGATATTCGGGTGGTTGAGCTTGGCAGCGGACCGGGCCTCGCGGAAGAACCGCGTGACGTACTCCTGGTTCTTGGCCAGTCGGGGCGGCAGGATCTTGAGAGCCACGGTCCGGTCGATGGAAAGCTGGACGGCCTTGAACACGGCGCCCATGCCGCCCTGCCCGAGCTTGGCGACGACTTCATACCCGCCGACCCGGGACTGCCCGGCCGCTTTTCCGCCAGCATCGTCTCCGGCCATGGACGCTCCGCTCCAGAATCAGGAGGCCAAGGCGCAGCCAGCGTGACTGCTCCCCATGTCCCCATTCTAACCCTCTTTTAGAGATCT
>CAZDHT010000411.1:0-3035 GCA_964505325.1 uncultured Planctomycetota bacterium | reverse complement strand
AATGACATCCGCATACGACGTATTGGAAGAGCGCGGGCTGGTCGAGAACGTGACGGACAGGGACGCGGTGCGCAAGATGCTATCCGAGCCGCCGGTGACGTTCTACGTCGGCTTCGACCCGACCGCCGACAGCCTCCACGTCGGGCATCTGCTGCCCATTATGGCGATGGCGCACCTCCAGCGCGCCGGGCACAAGCCCATCGCCGTGGTCGGCGGCGGGACGGGGATGGTCGGCGACCCGAGCGACCGGACCGAGCTGCGGCAGATGCTCACCGTCGAGCAGATCAACGTGAACCTCGAAGCGCAGAAGAAGCAACTCCGCCGGTTTCTCGACTTCGACATGGGCGCCGACAACGCCGCGCTGATGGTGAACAACTACGACTGGCTCGGACCGCTCAACTACATCGAGTTCCTGCGCGACATCGGCGTCCACTTCACTGTCAACCGGATGCTCGCCGCTGAGTGCTTCAAGCAGCGGTGGGAGAAGGGCCTGACCTTCATCGAGTTCAACTACATGCTGCTCCAGGCGTACGACTTCCTGCACCTCTACCGCGAGCGCGGCTGCACGCTCCAGGTCGGCGGCGGCGACCAGTGGGGGAACATCCTTGCCGGCTGCGACCTCATCCGCCGCGTCGAGGGCGCCGAGGCCCACGGGATGGTCTGCCCGCTCCTGCTCACCTCGTCCGGCAAGAAGATGGGCAAGACGGAGAAGGGTGCCCTGTGGCTGGCCGCCGGGCGGACCACGCCGTACGACTTCTACCAGTACTGGCGGAACGTCGACGACGCCGACGTCGAGAAATGTCTCACAATGCTCACCTTCCTCCCGATGGACGACGTGCGCGAACTGGCCTCCGCCGAGCCCGGCCCGGCGCTGAACGAATCCAAGAAGCGCCTGGCCTTCGAACTGACCAGGCTGGTCCATGGCAAGGAGACGGCCGCCGGCGCGGCCGCACAGAGCGACGCGCTCTTCGGCGGCGCCGACACGGATGCCATAGGCCCCATAGGTCCTATAGGACCTATCACGATTGCAGTCGAAGAGCAGCGCCTCGGTGAGGGCGTCCTCGTGGTCGATGCTCTGGCCGAGCTTGGCCTCTGCAAGTCCAAGGGGGAAGCGCGGCGACTCGTCACCCAGGGCGGCGCGTACGTTAACGGGGAACGCATTGACTCCATCGAGCGGACGCTCATAAGCGCCGACCTGCAAGACGGCCAGATCCTGCTCCGCGCCGGGAAGAAGAAACACGGGCGGGTTGTGGTCCAGGGCGAGTAATTCACCGGGAAGGTCACGAAGAGTACGAAGGGGCCAGGGGTGTAAGGGCGTTCAATTGAACGTTCCTGCCTGGTGGTCTTCGTGGTAGGAAAGGAGACAAAGGGAATGCGGATCTGGATTGCGGTTGCGGCGGTGCTGATCGCGGCGTCTGGATCCGCGCAGGAGGTCGACGTCGAGGCGATTGCCAAGGCCATCCGCACCGAAGCTCTCCGCCCCAACAACGATCCGGCCGGGCGCCCGCTCCCACTCACCGCACATTGGAACACCGGGCACTATCCCCGGGCGCAGGGAATGGACCCGGCATTCGAGATCGGCCTGATCGAACAGGGCCACTACGTGCTGCCGAGCTTCCACCACCAGCCCTACTGGCACAAAGGCTGGGCGGGCGTGGGCGAGAAGTACTACGGGGCCGCGATCAGGAAAGCCGCGAAGCTCCGCCTGCCACTGACATTCCTCGGCACGCAATGGGAACGCGGCCTGACCGACGACAAGCATTACTTCGCCATGCCGCCGGAGAAGAACCCGAACGTCGTCACCCCGGACGGCAAGATCCTGAAGAAGGTCAGCCCGTTTGGCCCCGTCGAGGCCTGGCGCGAGGTCGGCCGGAAGTGGACTGCCACGCCGGCGTTCCAGAAGCTCCAGGGGCAATACCCCAAGCCGCCGCTCGTCATCTTCCTCTCGAACAACGAGCACGCCAAGCTCCGATGGCACCAGGCCGAGACCTCGAAGCGGTACCTCGACGAGTACGGCAAGGGCAAGAGCGACAACTTCAAGCGCGAGGCATTCGGGAAGGGCTGGATCGAGCGCTACCGCGCGCTCCAGGCGGGCATGCGCGACGGCCTGACCGCGCCGGCCTGGAAGCAGAACGCGATCTTCGTCGGCTACGAGGCGTTCGGCCCGGCGCACTTCGCACGCTGGGGCGGGTGGAAGGAGTACTCGCTCATCGTCAAAGGGCGCGTCACGCCGTGGCCGCTCGCCTGGGACGGCGGGACGCCGTCGTACTACGTCCACAACTGGAATCCGTCGACGGACTACACCGTGTGGAGCCCGCACGTCGAGTCGAACAACTGGCTCTTCATGCTCGACGAGGCGTGGAAGCTCAATCCGAAGTTCTGGTGGGAGATTTCGGTGTGGGACGGCTTTCAGCCGAAGCTGGCGAACTGCATGCGGAAGACGTACGCGAAGCGCGGCCAGAAGTACGGGCCGGAGCGCTATCGCGGGTTCGTGCAGTTCGGTATGTGGCTGATGCGGCCGCGGGTGGTCCGCGAGTTCCGAGGCTGGACCGACGACGTCAAGACGATGATGCCGTACTACAAAGAGATCCTCGCCTCCGTCAAGCTCGTCCATGAGAACCGGACGCTGCGCGAGTTCTGGCGGAAGGGAAAGCTCGTGCCGAACCGTGCGCAGAAGCATCCATACCAGCAGAACATCCCCGCCGAGTACAGGGACGCCGACCGCTGGTACCTGCTCGACACGAGCCTGACGCCGAAGCAACCGTGGACGCTGAAGACCGAGATCCCGGTCTGGGCTATCGCATTCGTCATGGGCGAGAAGCCGAACCGGCGCTGGCTCGTCTACGCCCAGTCGCCGCTCAAACACCGCGAGAACGTCAAGGTTTCCCTCCCCGGCTTCGGTGAGATCGCGACCGACGTCACCGTCGGCGGTTCGTTCTACGTCGTCGATGAGGCGAAGACGACCGGCCAGCGGCTGGCGGCTCTGAGGAATAGGGGATTCTTCGCACCTGCGAAGCAGGGGCAGCAGGGGCGCA
>CAZDHT010000410.1:0-3047 GCA_964505325.1 uncultured Planctomycetota bacterium | reverse complement strand
GGCGTATCGGCGAGCTTGCAGCGACACTTGTACCCGCCCACTGGCGGGCCAAGGAAAGTATTGTCTCTTGACAAGCCGCCTCTATTAGCTGTTACCTTTAATGTCACGCACAAGAGGTGAGCAAAGCAAGCCAAATGCCCGATTTATCTCGCAGGAACGCGGGCCGGTGCGGGCCAGCCGGTGCTGCGACGTGTTGACAGGACCGGCAGGGCGGGCTACGATACCGCCCGGGTGGGGGAGGTACCACGGGACCGAAGAGCCGGCCATTCAACGGGGTCCGGGATGCGGGGCAATCGGGCTGGCAAGAATCCCCAGCGCTTTCACTCGCTGATTCTTGACCGGGCGCGGGGAATGAACGGGCTGAGTGGGGGGAATATGGCGGGGCGTCCGATGAGGTTACTGCTCGCTGCAGCGGCGATGGTGGCGTGCGCGGCGGCTTCTCCGGCTGCCGAGAAGTCGGCGCCGGCCGGGCGCGGCGTCGATATCCTCAACACGGCCAGCTTCTGGCGATGCCACATCACGCGCGCTGGCGACCTGGTGCGAAAGGAGTCCGGCGACTTGGTCATTATCGATGATCTGCACGGACGAAGTCACAAGCGGGTCGGTCCGCCGCGCCAGCAGAAGACCGTGCTCAACGAGATTCCCAGCGCAGTCCGTTCGCGGCCGCCGGGCGCCGGCTGGCAGCAGGTCGAGTTCGATGACAGCTCCTGGGTCCGAACGCGGCGCCCGTTCGGTCAGCCGCTGGGTAATCGAGCGTATCGGCCGATCGAGCGCATCTGCCTGCGCGGGCGATTCCGGGTGACCGACCCGGCTCCGCCAGGGCGCGGCCCGGCCGAGGTCGGGGAGCTTACCCTTTCGCTCGCCTTCCAGGGTGGGGTGGTGGTCTACGTGAACGGTGTCGAACTGGCGCGCTCCCACCTGCCCAAGGGCGAGTTCAGGCCGGGAACGCCCGCCGAAGACTATCCGCGGGAGGCGTACTTCGCGCCCAACGGCGACCTGCTTCGCAATCGCCGAGATCTGAAAGCGCTGGCCCAACGCTTCAAGCTGCGGGTCCGCCGGCTCTCCGTTCGGATCCCGGCCACCATGCTGAGCAAGGGCACCAACGTCCTCGCCGTCGCGGTCCACCGCGCGCCGGCAGTCGAAGCGATGTTCTTCGGCAAGGCCAAGAACGTGCACCCGCGGCCGAGGTGCTGGTGGATCAGGCTGGCCGTCGAGAGCGTGACGCTGCGCTCCACGAGCGGCGAAGGGGTGATTCCTAACACCGGCCGCCCGAAAGGCCTGCAAGTCTGGAACCACCCCGTGGTGCTGAAGGTCTTCGCCGGAGACTACGGCGATCCCTGCGAGCCGCTGCGCCCGATCAAGATCTGTGCCGCCCGCAACGGCGCCTGTGCCGGGCAGGTGGTGGTGGGCTCCACGGGGCCGATCAGAGCGCTCAGGGCTTCGGTGTCGGACCTCAAGGGCAAAGGGGGCGCGGTCATCCCCGCCTCGGCGGTCCGGATACGCTATCCCCTCTTGGACGGGCCGGGCTGCTTCGACGGCTTGGCGGAAGCGCCGCCCGCCGAAGTGCCGGTGCATGCGGACGCCAAGGGCGCCGTGCAGCCGGTCTGGCTGACCGTGCGCGTGCCCGCCGACGCGAGGCCCGGCGAATACCAGGGGACGGTCGTCCTGCGCGCAGCGGGCGAAAAGTCCGTCGCGGTGCCGTTGAAGCTCAAGGTCATCGACTGGCTCGTGCCGGATCCCAGGAACTTCATCGCCCACGTCGGGCTGGTTCAGTCGCCCGAAACGGTCGCGATGAAGTACAAGGCGGAGATGTGGTCGGCGAAGCACTGGAAGCTGATCGACAAGTCCTTCGAGCACCTCGGGAAGGTCGGGAACAAAGTGCTCTACATTCCGTTGATTCGCCGCACACATTTCGGCAACCCGCACTCGATGGTGCGCTGGGTCAGGAAGCCGGACGGCTCGTACACGCACGATTTCAGCATTGCTGCAAAGTACCTGGACACGGCCCTCACGCATCTGGGCCGCATCTCGGTCGCCGCCATGTACTGCTGGGAACCGGCAGGCTCCCAGGGCCATTGGGGAAGGCAGAAAGCCACGGATCGGGAGATTTTGTTCTCCGTGCTGGACCCGGCCACGGGTGCGCTGGAAGAGGCCAAAGGGCCGAGGTGGGGCACCCCCGAATGCCGGGCGTTCTGGAAGCCCGTGTTCGGCGGGATGAAGAAGCTGCTGGCGAGACACGGCGTCGCCGGGTCGATGATGCTCGCCCTCGCCGGCGACATGCGGCCGACCAAGGCGGCCCTGCAGGATCTCAAGGCGGCGTCGGGCGGGGCGCCGTGGATTGTGCACACCCACGTGTTCGTGAACAGCCTCCAGGGGCACCCGGTCGGCTACCTCGCCTCCGTGTGGGGGATTATGCCCGTGTTCCCCGCTTCCGCCACGGGTTACGGCGGACGGTACTACGGCTGGAAGAACCCGTTCCTTGTGGTGACGTTCCCGCGCGGCGGGAGCGGCATCTACGGCAGCGGTTTGTTCAACCACTCGCGGCTGAACGTGTACCGCGGGGCCGCCGAGGGCCCGTTCATGGCGCGGGGCCGAGGGCGCGGCGTCCGCGGGTTCGGCCGGTCGGGCGCCGATTTCTGGCCTGTGTTCGAGAACACGCGCGACCATAACCGCGGGACGATCCTTGCCCGCTACCCGGACAGCCGCTGGGGGCAGTTGCGCTTGAACTACGGGACGAGCTACGTGCTCTCACCCGGCAGGCACGGGCCGCTGTCCACCGTGCGCCTGGAGATGATGCGCGAGGGGCTTCAGGAGGCCGAGGCGAAGGTCTTCATCGAGAAGGCCCTGCTCGACGCCGGCGTCAAGGCGAAGCTCGGCGACGACCTGGCCGATCGCTGCGACCAGATGCTCCTCGGGCGGATTCGTCACTGGGTCCGCAATCTGTCCCGAGACACGGGCGGATCAGACTGGCGCTGGTATGTCTGTTCCGGCTGGCAGGAGCGGTCGGAGCAATTGTACTCGCTCGCCGCTGAGGTCAGGGCACGTCG
>CAZDHT010000409.1:0-3086 GCA_964505325.1 uncultured Planctomycetota bacterium | reverse complement strand
TTCCTGACCGGCCAGGGGATCGGGCCGCTTGAGAAGCGCCGCCATTGCCGCGCCGTAAGGGAGCTCGTATCGGCCGCCGAGGTCTGCACGCTTCGCGAGCGGCTCAACTCGCCCGACATACTGGCCCGAATCGGCTGCCCGGCCGACTCGTATCGGTTCGAGGGCGATGACGCGCTCGGGCTGCCCGCCGCCGATGAGGCCGAGATGGCTGAGTTCTGGCGCCGGGCCGGCATCACCGCCCCGGATGCGTACGTGTGCGTGAACATCCGGTTCGCCAGCTACGCCGAAGGCTACGAGACACAGGTCGCCAAGCTCGCACACGCCCTGGACCGGATCGCCGAAGTGAGCGGCCTGCCGCTGGTCTTCCTGCCCATGTCCGCCGGCCTGGCCGACGACGCCGCGTCCGCGCAGAACGTGGCGGCCGGAATGAAGCGCGCGGAGCAGTGCCGTGTCATCACAGCGCTCCCGACACCGGAGCAGGCCAAGGCGGTCGCGGCAGGGGCGCGCGCCTGCATCGGGCTGTCCTACCACTTTGCGCTGCTCGCCCTCAGCGAGGGGGTTCCCGCCGTGATGATCTACCGCGGCGCGTACTACACCGGCAAGATGCAGGGACTGACCGATTGCTTCGGTGTCCCGGAGCTCGCCGTGTCTTTGGATGAATTGGACGGTGAGCAGGCCGGGGAACTGATGGAACGCGTGGCCACGGCGCCCGAAGGCTGGAGAGAGCGATTGGTCGAAGCGGCCGCCCGCATGAGAGAAGCCATTGAGCGGTCTCGCCGTGAAGAAGCGGACCGAATCCTGAACTCCGTCAACGCGAGGGAATGACGCCGTGGATGTCTCGGTGATCGTCTGCACGTACAACCGGTCGAGTCTGCTCGAGCGGACCCTGAAGAGCGTCGCGGAGCAGCAGGTCCCGGGCGATATCGAGTGGGAAGTGATCGTGGTCGACAACAATTCGACCGACGCCACGCCCGAAGTCGCCAGGCGATTCGCCGACGAGCGTCCCAACATCCGCTGCGTCCGTGAGGAGCAGCAGGGGCTCTCGCACGCGCGCAACCGAGGCATCGACGACGCGGTCGGCGCTCTGGTCTGCTTCATCGACGACGACGTGCGCCTGCCGACCGATTACGTGTCAAGAGCGCATGCCGCGTGGAAGGGCGGATCGTGGGGCGTGGCAGGCGGGCGGGCCGTGGCCGACTATGAAATCCCCTGCCCCGCTTGGATCGAGCGGCTCCCGCCGAAGATGCTGAACGCGCCGTTCGGCGTGCATGACCGGGGCGCAAGCGACTTCATCATTGACGACTCCGACGAGATCGTCCCCATCGGCGCCAACATGCTGATCCCGCGCGCCGTGTTCGAAAAGATCGGGACGTTCGACACCGAACTCGGCCGAACCGGCAAGAGCCTGAGAAGCGGAGAAGACACCGAGTTCTACGAGCGCGCCAGGCGGGCGGGCCTGAGCATTGCATACTGCGGCTCGTGCGCGCTCCGGCACTTCGTGCCCAGGGAGCGACTGACGCGGCGATTCCTCGTCCGACGGAAGTTCAAAGCGGCGCTCACGGGCGGCCGCGAGGTGCTCCCTGCTGACACCGTGTACTGGCTTCGCGTGCCGCGGTTCCGGTGGCGGAGCCTGGCGGAGAGCTTCTTCCGCCTGATCATCTCGGTCGTTGCCGGCAGGCGATGCCAACGCCTCATCCAGTTCTCCGGCGAGCTGGGCAGGGTGATCGGGCATCTCACCGGCAGCCGACGTTCCGCACCGGCAGACAGCCGCGGCAAGGCCGCCGGCGATTAGCGCGCCCCAGCGATTCCCCACGCGGTTGTCAAAACCCCGCCACTATGCCATAATAATGCAAAGGGAATGGTGGAGTTCTTTTGGGAGCCGGGGGTCTGGGGCGGCTCGTGGTCCACGGAGTGAGCCGTGCGTGGCGATGCCCCAGGCAGCGATGGAAGGGGATCGTGTCCACGCAACCACTGGTCAGTGTGATCATTCCGGCGTACAACGCCGAGCGATTCATCGCGGAGGCGATCCGGAGCGCGCTCGACCAGACGTATCCGAGCATCGAGATCATCGTCGTCGATGACGGGTCCACGGACAACACCCGGGCGCAGGTCGAGCCCTTCCTGAGCGATCCCAACGTCACATACATCCGGCAGGACAACGCCGGCCCGTCCGCGGCGAGAAACAGGGGCATCGACGCCTGCCACGGCGAGTTCGTCGCATTCCTTGACGCCGACGACCGGTGGCTGCCGACCAAGCTGGAACGACAGATCCCGCGCTTCGAGAACCCGAACGTCGGGCTGGTGTACTGCCTTCACCGATCGGTCATGGAAAGCGATCATATTCCACGAAGACTGACCACCCCCCCGCCCAGGCGCGGCAACGTCTTCTGGTACATCCTGCACGGCAACTTCCTCATCCTGTCCTCCACGGTCGTTCGAAAGGCCTGTTTTGCCAATGTCGGAGTGTTCGACACGGAACTCCTCACGGCCGAAGACACGCACCTGTACGCGCGGCTGGCACACGAATACGAGTTCGATTATGTGGACGAAGTGCTGTTCGAGCGCCGCGAGCACAGCGCGAATTTCAGCGTACGGCCCGACGTCGCGCCGACCACGGTCGCGGCCATTCGCAAGATTGCCGAGCTGTATCCCGACTGTTCGCTCAGGACCAGCACTCGCATGCGTCGCATCTACGCCGACCGCGCCCGGGAATCCGGCTATGACGCCCTGTTCGTCGGGCGGATGAAACAAGCCCGGCGCGAACTGTGGCAAGCGTGCAAGTACCGCCCGGCGCGGTTGTCCAACTGGGTCTACCTCGCCGCCGCGCTCCTGCCCGGGTCGGTGCTCCGGCTGCTCAGGAAGCTGAAGCGGGCGGGGAAGTAGGAGCAGAACCGGGGCTCTCCCCGCCTCAGGGCCGTACAGTTCGGATCACGTCACACACGACACGAGAGAAGGCTTCGAACGAGAAGTGGTCGCAAATGGCGCACCACGCCCGGTTCGCCATGTCTCGGCGCAATGCGTCGTTTGTGAGCAGCTCGCAGATCGCGTCGACCAGTTGCGGCCTGTCTTCCGCGACGAGCAACTCC
>CAZDHT010000408.1:0-3088 GCA_964505325.1 uncultured Planctomycetota bacterium | reverse complement strand
ATTGCCGCCGCTGTCCCCGGGCTGTCCCTCACGGTCTTCGTCGTCCAGAACCGCCTCCGGCGCCACAAGGGCGGGTACACCATCGAGCCCGACATTTTGCGGCCCCTGGGCGACCTCAAGCTGGATGCGGATCGAACGCGGCAGTTCTGGCTCGAGATCAACGTGCCGGCGGATGCCAAACCGGGCAAGCGCGCCGGCGAGCTCCGCATCGAGTTCCGCGGCCGGAAGAGAACGCTGCCCGTTGCCGTCGAGGTCCTGCCCATCAAACTGTCGGAACCGAAGATGGCGTTCGGGCTGTTCGGCCTGCTGCCCGACAGCTATGCCCCGCCCGGAGCGCTGCAGAAGGTGGTCGAGCTGCTCAGGCGGCACGGCATGTCCTCGGCGGCGGGTGTCCCGCTGGGACGGGTGCGGGCGGAGAAGGGCGCCATCAAGGTCGATTTCAGCCGCGCCGATGAGGTGATGAGCGCTTTGAAGAAGGCAGGGTTCAAGCTCCCCGTCGATACGTACGGCGGCGGCGGATTCGGCGGGACGGCCGCCGCGGCCAAGGCGCTTAATATCCCATATGAGGACGCGCTCCGGCGCGCGCTGGATCAGATCCGGGAGCACGCCAAGACGGCGAACTGGCTTCCGGTGTACTATTCGATGGTGGACGAGCCGCACTGGTCGAACGAGGCCGTGGCCAGCGCGACCCAGAAGGTCCAGGCCGTCCGCGCCGCGGCGCCCTGGCTGCCCGTCAATGGCTACTGGAGCCCCCGCGCCAACAACGCCTACCACCAGAAGCTGATGGACGCGCTGAGCCGGACCACGCTGGGCCGGGCGACCCCGTTGAACGTCGGTTACCTCAAGGCCAAGGGCAAGAGCATCGGGTTCTACGGCGGGTGTTCGCGTCACGAGTTCGGCTTCAAGCAGTGGGCCGCGGCCTCCAGGGGATTCAGCGCGCACTATGCGTGGCACCTTTACATCCGCTACGGCGACCTGTACTATGACCTCGATGCCCGCGAGCCGGACGTATGTATGGTCTACTACACGCCCACCGAGGTCCGGCCCTCGCTGCGTCTCAAGACCGTGCGGGCCGGCATCTACGATTATCTGTATCTCCAGACGCTGGCCGACCTCGAGGGCCGCTCCCCAGGCTGGGAGGCGAAACGAATCCTTGACAGAGCCAAATGGGCCGGCAACATCTATCGGGAGCGCTCGGCTCCGAAGATCGCCGAGCCGGATGTGTTCCGGCGCCAGGTCGCCAATGCCATCCTGAAGCACAGGCAAGGCGGGAACTGATGAAGGGAACACGGATGCGAGCCTGTCTGCTGCTTGTGGCCGCTTCACTCGCCGGATCTTTCGCCCTCGGCGGAGAAATCCCGATTCCCGAGCGACCGGCCCCGGAGAAGGCGGACGACGGCAAGCCGGTGGTGGCGGTCTTCGATTTCATCTCGGCTTACGACGGCAACCGGATGGGCAAGTTCGTGGCCAAGAACCTGTGGGCGAAGCTGGATCGCAGCCGTAAGTGCGTGTTGATCGAGCGTGACGACGTCAACGGCGTCGTGGAGGCGGCGAAATTCGTCGCCGGGTTCGATGATAGCCCGGAGAAGATCGTCAAGTTCGCCACGGAAGAACTCGGCGTGACGCATGCTATCTGGGGCAAAGTTGAGCAGGTCGACACGACGGGGCCGGTCAGCGAGCGCGGTCTGAGGATTTCGGGGCGCGCCGCCGGCGTCGAGGACAAGGGCAAGAAACTCCTGGTCGACGTGAGCGTTGGCGTCAAGAACCAGCGCGAGATTCAACTCGCCACCAACGAGATCCTGCGCCTGTTCTTCAAGATCGCGAAGCCCAAGCCCGACGTCGGGCCGGAGGAAGAGAAGCGCTGGCGCACCGGGCCGAACCTGGTCAAGAACCCCGGCCTCGAGACCGGCGCCGCCCATCCCGAATTCTGGGAGCCGATCAGCGATGACCCGAAGCACTACCAGCACCGCTGCGTGGGCTGGGTGAAGTCGCCGGAGGGGAAGGGCAGGTGCATCAAGTTCACCGTTCCCAAGGACATCGCGGCGACCTACGGCGTCGCCTACTACAGCGACCCTATCTCGATCCGGGACGGCCAAATCTATCGGTTCAGCATCCGGGTGCGCTCCGACGGGCCGACGGTGAAGATCTTCCTCAAGCACTACAGGTTCTTCCCGCCCGGCCCCAACGAGAAGAAGGGCCAGTGGCGCGAGACGCGCCGCGCGCCGATGAACTGCAAGGGCGAGAAAGGGCAGTGGCAAACGTACACGCGCGACTTCCGGCCGCACCGCGACGACCACGACGGCAAGTTCGATCCCACCATCACCAAGGTCGAGCTGTACGCCTACTGGCCCAAGGGCGTGGTCTATTACGACGACGTGGTGCTCAAGAAGATCAAGGACCGCGAGAAGAAGTGAGGACGGCATGGGCGCCCAGGACCATGGGAGAATGGAAGAACGCCAGAGCAGTTGCTCCCGTGCTCCAGGGCGCCCATGCGCCGACGCATAGGACCTGACAGGAGGAGAGCCATGGCATCCATCTTGGTGCTGTATCACACGCAGGAACATGGGAACACGGGCGCGATGGCCGAGGCGGTGGCGGACGGAGCACACGCGGCCGGCGCGGAAGTGACGCTGGTCAACACCAATGAGGACCGGCTGGACATCGAGGACTACTGCCGGTTCGACGCCGTCGCGTTCGGCACGCCGGATTACTTCAGCTACATCGCCGGCGGGCTGAAGGTGTTCCTGGACGACTGGCTCATCGCCAAGCGAGACCCCGACCCGGCCGGGCTCGAAGGCAAACCCTACGGGCTGTTCTATTCGCACGGCGGCGGCGGGAAGGTCCGTGGACCGTTAGAGAAGCTCTTCGAGCGGATCGGCACCAAGGTCGGCGAGACGGTGGAATCACTGCGGGCGCCCGATGACGCGACCAAGGAGAAGTGCCGCCAGCTCGGCCGCCAGCTCGCCGACGCCGCCCAGGGATAGGGGCAGGAACCGCGCGGGGACGTGGACGGGCAATGGTCGCCGTTCTCCTGAAAAGCGGTGACAGGCACGTCTCCGCTTCGCTCCGCTGGTGCCAGTCACCGTTT
>CAZDHT010000407.1:0-3193 GCA_964505325.1 uncultured Planctomycetota bacterium | reverse complement strand
TCTCGGCTGGGAACTGCCGGTGCTGAGGCGTCTTGAAGCCCTTCGCAAGGTCCTCGACGGCAACGCGGCCAAGGCGATGGACGACCTGCTGAAACGCCTGGAGCCACATCGAAAGGAATGGAAGAAGACCAAACCCGCCACGCGACCGGCGGAGGCCCCTTGGGGCGCGGCGGATCACGGGCTGGCGTGCCGGCTGGTGCCGGCCGAGCAGACGTTCGAGTACAAGCCCGACATGAAGCTGGACGACATCCATGTCCCCATACGCTACGAGGTGCGGAACGTCAGTGACAAGGTCATCCGGCTCCAGCGGGACAACACGCCGCTGCAGCCCGGCTACGAGTTCGTGTTTCGCGTGACCGGCCCGGACGGCAAGCCCGTGCGTTTCACCGGCGTGAAGGTGACCATCCCCCCCATGCCGCGTGGCGTCGCCATCCTCAAGCCCGGCGGGACGGCGAGCCGGGTCGCTCGTCTTCACTACGACTTCACCAAGCCCGGCCTCTACAAGGTCTCCGTCACCACGAGCCGCAGGCCGCCGCCCGACGGCCGCGACATTCTCGCTTACTACGGCGGAGACAAAGCCAAAGCCGCCAAGAACCCCGATAGCATCTGGACCGGCACGCTGACCTCGAACACCGCCGTGGTCAAGATGATCCCTGAGGCCGCCCCGCCCGTCAAGCGGCCCAAGGTCGGCGGGGCCCCCGCGGCCAAACCGCCCGCAGCGCGACCTCACTGGTATGCGGAGCTCTTCCCGGTCGACTCCAACGGGAAGTGGGGTTTCATCAACGCCGCCGGCCAAGTCGTCATTCAGCCAACCTACGAGGCGGCCTCGCAATTCTCTGAGGGACTGGCAGCGGTCAGACTGAATGGGAAGTACGGCTATATCGACCCGGCCGGCAAGCTGGTCATTCAACCGCAGTTCCGTTTTGCATTCAGCTTCCGAGAAGGGCTTGCCTGGGTGAATGGCGGCGTCAGCAGCAGCTTCATCGACAGGACGGGAAGAATCATCCTCCGGGCTCCGGGCGGCATGTCCTGT
Source organism: uncultured Planctomycetota bacterium (assembly GCA_964505325.1). GTDB lineage: Bacteria > Planctomycetota > PUPC01 > PUPC01 > PUPC01 > CAZDHT01. Next base: position 2,160 of record CAZDHT010000407.1, on the reverse strand, counting down.
CTTGGTTTCCGTGAGGGCCTGGCCTTGGCCGTGCCACTCATCGGATCTCACCTTCCGGCCGCCGTCAATGAGAAGCGACGGGTGGGCTTCATTAACAAGACGGGCAAGTATGCCATCTGGCCCCAATTCGATGCCGCCTCTGACTTCTTCGAGGGCCTGGCCGCTGTCCGCATCGGCGGCAAGTGGGGCTTCATCGACAAGACGGGGCGCCGCGTGATCCAGCCTCAGTATGACGTGGCATGGCACTTCACGGAGGGCCGCGCGGCGGTCAAGGCGAACGGGAGGCACTTCTTCATCGACAGAACCGGGGCGCGGGCCTTCGAGAAGGACTACCAGGACGCGCACGGGTTCCACGAGGGGCTGGCCGGCGTCAGCATCAACGGGAAATGGGGGTTCATCGACAAGTCCGGCGCGCTGGCCATCAAGCCGCAATTTGATGGCGTGTCTTCGTTCTTCAACGGCAGGGCCGGCATCACCGTCAACGGCAGATTCGGTTACATCGACAAGGCCGGCAAGATCGTAGTGAGACCGGTCTACGATGGCGGGCATTTCTTCCTGGGCGAACTTGCCGCCGTGTGGTTCTCCCGGGAGGGAGCCGACGGGGCCGGACGCGGATACGTCAACAGAAGTGGCCAGGTGATTTGGGCTCCGAAACGACCCGTCAGGCGGCCGGCGGCGGGAGTCATCTTCAGACGAGCAGTTTCGGAGATCAAGGGCGATCGCCACGCTCGCGGCTACTCCAAGTCCCCTAGTGTCCGGAGAGCGAGTCAGGCGGGAGTCGCTTTGGTCAAGATGGGAAGGGATGTAGTGCCTTTCCTGTTAGAGATGTTCCAAGAGAACGACGTCAACATGAAGCTGTGGGCCGCATGGGCCCTGGCAAAGCTCGGCCCAGAGAGTGAACCGGCAATAACGGTGTTGATCAAAGGACTCGAAGACTCGAATCGCGAGGTCTGTGAAGCGGCAGCCGAAGCCCTTGGCAACATCGGACCGGCTGCAAGAGCTGCCGTACCGGCCCTCACCAAGGACCTTGAGGAGCACTATGACGGCTTCGGGCGTTGGCGCAGCGCGTGGGCACTAGGCAGGATCGGGCGCGGCGCCAAGGCTGCGACTCCGGTCATGAAGAGCGTTCTGGCGCGATTGGCGCGAGAGAGGCTCGAGAACGACAAGCGCCTCCAGCCGCTCGAAATGGCTCTTGCTGATATCCGAGGCGCGCAAGAAGAGCCATCCCGTAAGGAGGTGGAGAAGCCGACCCCCAGGCAGCCCGACAAGGACACCAGCTGGTCGAAGCCGGTCAACGGCCTTCAGACGCGGATCGTGTTGAAGACGCGCAAGGTCCGCGCCGGTGAGCCCGTCGAGGCCGGCATCGAGGTCCGCAATGCGGGCAAGAGGCCGGTGCTCTACGACCCGCGCGGCATCGAGTGGGCGCGGAGGGGCCGGTACACGCTCTTTCGCGTGGCCGGCCCGGATGGCGGGCCGGCGGCCGACATCAGCGCACCGGCGCAAACCCGAGGCGATGGCGCCAAGTACGAGTTTCCCACGCTCAAGCTGGGCGAGAGCAAGGTGTTCTCCGCCGACGGGCTGCACCGGCATTTCTACATGCTTCGCCCGGGCAAGTATCGCATTACCTGGCGCGGCACGACGGCCGAGACAGCCGATCCGTTCGAGCTTGGCGGGAAGAGCCCGGCCGTCGGTCTGCCGCCGGCGCCGGCGGTCGAGATCGAGGTCTTGCCGCCGAAGAAGGGCGAGGCGGTCTACGACCCGGTCGGCCCGCTGCTGAAGATTCTGCCGCCTGGCTGGAAGATCTACGGGGCGGCGCTTCGCGAGGACGCGGCCGCGCCACCCGGCTATCAGAAAGGGAAAGGCTCGGCCATCGGACTGGTGCACCGGCCACAGCCGGGCGCACTGGCCAACAGTGCGTTCATGTATCTGTACCTGATGGACAAGCGCCCGGACGTCAAGCCGGGGTCGAAGCCGGACGAACACACCACGTACCTCGGCCGCTGCCCGCTGGGCCACGTCTTCCTTCGTCAAGAGCGCGGCAACGATCCGCTGGGGCGATGGAGCCACGCCAAGTACGACATCGCAGCCGCCCTCGATGTGACGGGCCCGAAGCTGAAGCTCCCGGTGGGGCCCGACTGGGGCCGGATGCTCAGCCGAATC
>CAZDHT010000406.1:0-3199 GCA_964505325.1 uncultured Planctomycetota bacterium | reverse complement strand
CGGAGGTCGGCCTCTTCGCAGTCTTCGGGCAGAAACACAAAGGCCACCTTCTTGCCTGCGGCTTCACCGAGCCTGACGTAGACGGAGGACGATGCCGTCGGGCGGGGCGAGACGACCTCGAAGTCCGGCCGCCACCCGGAGCCCCTCACCAACCCCTCGACGAAGCGCTCGAAGTCCGGCGACGGCTCCGCGTAGTAGGCCTCGCCGAAGTACGACCCGCATGCGACGAGCCTGCCGCTGCCGACGGAGAACTCCACGACCACGGGGGCGCCGTCACAGCTCGCCAGCACCCGGCCCGATCCGCTCTGCCACGGCGTGAGCCACTGTGTTGCGCGAAGTTGAAGGGACTGGCCGTCGATCTCCACGCGGATGCGGTCTGCCTTCAACTGCCGCCGCCCGATTTCCCGGGCGCCGGTGAGGCGCGCGGCGAGGCGGTCTTCGGGGTAGTGGTAGAGCCCGCGCGAATCGAACGCGCCGTATTCGGATTCGCACACCAGCGTCCCGCCGGCGCGGACCCACTCGGCCAGCGCCGCCTCGGTGCGCGGGTCGACCACGGGCGCACGTGGCACGAAGAGGATGTCGAGGCCTTCGAGCCGATCGAGGTGCTCCTCTTCAACGACTTGATGCGGGATCGCGTTCCGGACGAGGGCGCGGCAGTAGCCCTGGAGCGACTTCATCGCCCGAACGGCCGTGCCCTCCTCCGACCAGTCGAGGTAGTAGGCCTGCGGGCTGAACAGCACCCCGACGCGGGCCGGCAGCGGCCGGTAGGCGTCGAGGAGCTCCCGGTGCGTCTCGATCAGTCGCCCCGTGGTCTTCATCGCGGCCAGCCGCTCGTCGGCGAAACCGTCGTCTCCCGCCAGCCCGAACCCGGACGACTCTTTCCCGAACACCTCGTCGCGCCAGCACCAGAACAGAATGGTGTCCGCTCCGGCGGCAATGCCGTTCCACAGCCATCGTTGCTGGGCCGCCGCGCGGACGTCGTCGGCGACCCAGTAACCCTGCACGGCGCGGCCGCCCTGGAGTTCGCTGAGCCACATCCTCTTGGCTCCGGCCGCCGAACGGATGAACTCAACGTTCGCCGCGAAATCCGTGGGGTCCATTCCGAACCACGCGGGGAAGCTGGAGCACCCGATGCCGTCGATCCCGCCGGCCATGCTCCAGTCGTTGCCGCGGTTCAGGGCGTGGTTGTGCTCTCCGCCCGGGCGGGACGGAGCGTAGCTCACCCCGCCGAGCAGCGGGCACGCCGACGGCCCGTGCACGGTGACGGGACGATCCGGGACGATGGACTTGATGACCTCGTACCGCCGGTGGGCGAGCCGGTTCGAGCGACAGGTCAGGAAATGCTGGAACGCCATCGACTCGGTAAACGGCCGCCGCGGGAACTTGCCGGGCATCACCTCGTCCCATCGGCCGTAGCGGCGCTTCCACGCCGCGTTCAGTCCGTCGAGCCCGCCGTACTTCTCGTCCAGCCAGTGGCGGAACGCCGCCAGGGTGTGCTCGCAGAAGCACACCAGGCCGTCGGACTGGACGTTCCACCGCGTCTCGTTCCATGCGTCCCAGCCGCGGACGTGCGATACGGACCGGTAACGCGTGGCGACCTCCCCGAGGAACCGCTCCATTCGCTCCCACACCCCCGGGTGGTCGGTGCAGCCGCCGGGCGTGATGCCGAAGTGACATTCGCCGCGGCTGGACGAGACGACCCGGCGGCCCATGTGGTCGATCATCTCGCTGCCCGGGACCTCGCGATGGATCCAGTACGGCTGGATTTCGGCGATCGTGCTGAGCACCACGCCCATCCCGTTCCGCTCGGCCAGTTCGATGAGGCGGTCGTAGTCGTCGAAGCGGAACTCGCCCGGCTTCGACTCCACCCACGCCCACAGGACCCAGAGCTGCACGGTGTTCAGCCCGGAGTCGCGAATTCGCGCGAAGTCCTCGGCCCAGTGTTGCTCCTCGGGGAACGGGGCCCGGTAGTACTGTACGCCCAGGTTCATTACGTGTGATCCTCGCAGGGTTCAGGGCAGATACCAGTACCCGAAGAGCAGCCGGTCCTGGCGCGGCTTGCGGTCGAGCAGCCGCTTGCCGGGCATCCAGCCCTCGGGCATCAGGCAGGCGGCGGTGAAGATGGTCGACGCGATCGTCTCGTGGACGGTGAACTCGCACTGGGCGACGTACATGTGCGGATGGCACGCCCAGCCGCGCCAGCGGGGGACCTGGGTCACGGCCGGATGGACCAGCAGCTTGTGTTCCTGCTTCGAGGCCCCGTACTTCAGCGGCGCCTTCCAGATGTTCCGCCGCAGGTACCAGTGCATGTGGCCGGTGATACCGTAGATGGTGAGGCCGGGGACCGGGTCCATAATGCCGTCCGTCTCGCTGATGGCGTGCTGAATGTCGATGGGGTAGACGTAGCCGAGGCCGGTGGTCCAGCACATGCCCATTGGGTTGGCGCCGAGCGCGAAGTCGGCGTTGAGGATGGCGGCGTCGCGGTATTTCTTCTCGCCGGTCAGCGCGGCGGCGGCGAGCAGGATGCGGCCCTGGTTGGTCATCACCGTCGAGCCCCAGCCCATCCAGTAATCCTGGTGCCGCGGCCAGCTCCGCCGGTAGGGCATCTTCTCGGCCATCGCCAGGAGCTTGTCCGCCTCGCCGCGGTACAGGCCGGTGTATTGGGCCACGACATCCTTCGGCAGTTCCCCGGCCGCTGCGGCCATGATGTCGTAGTACATCCAGGTCGAGAAGTCGGTGTGTCGGAACGGCCACAGCCACGGCCGCTGCGACTTCTTCGCGATCCGGCCGATGCCCGCCAGGTACGTCTTGTCGCCGGTCAGCACGTACATCCGCAGCTTGGCGTGAATCAGGTACGGCCACACGTACTCGTCCTTCTCCTCCCAGGCATAGGTGTACGCGGCGCCGCGGCCACGCTTCTTCTTCGCGTTGATGGTGATCTTGCCCAGCGAGTTCTTCGGGTCGTTGCCGAACGCATACGCCTTCTTCGCCGACGCCGCGTACTCGGCCGTCTTCTTCTTGCTGAACGGCTTGACCAGGTGGGCGTACTGCGCGGCCGCCGCGGCGTAGACCAGCGAACTCCAGCGCGTGCGGCGGCTGAACGCATACTTGTGTTCCCGGGCATCCATCTTCGGATGCGTCTTCGTCTCCACCATGCCCGAGACGGCGCCGCGCGGGTCCATGCTTCGCTTCCACACCT
>CAZDHT010000405.1:0-3216 GCA_964505325.1 uncultured Planctomycetota bacterium | reverse complement strand
CGTTGACGCTCTTCTTCTTCGTGGTCACCGTGCCCAGGTAGGCCGCAATGGCCGCGACGGCCTCGGGCGACAGCGTGTCTTTGACCGCCGCCGCCAGGCATTCCGTCGCTTCGTCGTTCGCGCGCTTCGCCATATGGATCACCTCCTTCTTTCACTCGTCGTCGTTCAGCAGGTCGACCATCTGACGCAGGTCGCCGAGCTGGCGGAAGAGCACGTCGCCCTTTGTGCGTTCGATGGCCCGGTGGAACGGGCAGGTCGAGCCGCCGCCGAGCGTCCAGCCGACCTTCATCTCCGTCGCCTCGATGGCGGCCGCGAGCGCTTCCTTGACGGGATGCTCTTCCAGGTCGCGGACCAGCGGCTCCCAGACCTCGTAGTACGTGGCCTGCGTCTCGATGATGTGCTTGGCGTCCCATTCGACCGCCTGCTGCGGGTTGACCATCACTGCCTCGAACATCTTGGCCTGCGCCGCCTCGAACGCCTTCCGCTTGTTCTCGGCAATCAGCAGCAGGTGCTCTTTGACCTCGGCCTCGGTTCGTCTCGCCATTGTCATCCTCCTCTCAATCGCCGCCGGCCCATCCGGCGGTCTGGCGCCCGCCGCCCGCTTTCCACGGCGGCAGGCGACGGTTCAGTCGAGCAGGCGCTCGAGCTCGGTGCGATACGAGTGCGTCTCGCTGTTCGTCCCACCACCCTCGAGCACCGTGATGAGCTTGTGGGCGGCCTCCCATACCTCGTCGCCCTCGGCGTCGTGGGGGAGCAGCATCTTCTCGTCGCCGCCCGGCTTGATGATTTCGATTTCGATCCACTCGCCGTTCGGCGTGCGGCTCGCCCGGGCGAACGCCCGCGCCAGACCCTCGCCGTCCCTCGTTACCCGCCTCGGCGTCCCTGCGAACTCGATAGCCGTGATTCTCATCGCCGTCTCCTTTCAGTCGTTGACCGGAACCGTCATCAGCCGCCCGTCGCGGTCGATGAGGTACGCGAACTCGACGCCCGCCGCCGCGAGCTCCTCAGCGGTGTCGTCGTCGACCACCAGGGCCTCGCCCTCCAGCAGGATGGCCGTTCCGCCGGCCGCCTCGCTGTACTGGACGGCCTCGCCCTTCGTGTCGAACTTCCTCATCTCGAACGCCATCGTCGTCATCGTCCTGCTCCTTTCCGTTCAGGCGTAGACTTCGCACTCGGCTACGTGCCAGTTGCGGCCGGCCTTGGCCAGCTCGGCGCGGCGGGCGTCGTTCGCTCGGTCGGCCGCCTGCCAGGTCCGGTAGACCTTTGCGTTGGCCTTGCCCTTGACCCAGGCCTTCCCGTCCCACCAGGTGCCCGTCCATACGTGCTTCAGGGCGTACCCGACCATCTTTCGCGCCTTCTTTTTCTTCTCCTTGGCCATCTCTATCCTCCTTCGTTTCAAGGCCTTATGCATCGTTCACCACTGACATTCAGCCATCATTTTCGGCCGCAGGGAAGGCCTTTCTCAGAAACTTGCGATCACATATGTCTTTGGGAATGCAATGGTTATGTGCATCGCCGAAAATAGCCCGCGACGATTTCCGGGGAAAGTGCCTATATGACCGCCGACAACGCAGCACACGCGAAACCGAACATCGACCCGATGGCCCTGACCGTCGCGCAGGCGTCTCAACTGCTTGGCATATCAGAAGATATGCTCCGGGCCGACATCGACGCCGGGGCGCCCGTGGGGCCGGACGGCCGCATCAACCTCATCCAGTACGCGGCCTGGCTGAACTGGGCGCCGCCCATCGAGCCGGCGGAGGGTGCCGATGGCGAAGATTGACCCACGGCACCTCCGACCCGCCGAACTGGCCCAGTTGCTGAACTCGTTCGGCGAGGTTGTCAGGCCGCACACCATCTACCAGCAGCGGAACCGCGCCGGCTATCGGATCGGCGATGGCAAGACCATCGACCTGGTGCGCTACACCGCCTGGCTGGCCCGCGACCGGCACACGCCGAAGCCGAGGAAAGAGCCCGGCGGCTACGAGGCGATGAAGGAAGCCGCCGCGGCGCGCAACCGAGCGCTGTCGCAGTCGGGCCGCGACATCGGCGACCTGCCCGAGGTGATCGATCCACAGCGGCGGGAACGCGCGTCCACCGACTTCCGGTTCTTCTGCGAGGCGTACTTCCCAGACACGTTCCACCTGGCCTGGTCGGACGACCATCTGAAGGTGATCGCCCGGATCGAGGAGGTGGTGTTGCGCGGCGGGCAGTACGCCATCGCCATGCCGCGCGGCAGCGGCAAGACGTCGCTGGTCGAGTGCGCCTGCCTGTGGGCGATCCTGATTGGCGAACGGGCATTCGTGTGCCTGATCGGAAGTGATGAGGGTCATGCCGCCGCGATGCTGGACAGCATCAAGACCGAGCTGGAAGGGAACGACCGCCTGCTCGAGGACTTCCCCGAGGCGGTGTATCCGATCCACTGTCTCGAAGGCATTCCGAACCGCTGCGCCGGGCAGCTCTACCAGGGCGAGCGCACTCAGATCGGGTGGACAGCCAAGGAAATCGTACTGCCCACCATCCCCGGTAGCCGGGCGAGCGCGGCGATCATCAAGGTCACCGGCCTCACCGGCGGCATGCGCGGGATGAAGTTCAAACGCCCGGACGGTCGGACCGTGCGGCCGTCGCTGGTGGTGCTCGACGACCCGCAGACCGACGAGTCAGCCCGAAGCCCGTCGCAGTGCGCCACGCGCGAGAGCATCCTGTCCGGCGCGGTGCTCGGCCTGGCCGGCCCCGGCGAGAAGATCGCGGCGCTGATGACGCTGACCGTGGTCCGCCCCGACGACATGGCCGACCGCATCCTCGACCGGGACAAGCACCCCGAATGGCAGGGCGAGCGCACTCGGATGGTCTACGCCTTCCCGAAAAACGAGAAGCTGTGGGCGGAGTACGCGCAGATCCGCGCCGACAGCCTGCGCAATGATGGCGACGGCAAGCAGGCGACGGAGTTCTACCGCGAGCATCGCGAGGCGATGGACGCCGGTGCGAGCATCGCCTGGCCGGAGCGCCACAACCAAGATGAACTCTCGGCGGTCCAGCACGCGATGAACCTGAAGCTCCAGGATGAGGCGGCCTTCTGGGCGGAGTACCAGAATGAACCGCTGCCCGACGACGAGGGTGACGCGGACCTGCTGACCGCCGACGAGATTGCGGCCAAGACGAACGGGATGAAGCGCGGCGCTGTCCCAATCGGGTGCAACCACGTGACGATGTTCA
>CAZDHT010000404.1:0-3248 GCA_964505325.1 uncultured Planctomycetota bacterium | reverse complement strand
AAGAGAAGTTCGACGTCGTCGTCACCGCGTGCTCGGTCAAGGCGGTGCAGGACTATGCGCTGCAATTGGCCCGTCAGAAGGCCCGCATTTCCTTCTTCGCCGGCATCCCCAAGGACGATCCGGTCCTGCCCATCGACACGAACCACCTCCATTACAGTGAGATCTCCGTATTCGGCGCCTTCGCATCCAACCTCCGGCACTATCGGCAGGCGTTGGAGATGGTCACGCGCGGCGACCTTCCCGCGTCGAAGTTCGTCACGCACGTCTTCGCGCTGGATGACATCGCCGAGGCCTACGCCACCGTCGAGGCCGGCCGCGGCATCAAGATCGTGGTCAATTGCGAGTAGGGGGACCGATGGACGAACAGTCGCTGACCCAGTTGATTGAGATCTCGCACACAGTGGGCAGCCAGCCCGAGTACGTCCAGGGCGGCGGGGGGAACACGTCGGTCAAATCACCGGACGCCACGATCATGGCCGTCAAGGCCAGCGGCACCGCGCTCGCCGACATGTCCGAGTCCGCCGGCTGGGTAGAAATGGACCTCGATAAGCTGGTCTCCATCTTCGACCTCGCCGGGCTGGACGATCTGCCGACGCACGAGCGCGAGTCACGCGTGCTCGCCCATCAGCAGTCGTGCGTGCTGAGCGAGGTCGGCGGCCGGCCGTCGGTCGAGGCGGCGCTCCACGCACTGCTGGGCAGGGTGGTCATCCACACGCATCCGTCGGCGGTCAATGCGCTGACCTGCGGCCCCGGCGAAGCGGCAATGAAGGAACTCGCTCGCAACGACGAGCCGGCCCCGTTGTGGATACCGTACGCAGACCCCGGCTACACGCTCGCCGTGGCGATCAAGCGGGCGCTCGAAGCGTACAAAGAGGAGCACGGGGCCGCGCCGCAGGTGCTGATGCTCGAGAACCACGGTATCTTCGTCTCCGCCGATGATGCGGAGCAATGTATCGCCCTGCACGAAGATTGGGTCGGCCGCTGCGAGGCGTACTTCGAAGGGACCGCGGGCCCGCTCGCGCCCGCCGCCCCGCCCGATGCCGCCGACTCGCGCAAGGCGATGGCCTGGATACGCCGGACGTTCCACGAGAAAGGCAAAGGACCGGTGTTCGCGCGCCTGTCACAAGACCCCGAGCTCGCCAACGCCGCCGTGAACCGCGAGATCGCCCATGTGCTCGCCGAGGGCGCGCTTACCCCCGACCAGATCGTCTACACCGGCGCCCGCTCGATCTTAGCAAGGAATCTGCTCGAACTAGCGCCGGCCCTGCAAGCATCCCTCGACGAGCCATCCCCGCCGCGCGTCGCGCTGGTGAAGGACGTGGGGGCGTTTTTGGTCTCGGACGATCCCGGCAAGCTGAACGTGATCGAGGAGGTCGCCTCCTGCGCCGCGAAGACGATCCGGCTGGCCGCCGGCCGGGGCGGCGTGCACAATCTGCACAGCTCTTCCGCCGATTTCATCATCAACTGGGAGGTCGAGCATTACCGTGCCCGGCTCCTCGACCGCGCGCGGGGCCTGCTGAGCGGGAAGGTCGCGGTCGTGACAGGCGCCGCATCGGGGCTCGGCCTGGGCATTGCGGAGGGACTGGTCGACGCGGGAGCGGCGGTTGCTTTCTGCGATATCGACCAGCCGGGCCTGGCGGCCGCCGTCGACGCGGCTTGCGAGCCGGCCCGGGTCCTCGCCGTCGAGATGGACGTCACCGACGAACATCAGGTCATGCTCGGCTTCGACCGCGTTGTGCGGCACTGGGGCGGGGTGGACGTCGTCGTCTGCGCGGCGGGCATCGCGCCGGCCCACATGCTGGTCGACATGCCTGTGGACCAATGGCGGCGGGCGCTGGAGATCAACCTGACGGGCTACTTCCTGGTGGCGCGCGAGGCGGCCCGGACCATGCAGGCGCAGGGCCACGGCGGCTCGATGGTGATGGTCTCTTCCAAGAGTGGCCTGGACGCGTCGAGAGCCAACTCCGCCTACAACGCGACCAAGGCGGGCGAACTGCACCTGATGCGCGGCTGGGCGCTGGAGCTGGGCGAGGACGGCATCCGGGTCAACGCCGTCGCGCCGGGCAACGTCTTCGAAGGGTCGAAGATCTGGAACCCCGAGTACATCAAGACCTGCGCCGAGAAGAAGGGGATCCAGCCGGACGAGGTGATCCCGCATTACGTCTCGCTGACCGCTCTGAAACGCGAGATCAAGCGGTCGGACGTTGCCGCCGCCGTGTGCTTCCTCTGTTCCGACCAGGCCCGCTGCATTACCGGACAGACGCTGGTCGTTGACGGCGGGCAGGTGATGGTGCGATAGGATAGGGTAATAGGTCCTATCGGACCTATAGGACCTGTCAGCATGACCGAGCGCGATCTCTACCGCGGCGAGATGCAGAGCCGCCTCGCCGCGCTCCGCGCGCTGTGCAAGACTGTCGAGCCACGTCCACGCCGCGGCACGAACCTGCACATCCACACCAACGAATCGTTCAGCGTGTTTCGTTCGCCCACCGAGGCCGTGTGGCAGGCGGTTCAGGAGGGGGTCGCGGTGCTCGGCATCAACGACCACTACACAATCGCCGGGCACAAGGAGTTCCGCAAGGCGTGCAAGGCCGCCCGCATCCCGGCCACGTTCTCGATGGAAGCGGTCGCCATGGACCGCGAGGCCGAGGTTCGCGGCGAGTTGACCAACGACCCCGGCAACCCGGGCCGCACGTACCTCTGCGCCAAGGGCGTCACGCGCGTCCCGCCCGACGACTCCCCCGCGATGAAGAACCTGTCGAAGATGCGCGCAGCGCTCGAACAACGCAACCGCGAAATGACCGATAAGGTCCGCAAGCTCTTCCGGGAACGGATGAACGTGGAAGGGCCCACGTGGGATGACGTGCTCGGCCTGACGCCGCGCGGCAACGCGACCGAACGGCATATCTCGAAGGCCGTCCTGCTCCGTCTGCGCGAGGCCGCCGGGACGACCGGCTCTGCGCTGATCGACCTGGTGGCCCGGCTCTGCGAGGCCGAGCCTGGCTCGGACGACGATGCGTCCCTCCAGAATCTCATCCGCTCGAAGCTCCTCAAGGCGGGCGGGCCGTGCTTCGTTCAGGAGTCGCCCGACGCGTTTCTCTCCATCGAGGACATGCGGGACCTGTTCCTCGCGTTCGGCGCGATCCCGACCTACCCGGTCCTTGCCAACCCGATCACCGAACGCGAGCGCGACATCCCGGTGCTGCTGGACCGCCACGCGGCCGAGGCCGACTACATCGTTGTCGCCA
>CAZDHT010000403.1:0-3278 GCA_964505325.1 uncultured Planctomycetota bacterium | reverse complement strand
TGCGCAAGGAGTTCCCCGTCGCGAAGGCGCGGCGGGTCCTCAAGGACGAGACCATCGCGGTGATCGGCTACGGCGTGCAGGGGCCGGCGCAATCGTTGAACATGAAAGACAACGGCTTCAACGTGATCGTCGGCCAGGCCAAGAGGTTCCGGAAGGACTGGAACCGCGCCGTCCGGGACGGATGGAAGCCCGGCAAGACCCTGTTCGACATCGAAGAGGCCTGCAAGCGCGGCACGATCATCCAGATGCTCGTCTCCGACGCCGCCCAGAAAGCCATCTGGCCCACCGTCAAGAAATGCCTCGACCCCGGCGACGCGCTCTACTTCTCACACGGGTTCTCCATCGTCTACAAAGACCAGACCCGCGTGGTCCCGCCCGCCGGCGTCGACGTCATCATGGTCGCGCCCAAGGGCTCGGGCACGTCGCTCCGGCGCAACTTCCTCTCCGGCGCCGGCATCAACGCCAGCTTCGCGGTCGAGCAGGACGCCACCGGCCGCGCCAGGGACCGGTGCATCGCCATCGGCATCGCCATCGGCTCGGGCTACCTGTTCCCCACCACGTTCCGGCGCGAGGTCTACAGCGATCTGACCGGTGAGCGCGGCGTGCTGATGGGCGCCCTCACCGGGCTGATGGAGGCGCAGTATGAATGCCTCCGCAAGCACGGACACAGCCCCAGCGAGGCGTTCAACGAGACGGTGGAGGAACTGACCGAGAGCCTCATCCGTCTCGTCAGCGAGAACGGCATGGACTGGATGTACGCCAACTGCTCGGCCACCGCGCAGCGCGGCGCCCTGGATTGGCGGCCGAGGTTCAAGAAGGCCGTCGCGCCCGTGTTCAAACAGCTCTACAAACGGGTGGCCTCCGGCGCGGAAACGAGACGCGTCCTCTCCGCCTGTGGCAAGCCCGACTACCAGAAGCAGTTGACCAAAGAGCTCGACGCGATGGGCAACTCCGAGATGTGGCTGGCGGGCAAGGCCACCCGCGCGCTGCGTCCCAAAGAAAGAGCGAAGAAGAGCGCCGGCACCGCGAAGGGGACCGGAGGCCGAAGGAGAAACTAGAAGAACTTCATGGCTAGATTCTACCTCGAGAAAGACGGCAACCTGGCGCATCTCAACCGCAAGACCGTCGCCGTCATCGGCTACGGCAACCAGGGCCACGCCCACGCGCTGAACCTCCGGGACAGCGGGATTGATGTCATCGTCGGCCAGAGGAAGGGCGCTGGCTACCGCCGCGCCGTCCGGGACGGCTTCAAACCCGTTTCCGTCTCCGACGCCGCCGAGCGGGCCGGCGTGATCATGATGCTCGTGCCCGACGAGGTGATGGCGGATGTCTACGAGGAGAACGTCCGGCCCGGGCTCCGCAAGGGCAAGGTGCTGGCGTTCGCCCACGGCTTCAATATCCGCTACGGCCGGATCGTCCCGCCGTCCGGCGTCGATGTCATTATGGTCTCGCCCAAGGGCCCCGGCCGGCATCTCCGGTCCGAGTTCGTGGCCGGGCGCGGTCTGGCCAGCCTGGTCGCGGTGCATCAGGATGCGTCGCGGAAGGCCCTGCGGATCGCGCTGGCCTATGCCAAGGCGATCGGCGGCATGCGGGCGTGCTGCATCCGGACCACCTTCGCCGAGGAGACCGAGGCCGATCTTTTCGGCGAGCAGGCCGTCCTGTGCGGCGGCACAGCGGCGCTCATCAAGGCGGGGTTCGAGACCCTGGTCGAGGCCGGCTATCAGCCCGAGGTCGCCTACTTCGAGGTGATGCACGAGCTGTCGCTGATCGTCGAGTTGCTCGCCGAGGGCGGCCTGACCCATATGCGCCGCGCCGTCAGTAACACCGCCGAGTACGGCGACCTGACCCGCGGCCCGCGGATCATCGGCGCCGCCGCGCGCAAGGAGATGAAGCGAATCCTCGCCGAGGTCCGGAGCGGCGCGTTCGCCAAGGAATGGATCCGCGAAGCGACAGCCGCCAGCCCTAAGTTCAAAGCCCTCGAGAAGGCGGACGAGAAGCTCCTCCTCGAGCAGGTCGGCCGCAGGCTCCGCGAGCTCATGAAGTGAGCGAGCGCATGACGGCCAAGGAACGCGTCAAGACAGCCATCGCTCACCGCTCGCCCGACCGGGTGCCCATCGACTACTACGCCCGCGACGAGATCACCGCCGCGCTAAAACAGCGCCTGAACGTCGATACGGATGAAGAGCTCCTCGAACGGCTCGGCGCGGACATCCGGCTCGTGCAGCCCCGCTTCAAGGGGGAGACCGCGCCGCTCGCCTACGCGGACCCCACCGTCGAGGTCACGCCCGACGGGGTCCATCGTGATATCTGGGGGGTCGGCTTCGTCCCCAACCAGACCGAGACCGGCTTCTACATGGACCTCGCCGAGGGCCCGCTCAAGGGGCTGGAATCTGACCATCAGCTTGACGCATACCCCTGGCCGAGCGCCGGCCTGTGGGACTACTCGACCGTTGCCGCCGACGCCGACGCGCTCGCCGACTGTTACGTCCGCACGCACAGCCGCGGCATCTTCGAGATCAGTTGGTTCCTGCGCGGGTTCGACGAGTTCCTGCTCGATCTCGCCTCCAACCCCGGCCGCGCGCACCGCCTGATGGACCACGTCCAGCCGTACCTGATGGAGCGCACACGGCGGATCCTCGACGCAGCCGACGGCCGCATCGACATCGTCGAATACAACGATGACGTCGCCAGCCAGACGGGGCTGTTCATGAGCCCCGCCATGTGGCGCGAGTACCTCAAGCCGCGAATGGCCGAGTTCATCCGCCTGTGCAAGCCGTACGGGGTCGCCATCCGCTACCACTGCTGCGGCGGGCTGCGGCCGATCATCCCCGACCTGATCGAGATCGGCGTCGACGTGCTCAATCCCGTGCAGACCCTCGCGGCGGGAATGGAACCCGAAGCGCTGAAGCGGGACTTCGGCGGCGCGATCACGTTCGACGGCGCGATCGACACCCAGGAGCTGTTGCCCCGCGCCACGCCCGACCAGGTCCGCGCGGAGGTCCGTCACCTGATCCACGTGCTCGGTGAGAACGGCGGATACCTCCTCGGCCCCGCCCACGCCTTCCAGGCGGACGTGCCCGTCGACAACGTCCTCGCCGTCTACGAGACCGCGCTTGGACGGCCGCTCACCTGATTCGTCTCAGCGGATTCTGCCGCGAAGGAGAATGGAATCGCCGAGGCGCGTCGGCGTGAGGGAGACAAGTCGAAGCGCGTCGGCGATACACGTGACCCCCTTGCCAAGCACGGGCGGCTTGCCGGCGCCGATGATCTTCGGGCCG
>CAZDHT010000402.1:0-3305 GCA_964505325.1 uncultured Planctomycetota bacterium | reverse complement strand
GTCGAAGTCGAGGATCGGGAATTCGCCGGACTTCGAGTTTGCGTTGCGCACCCGGACGATGGTGCCGCCGCCGCCGTTGAACTCAGCCTCGCTGCGGTGGGTCATGATGCGGATGTCGCGGGTGACGGGGAACTCGCCTTTGCCGCCGGACACCTTGGGCTTCGGCGGTTTCGGTGGCTTGGGCTTGGGTGCCTCGAAGAGGCGCTTCTCGGTCAGCACCGGCTTGGGCGGCGTGTAGTCCTTGGCCAGATAGGTGAGGAATTGGGGAGAGATGCGGAACTGCTGGGCGAACGACTTGGTCCGGCTGGCGCCGCCCATCGCCGCGAGCTGGCCGAGCCCCTTCTTCAGGTACTCCTCGTCGCCGGTCAGCTCGTAGGCGTAGCCGAAACAGATCAGGCTGAAGCCCGGAAGCGTCTTCGTCGCCTTCCGTCCCGCGTCCCAGAAGACGCTGACGAGCGAATCGCAGCAGGTGCGCACGGCCTCGGCGCCCATCAGGTCGCCGGTGGTCCGGTAGTAAGTCATCAGGCCCTCAGCGGCCATTCCGTACATCCACTCCTGGTCCCACTTCTTGACGCCGCGCGACTTGGCCAGCCCGATGCCCTGCTTGTAGACGAAGTCCTTCCAGCGCTTCAGGTGCTTCGGGTCGTGCGTCTGTTCGTACGAGCCGTAGAGCCCTGTCATGCGGTTGCCGCGGGCGCGGAGCGCGCCGCCGCCGTGGACGGCGTTGTAGTCGCTGACCAGGCGGGCGACGTCCAGGTACCGCCGGTCGCCGGTCATGTAGTAGCAGTGGTACAGGCTCTGGTTCTTGGTGGAGTCGGCGTTGCCGCTGACGCCGAACGGCTCGGACCGCCAGAACTGGCGGAAGTGCCCGATCGAGTAGCAGACGTGCTCGATGCCGTTGAGGCGCCGGTTGGTCGGGTGCCAGTGGCACACGTCGACGTCGGCAATATGCAGGGCGTGCGCCTGGGCGATGTCCCAGTAGACCGGGTCGCCCGTGCGGACGAAGTTGACCATCAGCGCGAACGGGAAGTCGTAGTAGTTGCCGTTCCAGCCGGTGTCGAGCCAAGTGCCCTTGACCACCGAGCCATGGTGGACGCCCGCGCCCCAGTTGAAGAAGCCGTACTCCTCCATCCCGCGGTTGCTCTTGCCGCTCTTGCGGCCGAGCACGGTCTTGAACGAGTTCTCCAGGTTCGCCTGGAACTTCTTGACCAGCGGCTGGTGCTCCGGTTTGAAGTTGTCGAGCCTCGCGTCGACCAGCCGGCCGAAGCCGTTCGTCTTCTGGCAGTACCAGTCGGTCGGCGCCACAGCGAACAGTGGGTCGACCACGCCCATCGCGCGAGCGGCGTCGCCGCGGGAGGGCTTGTCGAAGCCGATGTCGCCCGGGCCGCGGAACGCGAACAGGATCTCGTGGGTCCGTGCCGCGCCGGTGAAGAATGGCAC
Organism: uncultured Planctomycetota bacterium; assembly: GCA_964505325.1. Classification (GTDB taxonomy): domain Bacteria; phylum Planctomycetota; class PUPC01; order PUPC01; family PUPC01; genus CAZDHT01. The sequence goes on along the minus strand of CAZDHT010000402.1, from coordinate 1,865 downwards.
GCCGGACGCGCCCGCGCACGAGGGGCTCTTGCCCGGAGCCACGAGCATCACCTTGACCGCGCCGTCGCCGCGCAGTTCAAAGCCCTTTGGATACAACTGGCCGAAGTAGCGGACGCCGACGGCGAGCGCCGCCTCCTTACCGGCGAGCGCCGCCCAGCCAAACGACCGCGCGCTCTGCCTGACCTCCGTGTAGCCGGGGTCGCCTCGTCTGGGATACCAAGCGTATTGCACAACTTTGCCATCGAGCTGAAGAAGCGTCGTCCTGCCCGCGGGGTCCGACGGGCCGACGGTGGTTGAACCCGCGCCCCGTGGGAATTGGTGGCCCCGGTCACCGCCGCCTTTCAACGGGACGGTCATGCTCAGCTCGCGGACGCCGATGAACGATGCGAACTTCTTCCCGACGCGGTTGGTGACCGTGAAGACAACGCGGACGGACGGGCTGCCCGCGAGCGCGTAATAGCGAGCGACGAAGTCGAGCGTCTTGCCTGCCCCGAGCCCCGTCGAGGGGCCGTTCTCCTTCGCGAACTCGCCGGTGACCTTGACCACCGCGCGGACGGGGCCGTTCTCCTCCAGCTCGAGCGTCTTCACCACGGGCGTGACCTTCACGACGTCGCTCTCGCTTGCGACCTTCGCCAGCTTGCCGGCGACACGGTACTCACCTTCGGTCGCGACGAGCGTCAGCTTCACGGTGCCCGGCGCCACGACCTCCTTGCCGCCGAGCCACACCTGGTCAAACAGGTTGTAGCCCTGCTTCTTCACGACGAACTTCACCGCGCCGGTGTCGACGGCGACGGCGTCAGCGGTCGCCTGCGTCTTCAGCGTCTTCGCCGGCGTGGCCTTCGCTGTCTTGAGGACGTACTTCGCCGTGCCCTTGGCGGGGACGTCGCACAGGAAATGGACGGTGACGAACTTGAGGCTCTTGTCCTTCAGCCACCGGCAGCGCTCGACGATCTGCGCGTTTACCGGCTTGCCGTCGGCGGTGAACAGCGCCAGCTCGCCGACGTCCTTGACCGCGCCGACCGGCAGCGGCACGCCCGAGTTGACGTGATTGGCCACGCGCGGCACACCCGCCCGCTCGGTCACGGTCAGCGGCACCGTGATGTCCATCCCCAGAGCGCTCGGCACGAACGCCGCCACCATTGCCAACAACAGTGCCAGTCTAGACACCTTCGCCCCTCCTTGTTCAGCGTGTTCTGGCCGTTCAAGACGATGTCGCCTTCAGCGCGATTGTACCACGAAATGCCGTGGAGGGAAGGGCCGACGGCCCTGGGGGTTGATGGCTGGCGGGGCAGGGATTCTTGCCTGCCAAATGGCGGAGAGGAAAGCACTCCGCCGATCCAGCCGCCGCAGCCGGCCCGACAGCGGCCGGTTGCGCTATCTCCTGATCGTCAGACCGGGCAGGGCCTTCTTAAGCTCGGCGACCCCCGCGTCCGTCACCTGCGTGCACCATGTGAGGTCGAGCCCCTCCAGCGCCGTCAGGCCCTTCAGGTGCGCCAGGTCACCGTCCGTGACGTTCGTGCCCCACAGGCTGAGCGACTTCAGCGCCGTCAGGCCCTTCAGGTGCGCCAGGTCACCGTCCTCGGCGTACCTCAACCGCAAACCTGGGATCCCCTTGGCTTCGACCTCCGCTCGGACCTTCTTCATATCCACGGGGCGGCGCGGCTCCACCCACCAGGAAAGGCACCGCGATATCTGAAGCGGCTTCTCCGAGGGCGTGCTGCCGATGAGTTCGGGCTCCTCGTCGGGCGCCTTCAGCGCGTACACGTCGAAGGCCACTCTGGAGTTGAAGGATACTCCTCCGCTCATCGGCATCGGCTTCTTCTGGCCGCCCTCCGCCACCGTGACCACGAGCAGCGCCGCCAGCA
>CAZDHT010000401.1:0-3323 GCA_964505325.1 uncultured Planctomycetota bacterium | reverse complement strand
GCGGCCATCGAGGGCCGCATGACGAACGCGGAGGCGGCATCGGCGCTTGGACGCAGCATCCGCCAGGTCAAGCGGCTGAAGCGCGAGGTGGAGGCGTCTGGCGTGCGACGAGTCATCCACGGCAACCAGGGCCGCGAGAGCCCCCGCTCGCTCACCTTCTCGAGGGCCTGCTTCGATCGATAGCTGTCGTAAAACTGGACGGCGAAATGCACCGTCGCGCACTCGAGCCCAAGGTCCTTGGCAAATCGCTCGACAGTCCGGCTTCCGAACTCCGGCTTGAGTGCATCGGCGGCGACCCTCCCCAGTTCCCAATAGTACGCCAAGAGCCGTCTGCGGGCCTGTACGATCGGCTTCTTCGCCTCTTCCACGAGCGCCTCGTACCCGCCTGGGGTAACGGGGGGTTTTGTCTCCGTCGGGATATTCATCGGGTTTCCTCCAATGTCGTCCTGGTCGCCGGACAAGCGCCGGCGGCCGTTTCGAGCACACACACTGGGCCATCAATGAGTCAATGCCTCTGCGAAGCCTCGCCAATACTGGTCCCAGGCCTCTCTCGCCTTGTCTCGGTCGCCGAGCTGATCATAGGCGCACGCAAGGTCGCGGAGGGTTCCATAGCTGAAGCGGACGTCGCGTCCCCAGCTCGAGCGAGCGACGATTTGGAACTCCGACAGCGCGTGCTGAGCCCGTCCCTCGCAGAGCAACGCGAGACCGAGGACGTGGCGGAGCGGGCTGTCCGGATCGCAGAAGGGTTCGATCGAATCCCACTCACCCAGATTCGGATCATTCCGGACCACCTCCCGAAACACCTCGAACGCCGCCGTGTAGTTCCCCCTCGTCACATAAAGAGCCCCAAGCTCGAGAAGTATATTCCGCTGTTCCCCCTTGCCGCCCGGCGCGTGCGCCAACAGGACGCCAGCTTCGGGGAACATATCGCGGCTGAGCACATCGCGCATCAGATCGTGTACAACGTCGGGTGCTGGCGGCCCCTGCTCCTTGAGATCGACCAGGAACCGCAGGATCCCCGTGCGGGTCGGCGGCTCGATCGATGGGACTCCTGGGTTGTGAGACGTGTCCGCTGCCATCTTGGTCTTGCTGTTACTCATCTTCAATTTCCATCATTGCACGAGTTGAGGGCGCGGAACCGCGCCCGCCAGAGCAACTTCGCCATTACTCGGGACGTCGTGGTTTCTCACGCCGAGCCTTGGCCCTTCCTGCTTCTTCGAGCACGCCGGCGAAGTCCTCGCCGAAGAACCGGGCGGCCGTCTCCCTCGCCTCTTCGAGCGCGAGGATCCCCAGCGGAGCCGGACACCAACAGGCCAACTGGATGATGACATCGGTGATCGCGGCGACGAAGACCTCGTCAGGGAGCTCGCCTGCCGTGTCAAGAATATCCATGGCGTGCGCTCGCATGCGAGCCAACGTGTCTTCGTCCGGGCCCGGGTCCTCGTCGCTCCACGTCTCCTCCAGACGGCTGAGCAGATCCCGGGAGTCCTGTCCTGCCGCTCTTCGAAATGCATCGATACGGTCCCGAGCTTGCTTCGGCTCGTCCTGTTCTTCTCGGGCTCCATTGGCTTGGTCGGGCTTCTGCATTCTCGTTCCTCCTTCCTGATCAATCGGGTTACCAGAACAGCCTGCGGCGGCCACCACAGTGTCCGCCAAGAACTAACCGCTGCTATCCTTCTCGTACCGCGTCGCCATGACGGCCTCACAGGCCAACGGCAAGCCCGGACAGCGTGGGTCAGCAGCAGACATTACGGACTGCAAGCGCGATCGAGCTTCCTGTCCTTTGGAGCTGGGCACCTCCACAACCACCTCGTCGTGCGCGTGGAGTACGACGGGCAGGTTCTGCTCCTCAAGCATCAGAATCATCCGGGCCAACACGTCCCTTGCCGTGCTTTGAACGACGTTCTCGATGGGCACAGCCGGCGTGTCGACGCGGTAGCCCACGTGCACCGTCGGCCGTCTGGCAACGGACCGGCACTCACCCGGTGAGCAGGTCCAGGCCTCGGGCATCGTCCCAGCCGAGCAGCAGACGAAGGAGTACGTGCTGTGAGGCTGAAAGATGCGCGAGACAGAGGTCAACAGGCGGGACCGCCCGAGGCTGGCCGAGCCCGACACGGGACTATGCGAGGCCCTTTACACCCTGCGGGAGATTCTCAACAACCCCCCGATAAGCGGGCTGCTGGATGAGCTTCAGCGGTCGGCAGGACTGCCGCAACAGCAACTGCTAGATGAACGCGACGCTGCCGCTCTGCTTGGCATCCCCGCCAAGACCCTGGGCAATATCCGTCGTAGGAGGTGAGCTCCCTCCGTCCACCTACATCCAGCGGGGCAGACGTTGCCGTGTGCGGTACGTCCGTGATTCCCTGCTCCTTTACTTCAAGATCAACCCGCACAGCTTCTGAAGGAGAACAACATGGTGAGAAGACGTTCTTCGCACGGCGAAGGCTGTCTCTTGCGAAAGAAGAAAAACGGCAGACCCTATGGCTCGTACTTCATCCGATACTACGAAGGGAAGACGCGGTACGCCGTCAGTCTGCACACCGCCGACCTTGCGGAAGCCAAGCACAAATGGCACCAGTGGGTGATTAGTCGCGACAACGGCAGCGGCAGCAAAGGAGTCAACAGCAACATCGAGGTGGTGACTTGGTTGCAGGACTTCGTCCGTTATCGTAAGGAGGCGGCTGAGGTCAAGAAGTCGATCAAGCCGGCGACCTACAACAAGGACGAGGACACCGTCAACAACCTGACACGATTCCTGAAGGCCAAGTACCCGGGGCTCAGGATGAAGGACCTCGCCACCCCGGTGTTCGACGACTACATGGTCTGGCGGTCGAAGGAGACGCGGTTCCACAACAAGAGCAAGGTCCCCATCACCAAGCGCGGGATCAACAAGGAACTCTCCCTGTTGGCCACGATCTTCAAGCGGGCCGTCAAGCTCAAGATCATATCGGCGAACCCCGTAACTGACGTCGAACGTTTCGGCGTTGATGAAGATCCGAATAGGGACATCGTCCCGTGGCCCGTCGAGCAAGTACGCCAGATCATCCAGGAAGTGCGTCCGGATGCCCGAGACGCCATCGCCTTTGTCGCAATGACTGGGTGCCGTCGGGGTGAGATGGAGCACCTCCGCTGGCGAGACGTAGACTTCGACCGGAACATCGTCGTCATCAACGGCGATCAGAAGACCGAGTGGACGCCCAAGACACGGAGCGGCTGTCGTGACATCCCGATGTCGAAGGCCATGCGGAGCATGCTGCTTCGTGTGCGCAAAGCCGCCACGCAAGCCAAGGCCGACGACGTGGTGTTCACGACGCCGGATGGTC
>CAZDHT010000400.1:0-3332 GCA_964505325.1 uncultured Planctomycetota bacterium | reverse complement strand
CGGAAACCAGTTCAAGAACACAAAGAAAGGAGGTCCATAAGACACAAAGCGAAATGACGGAAACCAGAGCAAGAAATAAGAGAAAGGAGGTCAGAGACAGAAGAGCAATGTGTGTTGGACGTTCGAGAGAGAGTGAACTCGGGAGGGAAGAAAGGAGCCTTACGATGCGTAAGCGTATGTTTGGTGTGGCAGTGTTGGTGGTGGCTCTGGCGGCAGTGGCGCAGGCGGACACGGCGATCCTGCGTGACGGGTTGGACGGATACGCGGGCACGCGGGACACGGTGTTCAACCAGGGACCGACCGGGGGCTACTGCCAGTCGGGCGGAAGCGTGACGGGCCTGTACACCTTCCACAGCAGCTTTGACAGCGACGTCATCCTCGTTGCGTTCGAGGGCCTGGATGCGATTAACGCGGGCAGCGTGATCTCGGCCAAGCTCAAGATGTACAAGTACTCCGACGCCTACGGCGGCAGCCAGTACAAGATTCAGCAGTTGGGCCAGGCGTGGGCGGAGGGCACGGAGAATGGTTCCTACAGCGACAACGTCGACGGCGCCACCCACCGCAGCCGGCTCGGGCCCACCCTGGTGACCGACGCCGACTGGGTCGCCACCGCGGGCAACGCGTGGAAGTACACTCCCCCGGCCCCACTCGGGCCCCGGCAGAAGAGTCCCTCGGACCCGCTGCGGCGTTGGGTCCTGGAATCCTACACGACCTACTTCCGCTCCGCCGACGTCACCACCTACGAGGAACCCGGCGACGCGTTCGCCAGCCTCGCACTCCTGGAAGCTGCCGGCCCCACGTTCAGCAATGGCTTCGGGTATTTCTACGATACCGGCACCGATGAGTTGTACATGCGCGCCGACAACGACGCCGGCAAGCCCCAGGCCATCTGGGTCGTGGACATGAACAACTGGTGGGACAGCAACACGCGGCGGGCCCCGGGCTATTTCGAAGCCACCGCAGCCGGGGCCGGCGCGGGCGTGTGGGTCGAATGGGACGTGACGGACCTGGCGCAGCGCTGGCTGGGCACCGACGCGTACGCAGGCGCCCCGCAGCTCAACGCCGGCGTCCAGATGACCTGCTCCAACTCGGGCAGCGGCGCCGGCGGTCGTTTCTACTCCCGGGAGTACGTGGACGACGGCACCCTGCGCCCTACGCTGATCATCGAGTACGAAGTTCCGCCCGTCCCCGAGCCCGCGGGGCTGGGCCTGATGGGCCTGGCGCTGATGAGCCTGAGAAAGAGGAGAACTCGCCGCGGATAGCCACGGATGAAGACGGATTCCCGTCCGGCGGGGAAACCTGCCGGGCGGGACCAATGAGTCGAATGATGAACGACAGACACCAGAACCTGATCGAAAGGAGGCCAGCCAATGGCACCGAGAGAGATGTGCAGTCACGAACGAGCACGGTTCCATTCCGTGCAGCAGTTGGGGCGGCTGCCCCCCGTCGAGCTGTGGCATTGTCCGGCGTGCAGGAGCACGCTCGCGGCCGAGAGTATCGGCCGGACGCGACGGCCGGTGGCGGCAGCGTAATGCGGATGACGAAGCGTATATCGTCTCTTTTTTGGAAAGGGGGTGTAGCAATGCTACACAGAGGATTGGCGGCAGCGATCGCGGTTGTGTTGCTTCTGGCCGGTGTGGCCGGGGCCACGACGTACAATTGGACCGGCGGGACCGGCGGCAACTGGTCCGACACGACCCAGTGGGACGTCGGCGGATCGTATCCGAGCACCAAAGACGACGTGGGCATCCTCGGCACCGCCAACGACGCGGCGACCCATGACGCGGCCAGTTCGGGCGTGGTCGGCGGCATGCAACTCATGGGCAACATCAAGAACCGCGACATCATCATCGACCGCGACGTGCTGGTGGACTACACCGGCACCACCGGGAACGCGATCACGCCCGCCGGATGGATTGCCTTCCAACTGAACGACAGCAATCCGAGCTACTACCAGATCAACGCCGGCAACACGCTCTCCATCACCGGCTACAAGCAGTACTGCACCGGCAACTACACCAACTACGGCGGCTTCAGTGGAACAGGCACGCTCGAGTTCCTGCCCGACGCCACGGGCACCGCCTACGTGTACGTGACCGGCACGAACAAAGATCGCAACGTCCACGTGGGCTCGCGAACGGTCGATTTCAGCGCCGCGACGACGGTCGAGGCCATGGGCTACAACGGGACCGGCGTCATCGACGGTTGGTTCGAGGTCGTCCTGTACAACAAGGGCACGTCCAGCGCGTACAGCAAGCCGATCATCATCGGCCGCACCGACGGCACCACGCACACCTTCGGCGCCGACGCATCTGTCGCCGGGACGGCCAGCGGCAAGGGCTTCACGTTCGTGCCAACCGGCGACTCCCGATTCGGTCCGTACCTTCAGGTGAACGCCGTCGGCACCGATACCAGCCCCAACCTGATCGTCATGGAGAAAGAGGGCCTCGGCTCGCTGAACTTCAGCAACAACAGCGGCTACAGCACTGGTGGCTGCTGGATCGAGGCGTCCGGACCCGTGAACAAAGTGGCGCGGCTCGTGCTCGAAGGCAACTTCACCGTCGGCAGCAACTACTACTCCGACGGCACCGGCACCGGCTTCTATCCCGACATCAAGTGGGACACGACGCAGATCCAGCTTCAGATGGCCGGCGAGCAACCCGCCAGCCAGACCCTCCGCTACGCCGGCACCGACCACAACGCCGGCGGCACGGGCGACCTGTTCGACTTCTCGGGCCTCGACGCGGACAACTTCGCGCTGCGGAAGCTCATCATCGGCTCCGACGAGGGCACCGCCGCCAACCACGTGAACTTCGAACTCGCCTCCAAGAGCAGTGCGCTCTACTGCTACGGCCTCGAGTTCACCACCGGCGGATACCTGAACATCGTCAATGAGGACGACTACGTCTACTACCTCGGCGAGTTGTCCGAGTACAACGGCATCCAGGGCGCGGGCCTCGTGGCACCCGGCGGCCTCGCCAACTACACCAACCGCCCGGAGAACATCATCATGCTCGGCGAGGGCGGCGGCCCCCCCATCCCCGAGCCGGCGGGCCTCGGCCTGATCGGGATGGCGCTGCTCGGCCTGAGAAAGAGGAGAAGTTAGACGCAGATGACGCAGATTGCGCAGAAGGAGAATTCACCACGGATGAACACGGATGAATCCGGATACCCGTCCGGCGGCGAAAGCGGCCGGGCGGGATCAATGAGTCGAATGATGAACGACAGACACCAGAACCTGATCGAAAGGAGGCCAGCCAATGGCACCGAGAGAGATGTGCAGTCACGAACGAGCACGGTTCCATTCCGTGCAGCAGTTGGGGCGGCTGCCC
>CAZDHT010000399.1:0-3341 GCA_964505325.1 uncultured Planctomycetota bacterium | reverse complement strand
GACGTCGAGGGCATCCAGGCGCGGCTGCGCGCGGACAAGACGACCTGGCCGTTTGACAAGGCGCCTGTCTTCAAGATCGACATGCGCAACCTGGGCACGCGCCGCGTGACGGTCTATCGCGACCTTGCGTCTTTCAGGTTCGAGGTGGATAGCCGGTGGTACCGGTGGCCGGGTAGCGCACGCGTGAGGCCGTATCCGCTCGGTCCCGATCGCCGATACGACGACGTCTCGATCCTGCTCCGGAGGACCTGGCAGTCCGTCAAAGACGACAAGCAGTTGCGGCTGAGCGCCGGCAAGCACACGGTGCGCATCGCGTTCTCGGCCGTACCCGCCGCTGAAGACCGAAAGGAGCCGGTCAGGGTGGTCAGCAACCCCGTCGAGATTCGGGTGGAGCGCGGGCTGCCCGGCGGCACAGGCCTGAGCGTCAAGAGGGCGTTCACAGACAAGTTCGGCTCTCTGCAGGACCGGGTCGCGTTTGTCGCCGTGTGCCGAGCCGTGGACGCGACGGAGATTGGGCCGGGCACCGGAGCGATTGTCCGGCGGCCCCAGAAGACCGAGGTGATGAAGGTCCTTGCCCGGTCCGGCCCGGCCGACAAGGTCATCGCTCTGTACTACAGTTGTCTCCACGGATCGCCGCTCCTGCCGGGCACGCGCGTCATCTGGATCGTCCGCCGACAGAAAGACGGAGCTTGGTTCGGCGTCAAGGCACTGGCTGACACGCCCGAGAACCGCAAGGCCGTCGTCGATGCCGCAGAGGCCACGGGAGCCATTGGCACCCAGCCGGATGAGGCCCAAGGCATGCTCAAGTCGTGGGGCAAGGAGGTGGACGGCCTGCGGGCGCGACTGCGGGCGGCGAAGGCAACGTTCAAGCTGGGCGAGGACGTCCCCGTCACGCTCACCATCCAGAACCTGTCCGACAAGAAGATCAGCCTGCTCGAACACCGCGACGGGGTGTATGGCTACACGTTCTTCACGCGGTTCGTGGTGAAGACCCCGGGCGGAAAAGAGGTCCGACTCGGCGACCCGGCGGGGCCTTGGCGGTCGTTTCCCATGACGGCGGCTAGTTTCCCTTCGGCGCGGACGCTCGAGCCCAAAGAAACGTACGAGTTCAGGGCGATACTGAATCGGTGGCGAACGATCCGCTCGGGCCTGGGGAGGCATGCGTTCATGCCGGGCACGTACGCCATCCAGGCCGATTACTCCTATACCCCGAAGCTCAAGGGCAAGGAGGTGTGGACGGGGAAGCTCAAGCACAAGGAGGTGTGGACGGGGACGCTTCTTTCCAACCCGCTCAAGATCACGGTGACGAAGCAGCCGGCGCCTCACGACCCGAAGACGATCCGCTGGGGCAAGGTCACGAAGGGTGTCCGCTACGGCCTGACTTTCGACAAGCTGGTCCACGGGTGGTTCGAGCCGATTACCGGCACCGTTTCCGTCGAGGCCCTCGGTGGCCCGGCCGACGTTCCCGAGACGGTCGGCATCTCGTGCGGGGGCGGCTACCAGCACGTCCCGCTCACCGCTGATCCGGACGCGCTGCGGCGGTCGCGCACGCTGCGTCTCAAGAAGGGGGAGCGCCGCACGGCACGGTTTGATCTGACATTCTTCGCCCAGCGGCACGGCTTCCCGCGACCCGCGACGATGGAGTTCAACGCCGCGTGGTACCCCAAGATGCAGGCGCCGCGGGTGCTGGTGCTCGATCTTGTCCACAGCCTGGGGCGGCCGTCGGCTGCGGTCACCCGCGGCTTGGTCGAGGTCGTCCGACCCGCCAAGGCGACCTTCACGCAGGGCGAGCCGCTCGTCTTCCGTACCACCCTGCGGAACGTGACCAAGCAGCCGGTGCTCATCTACGACGCCGGCTACTACCCCGAGTGGAACCACATGATCACCGCGGCCGACGGGAAGAGCTGGTGGCGGGCGAGGCGGCTGGAGCGGGTGGACCGGGTGCCGCCGCCTCCGATCACCCTTCGCCCCGGCGGCGAACACACGATTGTCGTGTCGCTTGACGGCCGCCGATTCGGCTTCCTTCGCACGACGAAGGACGGGCAGCGACCGTTCGAGCGACGCCGCACCCTGCCGCCCGGCGTTTACCAGATCATGTTCAACCGCCCGTTCGTGAAAGGCCCGGACAAGTTCGCTGAGGAACGCGGCGCGGAATACTGGGCCGGATTCATCAACAGTCGGCCCGTGTCGTTCTCCGTCGTGGAAGGCAAGGGCGCCGCGGTCGGCGATCCTGCGAAGACCGGGCCCGCGCCGAAGCCACCGCGCCCCACCGCTCAACAGCGGGCCGAGTTGTTCAAGGGCACCAAACGTTTCCGCCTGGTCCTTCAGTATCACGGGCGGCAGCCCTGGCTCAGGCCGCACCGTTCCCTCGACCTCTACACGCAGAAGCCCGTGGGCAAGTGGCGGCCGGACTACTGCCGCCGCGCCGCCATCACTCCGGAAAGCGCGGCGAAGATCATCGACCACCTTGTCCGGGATGGCTTCATGGACCGGAGCATCAACCTCATCGGGCGGACAAGCACCGCGGACGTGGGCAGGCCCGTCTATTCGCTGCGCATTTCCGGCCCGGCGAAGGTCATGCTGCGCGAGGACCTCGGCTGGGGGCTGTCGATGCTCAAGCGGCTGGAGGGGCTGCGTGAGGCCCTCGACGGCGACGCGGCCGACGCAATGGACGGGCTGCTCGGGCGGCTTCAACGGCACCGGAAGGCGTGGGAGCAAGCCGCCGCGCGTGCCGGCCCGTGGGGGAGGGCGGTCAACGGCCTGCAGAGCCGCATCGTGCTGGCGAAGAGGGGGTTCAAGCAAGGCGAGCGGATTCGCGTCCTGGTCGAGTTCCGCAACGTGAGCAGGGAGCCCATCCGTTGCGACTGCCGCGGCGGGCGCTATCGCCTGGCGTACTTGGTGGGCTCACAGGAAAGGCGGCCGGCCAGAGCCCACGAGAGTGCGCAGGTCGACGTCGACCTGCACGCCGCTGGGCGCACGGGCGGCACGCCAAAGAAGTACGAGTTCCCCTCCATCAGGCCCGGCGGGCTCGGGCAAATAGCGCACCGGACGTTTGGCACCCCGTACTACCTTCGCGCCGCCGGTAGATACCGCGTGCGGTGGACGGGCACCACGGTCCAGCCGTCGGCCGGTCTGGGGATCAGCGACCGGGACTACCTATTTGGCGACGGAGCCGAGCGATACGAAGCCGCGGTGCAGGCAGCGAAAAAGATCGCCGTGGGCATCCCGCCGGCGCCGGCTGTCGACTTCGAGGTCGTCACCACGCGCGGCGGCGAGCCGGGAGGAGACGTCGTCGCCCGTCTGTTCAAGGTGATTCCTCTGGGCTGGCAGATCGACGGCGT
>CAZDHT010000398.1:0-3343 GCA_964505325.1 uncultured Planctomycetota bacterium | reverse complement strand
TGGATGTCCGCGCCGCTGAACCCTTCAGTGGACGCCGCCAGATCGTCGACGCGCGCGTCTTCACTCAGCGGCTTCCCACGCAAGGCGACTTCAAATATCTCTTTTCGGCCATCGCAGTCCGGCATGGGGATGTCCAACAGGACGTCGAAACGCCCGGGGCGGAGGACCGCCGGGTCCAGGAGGTCAGCGCGGTTCGTTGCGCCCAACACCAGAACGCCGTTCAGTTCCTCCACGCCGTCCAACTCGGTGAGGAATTGGCTGATCACGCGCTCGGCGACGTGCGAGTCCGTGCCGCCCGCACCGCGGATTGGGACCAGGGCGTCGATTTCGTCAAAGAAAAGGATGCACGGGGCAGCCTGCTTCGCCTTGCGGAAGACCTGGCGGACCGCCTTCTCCGACTCTCCCACATACATGGACAGGAGCGCCGGGCCTTTGCCGGTGCAGTGCGGGCCGGGGGTGTCGGTGCCGTCGGCACCGCCGGCCTTGTAGAAGTAGGCGTAGTCGTTCCCAAGGGCGGCGGCGAGATGGCGCGCGGAGTGCGAAAGCGCGAAATCCGAACTCCGAGACAAGCTCGAAGCACGAATGTCCAAATGGCCGAAACAACGCCGCAGACGCGTTTCTGTTGGGATTTGGTGCTTGGGTCATTCGAATTTGCTCCGGACTTGGTGCTTCGGATTTGGAGTTTCGGCTGCATGTCGCGTTCCATTACTCAGCTGTGGGTGAATAAGTATGGCGTGCCCAGAATTCCGGCACGGTGGCGGAATGGGTTTATGGTCATGACCTGTCGGCGCAGGGCGCCGGCCTCTGCGTTCTCTGCGGTGAGTGGCCGACTCGGATGAACCCTGTCATGGAATCTCAGGAAAAATCGGCTGGCCGCTTGACAACCATTACTGCGTGTGGTATAATATTAGTAGAGCGGTGGATTGCACAGAATTGCGCAGCCATCGCTCGCCACGTTTGCGTGGATAAGTCGCACAATGTTTTTTTGCGAAACAAAGCCATTTTGTCGTAAGCCTTTGCGGCGCAATTGGGTCGGGCGCATTTGCCATTTTGGCAGGCCGTTTCGAGTCCGAATTCTTGAGCGAAACGAGGAGCTTCTTCGGCGAAACCGGTCTAAACGGTGCCAAAGTGGTGCTGAACTGGCACCAAAAGCACCTGAAGCAAAGACGAACGGTGCCAAACGGAGTCTGACGGACTACAGATTCTTCCTGAGCGGATCGACGAATCCGGAAGTTCTGGCGACACCGTACTTGGCTCCTGGCATCGGTGCCTCAGAACACAGACTTCCACGGCTCGCCGCACTTCAGAAAGCGGAGGAACCGGTCGGTCTGTTCGGTCTGCTCCTGCTCCAGGTCAGAGCGGGTGCCCGGCCCGTCCGGCTGGAAAAAGCAGGTAGGATCTTCGCCCAAAATGTCGCCGGAATGGTAGTAGGCAAGGGCGCGGCAGCCGCCGCAGGTCTGGGTATACCGGCAATTCCCGCACTTCCCCTTGAGCTGGGTGCGCTCGCGCAGCGCGGTGAACAGCGGGGATGCGGTGATGACCTCCGACAAGGGCTGGTGCCGGACGTTGGCGTTCGTGCAGCCGCTGTCGAGCAGTTGGACGCAGGGGACGATGTGGCCCTCAGCGCCGACGGCGGCGAAGCTGCGCCCCGCCTGGCAGCCGAGGCCCTCGATCTGGACGTCGTAGCGGCGCCACTGTTCTTCCATCGCCTGCGGGGAGGCGAAGAACGGCGTGAACGAGATGTAGGCCAAGGGGTTCGCGGTGAGGGCCGGGTGGATGATGTCGCGCATATCGGTGGCGTCGAACGACAGGTGGCGGAACTTCTGGCCGGCGCCCCTGGGCACGAAGGGGGCCCGGAGCATGGGGACGCCGGTGAGCCTGAGGAACCGGATGGTCTGCTCCAGCCCGGCGAGGTTTTGTTTGGAGATGGTGACCAGGAAGAAATACGGGGCTCCCTGCTTGAGGCAGATATCGGCGGCCTCCAGCACGGTGGCGGGGCCGTCGTCCCGGCTGGCCTGATTGGTCTGTGGGTCGAGTGCGTTGATGGGCAGCACAAAGACCAAGCGGCCGTCGGTGGCCTGGACCGCCTTGCGGACGGCGTCGGTCTCGACGAGGAGCTTGCCGTTGGTGTTGATGAAGCTCCACATGCCGAGCCGGGCGGCGTAGGCGAGAAGTTCGTAGGCGTCGGCGCGGAGCAGGTGTTCGCCACCGGAGAAGGCGACGGCGACGTTGGACGAGACCTTGGCCAGTTCGTCGAGCACCAGGGTCTTCGCCTCATCGGTGCTCAGTTCGCCGCCGGGCGAGGGATGATCGGTCCGCGTCATGCAATACGGACATTGCAGGTTGCAGCGCCGCGTGGTTTCGAAGTAACACAGGAAGAAGCGGTCGTTCACGATGCCATGGCCTCCAAGGCGCTGCGGACATCATCGAGGTCGACATCCGTGTCGGCGCACCCGGCTCTCAGAAGGGGGACGCAGAACACCGGCACGCCGGCGTGCTCGCAGACCATGATGCCCAGGGCCCCTTCGATGGGGCAGGCGATGCCCAGCACGGCCTTGGCCTGAGTTTCTTTGATGAGACGGGGGATGGCGCTGCCGCCTTTGAGCACCCGGGTTCCGAGGTAGCCCAGCTCGTTTGCCCGTCGCGTGATCTCGGCGATCTTGCACGCGCCACAGCCCTTGCAGATGTACTCCCCGTCGCGTTCCTCCGCCTGGCAGGCGGTGGTCGAGCGCAGGCACTGGGGGAGCAGCACCACCCGCTCCGCATAGGGGGTGATCAGGAAGCGGAAGGTGTTCTCGCGGTTTTTCTTCAGGATCAGCGCCGCCAGGATCTCCGACAGCCCGCCTTCCTCCTTGTCGTCCCCGCGCAGTCCTGCCAGCAGAAGCTCAAGGTCCGACGTGGACTGACTCATCGGCGTGTCCTCCGGCGTTTAACCGGCCTGTGCTCACGGTGCGCCAACAGCAGAGATGCTGTCCTCAGGGCTCGGGTTCTCCTTCTGCGACCGGCCTACGTCTGGCGTCATTCATCGGCAAGCCGGACCAATCCCTTGATGACCGCGCTGCGCTGCCTCGCGGTGAAAGGCGACGTGCCGAAGAACTCCATCAGCCACAGGCCGTCGGCGGCGGCCATCAGGACGGCGGCGCGTTCGGGTCGGGGCCCGCCGGCGGTGAACGTCTTGAACGCCGCCTTTGATCGTCCTGCGCCCGTCCAGGCGCTGGCGAGTATACCGACCAGTCGGTATGGCGTCAAGCGCGTGCCGTTCGGAACAGCTGTGAGGAATAGACGAATGAGGTGGGGAGGGTGGAGGGGGCGGAGTATTTTTCGGGAGGGCCGGGGACGGCCG
>CAZDHT010000397.1:0-3374 GCA_964505325.1 uncultured Planctomycetota bacterium | reverse complement strand
CTGGCGGGCCAAGGAAAGTATTGTCTCTTGACAAGCCGCCTCTATTAGCTGTTACATAGACACTGATTAACACTGAAGCGACTGATCGCCGCCGCAGGCGGCCCGGCCGGCCCTTCGTTTCCTTCAGGGCTTCTGTCAGTGTCGATCTGTGTCGATCAGTGTCCATGTCTTAGTGTCCTTTGTGTCTTCGTGTCTTCGTGGTAGGGCAAGTTCCTTCAGTGCTTCTATCAGTGTCCATCCGTGTCCATCCCTTCGACTCGCGTTGCTCGCTCAGGGCAGGCCGTGGCCGCCTCTGCTTCGTGTCACTTCCCTTCGGCTCGCGTTGCTCGCTCAGGGCAGGCTGTGCTCTCTGTGACTTCGTGGTGTGTCTCTCCTGACGCCGCTTCGCGGCTGGCGCGGGAGTTCATCTCCTTGATATCCGACGCGGCTCGGCGGAAATCCGCGCCCGTCATGACTTACGCCGCCAGGACGTGGCATAAGTCCGCGCCGCGCGGCAATATAGGGGTTGAATCTCCCCGCGCGTTACGGTATAATTGCTTCCGGTGCGGTGGTATGCACCTCGCGGGGCAACCCGCGGGGCAGAGCCGCTACCCCCGGTAGTCCTGGCCACTCCCCCTGGGGCTGCCACAGTGGCTCGCGCCGCTCGCCACCGCACCGCCCCTCTCGTACAAGCCCACGGGATATTCGGAACAGCCACCAGCCGACAGCCCGCACCCAGCAGCCAGGACCTAGCAGCCAATCGCTGACAGATGCGGAGAAGGCATCGACACTGAAAGACACTGACATGTTCTGATCGCCCGCAAGCGCGATCTTTCGGAGTACGGCGCCTTGCCGCGGAAGTCAAAGCTTCGCCTTGCCCTACCACGAGGACACGAGGACACAAAGACGCACAAAGGCCGGCGGGCGGACCGGGCCGCCCGTCGGCGTTTCTTTCTCTTCGTGTCACTTGGTGCTCTTCGTGTCTTTGTGGTCAGGTCCCATTTTCCCCTTCCCCCCTTTTCCCCTTCTTCCCACGTTACACCGCCTTGTATCGCCGCCGCACCGCCATCCGTCACGCCATCGCCCCCTTCCGATTGTAGGCCCGCTCTGTGAGCGGGCGAGGGGCTCTGCTCTGTTGAAGGGCCCGCCGGTTCGCAGAACCGGCCTACAGCACGGCCCCGCCCTCATCCGTCACGCCATCGCCCCGTTCCTGTTGTAGGCCCGCTCTGTGAGCGGGCGAAGGGCTCTGCTCTGTTGAAGGGCCCGCCGGTTCGCAGAACCGGCCTACAGCGCCGCCCCGCCCCCTCCGCCTCCGCCGAACCGTCCAACCCGTCCGGCTTTTCTGCTCATTCATGCCCCTCGCCGAAAAACGGCGCCTGTCCTGAGTATCCTGTTGAAAACCTATTGGCGCGCGAACCTCCGTGCTGTAGCCGGCCTCGATGAGGCCGGAATTCCGGGGCCAGCGGCCCCGGCTACAGATCGCCCAGGGCGTCCTTCGATGCCCAGCGCGGGGTCTTCAACAGAGCAGCACAGGCACCGTCCTCTGCGAAGTCCCATTCTCAGCCTCGCACATCATGACGCCCCGATACCTCTCGCGCCGACGGTGTCAACACACAACACGCCCATCCCCCTCGCCGAAAAACGGCGCCTGTGCTGAATATCCTAGTCATCGACTTCATCTTCAGGATTATAGAGGTCAGCGATCTCATCGAGAAACTCGGGCTTCAGGTACCGGATGACGTTCTTGGCCTCTTCAAGCCGAGAGCAAAGTTTCGAATACGGCAGGAAACGACACAGAGAGTACAGCGGACGCTGTCGGGCTGCGAAGGTGGGCCGGGCCACCTCGCCCTCGAACTTGCCTTGCCGGTCGTCCGGCCCGACGATGTACAACTTGATGGTGATGTTGGGCTGCATCGTCAACAGGTCGGACATCCGCAGGAGACCAGAGAAGATCGAAGTCGTATGCTCGACCTCAAACGCTGCCACGATGCGCTGGCCGTCAAGCCAAAGGACGTCGATCTCTTCGACAATTCGGTTTGTGTTCGCATCGAACTGGCTCGGCAACTCATCTTGAAGAGCCCTGATGTCCCCGGCGGTCTTTGAGTTCCACGCCTTGGCGCGGTCACGGCGGGGAGCCCAAACGCTCAGACCCATCTTTGAGCCGAGGTCGAGCAGACGCCACTGGATCTCTGTGTGCGTTGGCCCCCCTGGGCTCGACGCCGTCTCCTCGTCCTCGTCGGCGGCAGGAATGCTGACCACCCGCTCGATTTCTTTGTCTCCCTCAACTACCTTGACTTTGCGCAGGTTCGCGGGGCGCTTTAACTGGTTCTTGTCCACTGGACGCTCCATGGGATCCGCCTTTGCGCCGCGAATCGCTGCCGCAATCCGCTCACCATCTTCCTTACTGTAACGCGTTGGCGAACCACGGACGTGTCCCGACCACTGTGAGCCTGACATGTCTGCCGGATAGAAGGACAGCTCCCCCCTCAGTTCTGCCATCGGCACCCCGTGTTCGGGCGACAGGATCACCAGCGGCTTGACGCGAAAACGTACCGGGAACCTCTCCTCTTTGAAGATCACAGACTCATCACGGAAGCGTTCGCTGGTCACCTTGAGTAGGCCCACCCATCTCTTCACGCCTACCATGTAGCATAGGAACACGTCCCCCGGCTGAATGCGCGCAGCCCCGCGCCACCGCCGCTCTCGGAAACCGCTTACGTGGGAGCCAGCGTCCTGGAACTCCTGCCATGTCGTCCCGGTGAATAAATCAAGCCAGTAATTCACGTGACACCTCCCGTGGCTTACGCCAGCTTCATCGCGATCTCTTCGTCCACGATGTCTTTCACGGTCAGCGGGTTTTGTGGCACGGCCATCCTGGCCGTGGTAAGAATCCGGATTTTCAACACGGGCAAGATGCCCGTGCCACGACCAGTTGTCCAGGCGTCGACTCGGTTCATGCCAACTTCATCGCGATTTCTTCGTCCACGATGTCTTTCACGGTCAGCGGCTGCTGTGGCACGGCCATCCTGGCCGTGGTAAGAATCCGGATTTTCAACACGGGCAAGATGCCCGTGCCACGACCAGTTGTCCAGGCGTCGACTCGGTTCATGCCAACTTCATCGCGATTTCTTCGTCCACGATGTCTTTCACGGTCAGCGGCTGCTGTGGCACGGCCATCCTGGCCGTGTTAAGAATCCGGATTTTCAACACGGGCAAGATGCCCGTGCCACGACCAGTTGTCCAGGCGTCGACTCGGTTCATGCCAACTTCATCGCGATTTCTTCGTCCACGATGTCTTTCACGGTCAGCGGCTGCTGTGGCACGGCCATCCTGGCCGTGTTAAGAATCCGGATTTTCAACACGGGCAAGATGCCCGTGCCACGACCAGTTGTCCA
>CAZDHT010000396.1:0-3413 GCA_964505325.1 uncultured Planctomycetota bacterium | reverse complement strand
TCGCGTTGTTGAGGATGTTCGCCGTCTCGTTCATCTCGACCATGAACGTGCTCTGCGCGCGGGAGATCTCATCCGACGCGCCGACCCGCGCGAAGATGCGGTCGCAGGCGCCGATCTCGGCGGACTTCGCCGGCACGAAGCCCCCCATCTGCGCCATCAGCGCGATCAACGCCACCTGGCGGATGTACGTCGACTTGCCGGCCATGTTCGGCCCGGTGATGATCGCCATCGTCTGCTCTTCACCGTCCAGCATCGAATCGTTGGGGACGAACGGCTCGCCCTCGAGCGTCTGTTCCAGCACGGGATGCCGGCCGTCCTTGATGAGCAGCCGGCGCGAATCGTCCACCACGGGCCGGCAGTAGCGATTCTCCGCCGCGACGTATCCCAGCCCGGAGAGCACGTCCAGCTCGGCCGCTGCCCGCGCCACCGCCAGCACCCGGTGCGTCTCGGCGGCGACCGTCTCGCGGGCCTCGACGAACAGGTCATATTCGAGCTGATCGGCGCGCTCGCCCGACGTGAGCACCTTCGTCTCGTATTCCTTCAGCTCGGGAGTGATGTACCGCTCGGCGTTCTTGAGGGTCTGCTTGCGGACGTAGTTGTCGGGGATCTTGTCGGCGTGGGTGTGGGTGACCTCGATGTAGTAGCCGAACACCTGGTTGAACCCGACCTTGAGCGAGTCGATCCGGGTCCGCTTGATTTCCTCGGCCTGGTACTTGGCCATCCAGGTGCGCGCGTCGCGCTGAATGGTGCGGAGCTCGTCGAGCTCGGGGTTGTAGCCGCGGCGGATCATGCCGCCCTCGCGGATGGTGGCCGGCGGCTCGTCCACAATCGCCCTGGCGATGAGCCCGGCGACGTCATCGAGCGGGTCGAGTTGGCCGGCGAGTTGCCGGAGAATGTGAGCGCCCCGCGGCTCGACCAGGGCTTTGAGGCCGGGCAGCATTTGGACCGATTGCCGCAGCGCCGCCAGGTCGCGCGCGTTGGCGCGGCCGGTGCTGATCTTGGCGGCGATCCGCTCGACGTCGTACATCCGCTCGAGCACGGCGCGCACGTCATCGCGAAGGTCCGGATCGTCCACGAACTCGGCGACGCCGTCCTGGCGGCGTGCGATCTCGGCGGGCGACCGCAGCGGCGACATCACCCATTCGTAGAGGAGTCGTGCGCCCATGGTGGTCGCCGTCTTGTCGAGGACCCACAGCAGGCTGCCGCGCCGCTCGCGGGTCCGCATGGTCTCGACCAGCTCCAGGCTGCGCTTGGTCGCCCGGTCGATGAGCAGGTGCCGCTCGTCGGCGAACCGCTCGATGCGGTCGATGTGGCCGAGCGACGTCCGCTGCGTTTCGTTCAGGTACTCGATCACGGCGCCGGCGGCGCAGGCGCCCGAGTTCAGGTCGCCGCAGCCAAACCCATCCAGCGACGTGACCCCGAAGTGCTTGTACAGTGCCTTCAGCGCGTTGCGCCGGTCGAAGATCCACTCCTGCCGGGCGGCGCCCGTGGTCATCTGCTCCAGGTCGCGGACGAGGCGCGCGTTCCGCGCCGTGAGCCCCTCGGGGTACAGGCACTCGGCCGGGCCGATGCGGCCGAGCTCGTCGGTCAGCCGGTCCGGCGGGACCTCCTGCGCGAAAAAACGGCCGGTGGAGAGGTCGACCCAGGCGATGCCGCATTCCTTGCTCCGCGGACAGATGGCGGCGAGGTAGTTGCTCGCGCGCTGGTCGGGAAGCAGATCGTCGGTCAGCGTGCCGGCGGTGATGACCCGCGTGACGCCTCGGTCGACGATCCCCTTCGCTTGCTTGGGGTCTTCGAGCTGGTCGCACACGGCGACGCGGTACCCGGCCAATATGAGCTTTTTTATATAGCCGTCGACCGCGTGATGCGGCACCCCGGCCAGCGGGATCTTCCCGCCCTTCTCCTTTGACCGCGCCGTCAGGGTCAGGCCGAGCACCCGCGAGGCGGTGACGGCGTCGTCGAAGAACATCTCGTAGAAGTCGCCCATCCGGAACAGCAGGATCGCGTCCTGATGCTCCGCCTTGATGCGTTTGTACTGCTGCATCATGGGCGTCTGGCTGAGCGGCTTCTTCGCCAAGCTGCTTTCCCCGAAAGCAGAAGTGGATAGTGGCGAGTGGATAGTGGATAGAATCGGCGCGGCTATCCACCCTCCACCATCCACTATCCACTGACTTCGGCGTGACTATATCAGCGGCTCGGGAGGGTGTCAAGGCGGGCGGCTCCTGCCGCCAGCGCAATCCCCATCGTACTCCTATCCTTCACCGTCAGCGGGTCTTGTGGCACGGCCATCCTGGCCGTGTTAAGAATCCGGATTTTCAACACGGGCAAGATGCCCGTGCCACAACGAGTTGTTCGGGCGTCCAGTTGCTTCACGCCAGCTTCATGGCGATCTCTTCGTCCAGGATCTCCTGCACGGTCAGCGGGACGGCGGCTGGGTTAGTTCGCATTCTGGCCCTTGATGACGAAGATGCGGACGCCCCTGCGGGCCTCCTGCTTTGTCAGGTGGGTCTTGATCGTGGCAAGGCAGCCTGTGTCTGCCCTCTCGGCCTTCTGCTCGTCGACGTGCAGAGACTCGACGGCCTGCTCCTCAAAGACGACGGGGAGTTCAAAAGCAATACGATCCCCGACCCCGACGCCGCCTTGCTCAACCTTGATCCGCACCACGCCGATGTCATCGAAGAAATGGTCGACCGTACCCAAGTGTTCATAGTGCGATGGGACAGGTTCAATGCGCCCAATCCTGTAGAGAACGTCTTGGACATTCTCCAGCGGCCAGTTATTCTTCTCGGCCGAACGGGCCAGCCTGAACAGGTCCCAGGTGGTGAGCAAGCCGAACTCGTGCTGGCGTGCGTTGGTGAGAATGTCGGCACTGAACGGCGCCGCGTTCTCTCGATCCAGCGCCCGCACGTGTCTCTGGTGGTTGATGATAGAGAGCGCCTGGACGTCGCGCCGATCCCATTCCTTCATTCGCGGCGCGACGTACTTCTGGGCCTCCAGCGCATCTGCCTCGCTTGGCCGGCCGGAAACCCCCTTGACCTCCACAACAAGGATAGGGCTGCGGTCGTGAATCTGGAGATCCTCTCGCTTCTGTCTTTGTGTTGCCTCGCTGGCGAGTTGTTCGTCGACGTCCACCACCTTCTCGAAACCGAAATGTGAGAGAACGTGTTTGACGGCCTCAACTAGGGTGGTGTCCGTGCCACGGATCAAGTCGTGGAGGTATACCCTCTCCTCTCGTTCTTGCGCGATGGCTTGGTCGACGGCCTCCAACTGTTTGCGCGCCGCCCTTTGGATCTCGGCCCGCGCCGCCTTGAGTTCGAGAACCCTCGGATGCTCGTATTCGCGCTGCTGGACCCATTGTAGCCCAGACGCGTCTGGGAACAGGTGCGGCGACAGGGCGGGCAGAACTTCGTCGA
>CAZDHT010000395.1:0-3419 GCA_964505325.1 uncultured Planctomycetota bacterium | reverse complement strand
CGCCGTCGCGCGACACCTTCGGCTTCTGGGTGAATTTGTAGACCGCCTGTCGCTTCACCTTGAACTCATCGAGATCGGATGCCTGAAGCGTTGAAGCGAGACACGAGGCGACACAGGTGAGGGAGATGAGTCTCAACGCGCGCTCCAGATCACGGCGATCCGGCCGGAATAGCTTGATTAGACCACTTCAGGCAGCCCGGTGCAAGGTGGCGGCCCGTCACGACGGCTTGTCTCCCACCGCGCGGCGGCGACGGCGCTTCGGCGTTCGGGCGATGCCCTGCCGCCCGAGCAAAGCATCTTCCCTGTCAGCGGCCGGGCCGGGTCACCGTCTCGGTGAGGTGGACGGCCGGCGTCTGGGAGTGTGGCGCGGCGGTGCCGATGAAGTTGCTGAGTTCCAGCTCGTCGACGTATTCGGCGCGCAGCGCGCTCCGCCACGGGCCGGTGACGTCTCCCCAGCGGACCCGCACGTCGCGGAATGCCAGGTCCCGAGCATGCCGGCAGTAGAACGCATCCGGAATGCCTCGCTTTGTCCAGTCATCGAACACCGGATAGGGGTACGGAACATCTGCGAGCTCGTCGTCCATCCGGCCGCGCACGGTCAGGTCGATGTTGCTCAAGCGGACGTCCTCGATGGGGATTGATCTGCTTCCGCCGATGTAGCTGGCGCGGTCCGCGGTGGCAATGACGTCCGAGATGCTCACGTTGCGGATACCGCCCGGCGGCGCCGCGTCGCCGCCAATCCACAGGTAGATCGGTATCCGCGTGTCCATCACGATGTTCGAGAAACTGATATTCTCGATGGCGGGACCGTGCTCGATGCCGATCTCAGCGTGACGAGGGACCAGCATGTTGATCCCGGTGCGGGTGTTGGGCATCACCAGGTTGCCGAACGTGCAGTTGCGGATGGGGCCGTCGCCCTCGTAGCCGATCCGCACACCGCAGCAGGTGGTGCTCAGCACACAGTTGGTGACGGTCACGTCCTCGCAGGCGAGCGGCCTGCCGAGCAGGGAGTCGTGGCTCTTGAGAGCGATGCAGTCGTCGCCGGCGTCGATGTAGCAGTCGCTGATGACGACGCCGCGGCAGCAATCGGGATCGATGCCGTCGGCGTTCGGGCCTTCTCGGTTGTTGAGAATGGTCACGCCGTGGATCCGGACGCGCTCGCAGCCGAGCGGCCACACGGTGTAGAGGGGCGAGTCAACCAGGTGCACGTCACGAATCAACACGCCCCGGCACTCGACGAAGGCGATCATGTGTGACGGCCGCCAACCAGGAACGGACAGGTGCGTCTCCCCCGGCTTGCGCGGACCGAAGAATGCCCGCCCGTTTCCGTCGATAGTCCCCCGTCCGGTAATAGCGACGTTGTCTGCCTTATGCGCGAAGACCAGATGCTGAGGTCCCACCTTGGAGGCCGGAAAGACCGTGCCGTACTCCAGCTCCGGGTAGTCGGCGGGGTCCGCACTCCCCACCAGCTTCGCCCCGGCCTCGACACTCAGCTCGACGTTGCTCTTGAGTTGGATCGTCCCGATAAGGTACTCGCCCGGCGGGCAATGGACCGTTCCTCCACCAGCCGCGTGGCAGGCGTCAACGGCGGCCTGTACTGCGGCAGTGTCGGCGGCATTGCCATCGCCTTTGGCGCCATACTCCCGGACACTGAACGTGGCACTCATGTCGCCTTGCTCCTAACAGTGGGCGTCATAGGCCGGGCGGGCGGTTATGTGCGGGCAGCCGCGAGCGGCAGGGCCGGATGACCCGCAGGGCATTCTGACCCAGGATTTTCTTCTTCGCGGCCAGAGGCAGTCGCGAGAAGACGACCCAGCCCAGCGGCTGGCGCGGGTCCAGCACCGGCAGGTCGCTGCCGTAGAGGACGCGGTCCTCGCCGCATCGCTCGGCCAGGTAGTCGATCATGCCCAGTGGAACGGAGGCCAGGTTGATCTCGGCATAGACATTTTTGTGTTTCGCGATGCACTCGCCGGCCTGCTCGGCGCGCTTGAAATCCCGTCCGCTGTGCGCCACCACCCATCGCACCCGCGGGTAGCGCTGGGCCAGGTCATCGACCTCCCGGAAATCTCCGGTGTAGTTGCGGTCGATCACCGCGTAAAGCCGGTGGCGATTGCCGAATTCCCACCACACGTCATAGGACGGATCGGCGTAGTTCTTCGGATAGTAGTGGTATGGCTTCATGCCGATGAACCGGCCGTCGGCATACACCTCCGCGATGGCCGTCTTGAGTTGGGCTTGAGTGAAATGATTGGTGTCGAACGTCGCCAGGGCCCAGTAGCCGCGGGGGACACGGTCGATCATGCTCCGCAGGGCTTCGTTGCCGCCTCGGGAGTCGCCCGCCGGCCCGTCGACGCTCATGAACCCGCCGCCGACGTAGCCCAAGCGCTCCATCAGCGGCAGGACGCCGGCCAGGTCGCCGTGGTTTATCCGAACGCTGCCGAAGCTCTTCGCCCCATCAGCAAGCACGTGCATGTGCATGTCGATGACGGGTGTCGGCAGCGGCTTGCCTTGCCGGACCGCGGCCATCAGTTCGTCCTCGTCGGAGTTGCTGGCGATCGTCGGCGGCCGCTGCCCCTTGAGCAGGCGGATCAGATTGCCGCCGGCGATCTTCTTGCGCGCCGCCGCGGGCACGTCGGCGTAATCGACGTAGGTGCGATGGGCGCCCATGGACATCTTCGGCGCCCGCGTGGCGAAGACAAGCTGGGCTTCCAGCCCCGCCGCCACCAGGTCCTCCGGCCCGTAGTGAACCTGGAACACGTCGAAGCTGACGTGCAGCGACCGATACTTCTTCAGAAGCGGAAGGACGAATCGTTGCTCGTCCTGGCCGGCCCCGGTCAACAGGCACCGCAACTGGCGGTTCCGGGACAGGAACTCGTCCAACTCCCGATAGTGGCCGAACTCGTGGCGTTGGAGAATGGTCAGCATCTCTTCTTTGGCCAGCCAGCGGAACAGCGGCTGGGCGTGACCGCCAGACCAGTCCCAGGCGTTGGTCTTGGGATGGATCATCACGGCCCGGACGTCGTGGCGGCGCATCTTCCGGGCAAGCTCGGCGGGCACCGGCACCTCGCCCGTCTGATGGGGCATGACGTTCCAGATGGCGAACAGGTTCCGGTTGGGACGGATCGCCTCGGACAGCGCCAGGTTGCCGGACATCACCTCGCAGCAGACCGACTGCGTGGCCGACACCAGCGCCCCGGAGATCGAGCAGTGGCTCATCTCGGCCAGGAGTTCTTCAAGTGTCCACGCCTCGGCGGGGTGCTTCTCCCGCTGCGGCCCGATCTGTGAGAAAGCGTCGAAATAGAGCACGTCGCTGATGGTCTCACCCATCGCTTTTCATCCCGATCTGCGCGACTTCCCGAATTCGCGTTGCCATCTGCTCGCCGGGGATTGTACCGCACCATCCGGCACAATGCACGTCC
>CAZDHT010000394.1:3158-3420 GCA_964505325.1 uncultured Planctomycetota bacterium | reverse complement strand
GACTTCAATGCGCGCCTGCTCGTCAAGGCGGGCGCCGGCGATGACTATGCGTACGCGAAGGACTGCGGCACGTCGGGCGGCCTGGTCCACGGCGGGCCCGGCACGGATACGTTTGAGGATGGCGGAAACAACGGCTGGCTCCAGGAGAAGAGCTGGGAGGTGGACATCTAGCCCCGTGCTGACGCGCAAGGCCGCCGACGCGAAGATGGAAAGCCGCCGGCTGCGGCTGGAAAGGCAGTCAAGGCGCAGCCCGCCGCGAGTA
>CAZDHT010000394.1:0-3148 GCA_964505325.1 uncultured Planctomycetota bacterium | reverse complement strand
AACGGTCAGCCCCGGGCCAATAATGTGTACCGGCTTCAGGCGCGCCCGCCAATGGCGCCTTCCACAACCTTGACCCTCCATCACCCACCTATTACAATCCTGCCCGCTGATCGGTACGGCTTGGCATGATTCGGCGGAACGTACCCGGAACCGAAAGGACGGCGTGATCGGGGCAAGAAGAGCTTGGTGTGTTCTCGCCACGGTCGGCCTGGCGGCCGGGTGCGGCTCGGCGGTCCATTTCCCGGCGCAGCCGATGCCGGCGGCGACGTGGCCGGGGGCCGCCGCGATATACGACACCGACCGTGACGGCAGGGCCGACTTCTTCACCTTCGCGGACCCGGCCGGCCGGGTCAATCGCATCGCCTACGATCGCAACCGGGACGAAAAGCCCGACCTGCTCATCGACCTCGACGACATCCCGTTCGACCGGTGCCGTCACCTGGTGATCATCCTTGACGGCTTCGGTTACGACGTGGTGAAGAGCTACTACGCGGCGGGCGGGCTCCGGCTCTTTCACCCCCCGTCCCGCGTGGTGACGCCGTATCCGTCGCTGACCAACCTGTGCGTCTCGGACGCGCTGGGCCACTTCGCCAGCCGGGGCTTCCGCAGCAAGTACTACGACCACAAGCGCAACCTGCTCCGCGGCGGCTTCTGGGATTACCTCCGCTCGGAAAACGATCCGTACGTCCGACTGTTGGGTTACCGGGCAAACAAATTGTGGGACGGCATCGCGTATCTTCGGTCTCGGGCGGTCTTCGACATGGAGATTGACGACCTCAAGTCTGTGTTCGACCGGCGCGCCCGCCGCGAGACGCTGGCGTACCTTTCCAGCTCCGCCGGCGTCAGCACCCAATTCGGCGAGGCCGGCCAGCGCAAATGCCTTGAGCGGGTCGAGCAACTCGTCAATCAAGTGATTTGGGAAACGCGCGGACTGGCCAAGGTGACGCTCCTCGCGGACCACGGACACGGGTACGAACCGCCGAAGTACACGGACCTCGCCGAGCAGCTCCAGCAGCAGGGCTGGCACCGAACGAGCCGCCTGCGCCAACCGACCGACTTCTGCCCCATCCATCTGGGCGTGGCGACGGTCGTCAGTTTCGCGACCCGCGAGCCGGCGCAACTGGCGTTGGACGCCATCACGTGCGAGGGCGTGGAGCTGGCCAGCTACGCCGACCTCGACCGCGTCGTCGTTCTGTCGAAAGACGGCGGCAAGGCCGCTGTCCGCAAGAAGAATGGCCGTTACAGATACGAACGGATTTCAGGCGACCCGCTGGGACTGAGCGCCATCCTCGCCGGGCTGGAACGCGACGGCGACGGCTACGTCCACCCCGACGTGCTCCTGAAGGCCACGGCCACCCATCAGTACCCCGCGCCGCTCCAGCGGCTCTGGCGGACGCACTTCGGCCTGGCCGAGAACCCGAGCGACGTGGTTGTCTCGCTGGGGAACGGCTTCTGTTTCGGCCCGCGGACGTTCGCCAGGGTGCTGACCATCGCCTCGACGCACGGGAGCCTGAACTACCGGAACAGCGTGACGTTTGTCATGTCGACGGTCGGCCCGCTGCCGCCGCTGATGCGATCCCGCGACATTCCGGGGCATCTCGGGAAGTTGATCGACGCACCCTGGCCGCTGGGGAAATAGGAAGGCACAGGATAATCCGTGCACATCGATGAGAGAGAGCGCGATGTCGGATAAGATGCCCGTGACGTTGGCGTGCGGTGGCGACGTCTCGCTGGGCCGGGGCATAGCGGACGCCATCCGCCGGCAGGGCGCCGAATGGGTGTTCGACCTGCTCGCCCCGACAGTCGCATCCGCCGACCTGATGACGTTCAACTGGGAGAGCCCCGTGCTGCCGACCGGTACAGACCCGCCGGAGAAAGGGCTGGTGGTGCCGGAGGAGCTGATCGCCGGCGTGACCGATGCGCTGCCGCCTCTCGCCGTGACGATGGCAAACAACCATGTCCTCGATGCGGGCGTCGCCGGCATCCCGGCCACCCGGCGCCGGCTCGACGGGCTCGGCGTGGCGCACTTCGGTGCCGGCGAAACGGAGGAAGAGGGCCGGGCCCTGCGCGTCGTCGAGGTCAACGGCCTGCGCATCGGCTTCCTCGGCAGGGCGGAGGACTGCCCGCAACTGTCCGGCCGCTGCGCCCCCGGCCCGGCGCTGATCCGTATGCCGCAGCTCATCGGAGACGTGCGGGCCGGCGCGGAGCGATGCGACTGCCTCGTCGTCCACCTGCACCAGGGGGTCGAGTTCGTCGACTGGCCCGGTCCCCATTTCGTGTGGTTGTGCCGCGAGCTGATCCGGGTCGGCGCCCGACTCGTCATCGGCAATCATCCGCACGTGCCCCAGGGTCACGAACGCCACGCCGCCGGCCACATCTTCTACAGCCTGGGCGACCTGGTATTCGACGTGGCCAACAGCGACTACCTGAGTCAGGGCAGCCCGTGGACGAGCCGATCCGTGGTGGCGCTGGTGCCGGTCGGGCCGGACGATGTGGGCGAGCCGATACTGCTGCCGCATCGAATCGACACCGCCGGCCGGCCGATCCCGCTCGACGGCGCCGAGGCCACGGAGGTGCTCGACCACGTTGCGGCGATCTCGGCCGATCTGGCTGATGAGGCCGCCATGCAGCGCCACTGGCGCGACACCGCGCTCCGCTACCTCGGCATCAACATCCGCTGGGCGAAGGACGGCCTGGACGAGAACGGCCTGCCCACCGAGGAGATGCTCCGCAGCTTCTTTTCGCGCCTGGCGCTGGACGAGAACCGCGCCTGGGTCCGCGAGCTCTTCGGCGACGCCGAATGGGTCCGCAACATCCATCGCCCGCCGTGGACCTGACCCGATGCGGGTGGCACTGGGGCCATCTGGACCCTGGTGGGCGGCGGCGTGTCACCCCCGCCCGGGACGCCGTTGCATCCCGCCGTGGACAACTGCGAGCCCATTGGCCAGCGAGCACTGACCGCCGCCCGCTGATCACTGATCACCAGTCACTAATCACTTCTGCTCAGGTTCGGGTGCCCAGCCGTATTCTCAGGGTGGTGACGGCTTCTTCCTTTCCGCGCTCGGTCCAGGGAAACTCGATCCTCAAGGTCGTGACAAGGTCGTCAGCCGCGGCTCGTGACCTGACCAGCAAGACACCAAGACACAAA
>CAZDHT010000393.1:0-3425 GCA_964505325.1 uncultured Planctomycetota bacterium | reverse complement strand
AGACATAAGCCATTGTCTCTGCGGCCTCTGCCGGACACGGAACACCGTGTCCGCGCTCTGCGGTGAGAGAAAACAGCGCCGTAGTGCCGGGATGGAAGGGCTGGCGATCGTCCGGCGGGCGGGGTCTCTCCCTCGATGTCTGGCGGGCGATTGTAGAGTTACGAAGGAGTGGTGAGATGATGGAGATGGTGAGACGGATCGGGGAGGCGATGATGGGACGGACGGCGCCGCCGCCGAAGCGGACGAAGGGGGAGAAGA
This sequence comes from uncultured Planctomycetota bacterium, assembly GCA_964505325.1. GTDB lineage: Bacteria > Planctomycetota > PUPC01 > PUPC01 > PUPC01 > CAZDHT01. Next base: position 3,167 of record CAZDHT010000393.1, on the reverse strand, counting down.
AGCGGTCGACGCGCGAGCGGCGTCGCGCGGTGGCCGGGATGCTGGCGAAGGGGAAGCAGATTCCGGAGATGGCCCGGGCGCTGGGCTGCCGCGAGCAGACGGTCCGGCAGCACGTCCGGGCGCTGCGCCGCGCGGCGCGGGAACGCGCGATGGCCGAGGGGCAGCCGCGCGAGGTGGCGTGGATGGCCGACCTGGTGGAGGATCTGGAGCGCGTGCTCCAGAAGGTGCGGGAGGCGGCAGAGGACGTGGAGACGGATAAGCCGAACTACCGCGAGCTGCTGCGCCTGGAGATCCGGACGCTGGGCGAGCTGATGACGATCCGGCGCGAGGTGGCGGCGGCGCGCTCGGAGGACGACATCCCGAACGACGAGTGCTCGACGGAGGAGCTGCTCCAGCAGGCGCGGGAACTGGGGATCGATACGACGTACTACGAGCAGGCGCTGCGCGAGGCGGCGTGACCGCAGCGGGCAGGTGTAAGATGGGGAAACGGTAAAAGGAAAATGGGGAAAGGAGAAAAGGGAAAAGGGAAAAAGGGAAAAAGGGGAAAGGGAACAGGGACAAGGGGAAAGGAGAAAAGGAGAAAGGGGAGACAGCCGAGGGGAGGACTGTTCTGGCAGCGGGCGCTGCCGGTTGAAGGGGATGATCTTGGGAGCGAACTTGGAAGTTGCAGCCGGAGGGCGGACCTCACCACGAAGTTGCGAGACACAAAGGTGCACAAAGGCCGGTCGCATGCGGCTGGCTTGGCCCGTCGCACGCGGCGGTTGGTGGTTCTTTGTGTCCTGGTGTCTTGGTGGTGAGGCCATGGGCCGCGGCTGACGACCTTGTTGCGACCTCGATGCATCGAGTTTCCCGGGAGCAAACGCGGAAAGGAGAATGCCGCCCGGAGTCATGAATACGGCTGGGCACCCGAACCTGAGAAGAAGTGACCAGTGGGTGATGGGCAGTGGTGAGCGGCGGTCGATGCGTGGCGGGGCGCCGCTCACTTCGGCTCGGCGTCGTCGTCGGCGGCTTCGGCGGCGGCGCGTTCGTCCCGGATCTTCTGGACCAGGAGCTCAGCCTTGTCGCCGGCGGTCTTGGCGCCACTGCGGCGCCGGCCGCGCTTGATGATGAGGAGCTGGAGCCAGCCGGCAAGCGAGTCGACGAACCAGAAGAGGACGAGGCCGGCGGAGAAGAAGGCGAAGATGATGGTGAACGCGACGGGCATGATGATCCAGGCGCGTTCCTTGGCCCGGTTCTCACTCATCGTACCGAGTTGCGCCATCATCCCCAGCCCCATCAGGATGGGGAGCAGGAAGACGGGGTCGGGCTGGGAGATGTCGGTGATCCATAGGATGAACGGCTGGCGGTAGAACTCGTAGCCGGCGTTGAGGGTGTAGTAAAGGATGAGGAGAATGGGGAGCAGGATGGCTAGCGGGAGGAACACGCCGAGGGTGGCCTTGCGCTGGACGTTCTCCCAGACGCGCGCCTCTTTGAGCCACCAGTCGTGGCCGTCGATGTCGGAGCGGGGCGGCTCGCGCGCATCGATGTCCGCCAGCCGGGCGTTGGCGACCTTGATGTCGACGAGCGACTTGAGGTTGTAGCGGGTGACCGGCCACATCAGCAGCCGGAAGATGAGGGTGAGGATGATGATGGCGACGCCGTAGTTGGGGACGACGGTGTCGTGGAGCAGCTTGAGGAGGCGGGTGGTCTCGTAGCCGAACCACCAGTAGTCGATGCACTCCTGCTGGCGGCCGGGCGGGTCGGATTGCTTGGAGAGCCTCGCCAGCGCGTCGTAGTGCTTGGGCCCGGCGTAGACGTGGAAGGTGTTGTGGATGTCGGCGCCGGGTTCCTTCGGCGGCGGAACGACGAGTTGGACGGCGGCGGCGCAGTCATGGGTCCGTTCGAACTTCATCCGGGCGTCGAAGAGGCCCTGCTGGCCGGGGCTCGGCGGGGGCCGGACGATCAGGCCGAAGTACTTGCTGGCCGTGGCGACCCATTCGAGGGTCGGGGGGACCTCGCGGTGGCCGTGAGCGGCGCGGCGGCGTTCCGCTTCGGTGGGCCAGTCCTGCTCGCCGGAGATGCGGCGCACGCGGTGGTGATCGACGATGAGGTTGGAGCGCACGCTGACCAGGCAGTCGTCCTTGTCCAGCTCGGACGGGGTGCCGACGGCGTTGGCGACGTGGAGGACGTAGCCCTCTTTGCCGAGGCGGGCGCTGGACGGCGCGTCTGGCGTGTTGACGTGGATGGTCACGTCGAGCTGGATGAGCGGCTTGTCGGAGTGGACGGCGAAGGTCTTGACGAGGCGGAGGCCGTCGTCGAGGCTGTTGCGTTCGAACCTGAGCTTGGTGATGCCGTCGTCGACGGTTTTGCCGAGGAACTTGAACTCGTGGTCGCTCCACTCGTTGCTGCCCGGGAGGTCGACCACGAGCGCGCGGTTGGGCACGTCCTCCTGCGAGATAAGCGTCTCGACCTGGTCGTCGGGCGCGGTCCACGTGAGGTGGGTGATCGCGGCGCCGATCCTGGTGAACGTGATGTCCAGCCGGCCGGACTTGACCTGGACCTGGTGGCTCTCGAGCAGGGCATCGGGAGGGACGGTGACCTCGACGATTTCGGGTGGCTTGACGACGTCGCGGACGTCGTCCCAGAACAGATAGGCGAGCCCGCCGATGGCAATGGCGATGATGAGGATCAGCCGCCGGGGCTCGATGGTTGGGGACTGCCGGGGCGGGGGTGTTTCGGCGGGTGTGCCGGCGTCGCCTGAATCAGGTGTCGGGTCTTTCGGGGTCTGCTGGCCGGGCTGCTCGGGGGGGGCGGTCATTCGCTACCGGCTCCGCTTCGTCAGCTTTTTCTTGAGGTGTTCTTCGACGAGCGGCGGCACAAACGCCGACACGTCGCCGCCCAGGGCGACGGCCTCCTTGATGAAGTGGGAGGAGAGGAACGAGTATTCGTTGCTGGTCATCATGAAGATGGTTTCCATGTCGTCGGCGAAGTGGCGGTTCGTGAGGGCCATCTGAAACTCGTACTCGAAGTCGGAGATGGTCCGGATGCCGCGGAGGATGACGTTGGCTCCGACGGAGCGGACGTAATCGACGGTCATCCCGGTGTAGCTGTCGACGGTCACGCCGGGCACGCCCTCGAGGACTTCGCGGACCATCACGCTTGTGTGGGGCCGGTCGTCCACGATGCCT
>CAZDHT010000392.1:0-3441 GCA_964505325.1 uncultured Planctomycetota bacterium | reverse complement strand
TGTCGAATGTTGCCCTTTCAGGGCACACCGTCTTCTCACTTGGCTGAAGTCTTACGCAAAAAGAAGAAAACAATCATTCCGCCCGGCGTGAGAACAACAGCTTGTCTTTGCTGAGGAGGACCATTCGGCCGTTCTGAACGGCGGCCGAGACGCGGCCGTGGATGCCGAACGGCCCCACGCTCTTCTTCCGGATCGCGTGAACGAGCTTCCCTAGCTCCGTGCCAGGCACCAAGGTCGGCGGTGCCAGGCACCGAGGTCGGCGCGGTCGCTAGCTCCCGGTCGAACGGTAGTGCCGCACGCCGAACTTCCAGACCCGGAGCGAGACCATCAGAAACAGGACGCCGATCAGCGGAGCGGACCAGTGGAACCAAACCGGGCTGCCCATCGCGGCATCGGGCCGGCCCAGAATGCCCAGCGCGGGGAAGTAGGTGACGCACGCCAGCGGCACCACGAACGTGAAGAACTTCCGGAACCACGGGCGATAGATCGGCAGCGGGAACTGGGCGGTCTGAACGCCGCCGTAGGTAACGGTGTTCATCACCTCCAGTGACTGGGTGGTCCAGAACGACAGCGTCGCTTGGAGGACGAACAGCCCACCGAACAGGCAGACCCCGCCGAAGATGGCGAATAGGAGCAGGGCGAGGTGCGCGGGCGTCCAGCGGACGTCCAGTGCAGCCATCGCCCACAACAGCACGATGAGGCCCTGCGCCACTCCGCCGACGCGCATCAGTTGCATCTCGCGCGCCGAGACCTGAAAAACGGTGCCCCGCGGCCGCAGCAGCAAGCGATCGAAGTCGCCGCTTCGGACGAGCCGGTCGAACGTATCGAAGCCTCGGGCGACCGCCTCGGACATCGAGAACGCCACGTGGACGATGCCGTAGAACAACGCCACTTCGGGCAGCAACCAGCCGCGCAGCGACCCGAACCGGTCGAACAGCGCCCAGATGATAATGATCTCGCTGCCGGTGATGACGAACTGACCCACCGTCGCCATCACGAACGACAGGCGGTACTGCATCTGGCTGCGGACGCTGATGCTTATGTACTTGAGGTACAGTCTCGCTGCGTCCACCGCGCTACCCTCCGTATACGACGATGCGCTTCGTGCCGCGACACAGCAGCAGCCACCCGAAGAGCGCCGCCGCGACGGCCCAGCCGAGCTGGTGCAGGATCGGCGCCCACGCCTGCCCGGGCGGGATGTGGCCCATGTAGATCCGGAACGGGGTGTCGGCCAGCCCGCGAAACGGCAGGAAGTACAGCACCGGCTTGGCCCAATCGGGGAACAACGGGATCGGGATGACGGCGCCGGACAGGAAATAAAACGCCGTGGAGAGCAGCCGGTTGATCCCCAGGCTGGAGACCGTCCACAGCATGAAGACGGTCATCATCGCACTGAACGCCGCGGCCAGCAGTACGGCCGTCAGCGTGGAGATCAGGAACAGCCCAAAGCATGCCGGCGATGCCGGCGCCCGCAGCCCGAAGAACAAGGACGCAAGGACATAGATCGGGATCATCCGCAGCAGCAGCGGCGCCGTCCGCATCGCCAGGCACCGGCTGAACCACATCCGATAGAGTCCCACCGGCCGCGCCAACTCATAGGCGACCGTGCCCGTGCGGATCATCGCATCGACGTCGGGCGCGGTGCGGAAGAATATCAGAATGATCGTCGCCTGGCCGAGCCAGACGTAGGTGACGACGTCCGGGTAGGTCATCGGCTGCGGCGCGGTGCTCGACTGGTAGAACCCCCAGAAGATCATCACCCGGATGAGGCCCCAGAAAAGCTGGGTGATGACGCCCGCCATTGCGGCGGCGCGGTACTGGAGCAGCATCCGGAACCGGGCGCTGAAGATCGCCCAATAGGCCGTCATGCCTCGCCCCCGATTGTCGGCCCGGCCGTCAGTGCAGGAAGCAGCGCACCCCGGTGTGGATCATCTTCATCCCGTAGCCCGCCGCTGCCAACCGCACACAGGATTCTCGGGCCCGGTCTCACCATTGCGACCCCACTATGCGGCCGACCGCCGCGGCGTCAGCCGCGATCGGTGCGCGGTCCGTCGTCTGGGCGGGCCTCTATGGCTTTCTGAAGGCGCGGTTCACGTCTTCCAGATCAAATACGGCGGGATCGAAGTCCTCGCCCATCCACTCGGCGACCCACGCGTAGTCTTCATGCTGCGGGTCTTTGAGCACGTCGAGCTTGGCGTAGTAGCCCCACGTGCCGCCGCAGTCCTCGGGCGGGCAGGCGTTCGCGCCGTCAACGCATCGCACGAACCGCCCCTCCGGCGTCGGCGGGAGGATCCGCTCAAGCTGGATCTCGTGGTGCCAATCATCGCCGAAATCGTACCAGTAACGGAACTTCGTTCTTACGCGGGTCACCAGCTCGTTCAGCGGCACCTCCGCTTCGTCTTCGGCCTCCAGTTCACCCCCCGTCTGGTCCAGGTCCGTGTACCTGATGCCCTTGATCTCGAACTCGTGCAGGTGGTCGAATTCCCACCCCATTACGGTCTGGATCGCGTGGTGCAAGTCGCTCAACAGGATGTCCGCCGGGACTTGCACCCGCCGCCAGACGGGCGGGTCCGTGTCGAGCAACGTGATCTTGAGTTCATAGGCCTTTCCCTGTTCCTCTGTCTTTTTTTTGGCCATTGTGCCGCTCCTGAAAATGGCGTGCTTGAACGATCTCAGCGCCCTGTCAGCGATCAGTGCAGAAAACACCGGATGCCGGTGTGGATCATCTTCATCCCGTAGCTGGCCGCTGCGGCCGTGACGCTCTTGTCGCGGGCCGAGCCGCCCGGCTGGGCGATGTACTGCACGTTGGTCCGGCCGGCGCGGTCGATGTTATCGCGGAACGGGATAAACGCGTCGGACGAGAGGCAGATGCCGTCGTGTTGTCGGATCCACTCGTAGCGTTCGTCGCGGGTGATCGGCTCCGGCTTCTCGTCGAGGCCGGCGAGCATCGCGTCCATCTCCGGCTGCGACAACTCGTCCCACAGGAGGTACTGATCGACAACGTTGGTCTTCTCGGCCCGCATCAGGCCGTCCTTGAACTTGAGCGCGAGCGTCTTGGGGTGCTGCTGGAGGAACCACTTCTCGGCCTTGGCGCAGGCGAGGCGCGTGCAGTGGACACGCGACTGCTGCCCCGCGCCCATTCCGATGACCTGCCCACCGTACGCGAGGCAGACCGAGTTCGACTGCGTGTACTTGAGCGCGACGGTCGCCACGACGAGCGTCTCCTGGATGTCCTCGGGGATGTCATCCCCGGTGACGGACTTCGCGAACATCTCCTTGGTGATGTCGGAGTCGTCGTGCCGCTGCGTGAGGGTGAAGCCGAAGACCTCGCGGGTCTCGACCTCGGGCGGCGTGTAGTCGGGGTCGGCCCGGATGATGAGGAACTTGCCGCCCTTCTTCTGCTTGAGGATCTCCAGCGCTGCCGGCTCGTACGCCGGGGCG
>CAZDHT010000391.1:0-3519 GCA_964505325.1 uncultured Planctomycetota bacterium | reverse complement strand
TGCGGGCGCCGTTTGCGAACGGCATCGGTAGATAGCAGTTGAACCCCCACGAGCCGTGCGGGTCGTCGCGGAAGCCGGGATTGGTGACGAAGGCGAGCGAGCGGATCGGCCGCACCATCCCGTTGGTCACGCCGAACAGATCGCCGAGCGGGACCTCGATGCTCGGCGTCTCCGCGCCGTCCCAGAACGCCCGAAGCACCAGGCCGCGGAACGTGGCCAGCCGCGGCGCCTCGGCGCTCTTGATGTACGTCCAGTAGAAGTGCCGCACACAGCCGGCGCCCGATTCCTCCAGCAGCGTCTGCGTCGATCCCGCCGGGATCTCCATCCAGTCCCGGTTGCCGCCGGTCCGGTCCCAGCTCGAGGCGCGCTTGCTGCGGAAGTCGCCCAGCGTGGGGAGCTGCCAGAGAAACATGCCTTCGCCCATTCTAGAAATCCCCCGGTGTCAGGTTGCGTACAGGTCCGGCCGTCGGTCCTTCAGATGAGAATACTCGGCGGAACGTATCTTGTCGACCTCGGACAGGTCGATCTCGGTGATCGAGAACCCCGCGTCGGAGTCGTCCTGGCAGACGATCTCGCCCTTCGGCCCGGTGACGAGCGAGAGCGCGGGATGCGTGAACGCGATGAACACCTCGCTCTCGTACGACCTCGTCCGCATCATGTGCAGATTGGTCTCTTTGTGCATGCCGTACGTCGGGTTGAAGATGACGCGGGCGCCTTGGAGCGCCAGCGTGCGGACCGTCTCCGGCCAGCGGCGGTCGGCGCAGATCATCACGCCGAACGGGCCGAAGTCGGAGTCGAACACGGGCAGCGCGTTCCCCGGCTGGAACTTGAGGTCGTGCTTCTGGAGGTGCGTCTTGTCGTACGTCCCGGCCAGCTCGCCGCGGCGGTTGAAGATCAGCGCCGTGTTGTACGCGCCTTCGGGCGCCGCCCGCATGCAGCCGAAGATGAGCCACGCGTTGTTTGCCGCCGCCCAGCGCGAGACGTCGTCGGCGTACGGTGAGTCTGCCGGATCGACCGCGTAGTCGAGCAGCGACTCCGCCGTCACCGCCTCTTCGGTCACGACGTATCCGTCAAGGTAGCATTCGGAAGTGACCACCACGTCCGGCTCGTGCGGCGCGATCTTGTCCAGCACATGCATCAGCCGCGCGTGGTTCACGTCCAGCTTGCTCTTCTCCGGAACCACTCGGACCTGCGCGACACGGATGTTCAACGGGCAGTCTCCGCTATTTGGAGGTCTGGGCAAGCGCGGTGTTGATGGCGTTGGCGAGCTTCTCCGGCTCGTCGGTGCCGATCCGATAGCGGCGGCCGGTCTTCATCCGCAGCTCGACCGCGCGCAGGCCGGACACGTTGAAGAGCCAGCCGCCGGGAATCCACCTGATCCCCCAGCCGTTGTACCAGTGGTTCCGGACTACCTCGCACGACGCCACGTCTCTCAGGGGGAACGTCTTTCGAATCGGTCCTCCCGCGAATCGGATCGTGACCGCGTCGCCGTTGACGGTCACGGTGAGCGAGTGGAACAGGCACAGGCAGATGCCCATCACGACGAGGACCGCCGCGCCGATCCAGTTGAACTGTGCAATCAGCAGAACGGTCATCAAGCCGACCGCCAGACAGAGGGCCACGATTATCAGGGTGCCGGTCTGGGTATGCTCATAACGCGCCATTGTTGTGCCCTTATGTCGTCCTCAGGAAACGATGAAAGCGTACACCCGCGAGATCTCACCGCCCCATGTCTTGTCCAGGACCAGGCGAACGCCGCTCAACTGCCTGGCGATGCGCACGCGGACGAAACGCCGGCAGTTGTTCGTCTCGGTGATGACGGGTCTCCACTCGCCGTCGACAAGCCCTTCGATGCGGAACGCCTTGGGCATCACGTCCGGCGGCGCGGTGAGTTGGTCGTCCTCCTGGTGGAGACTCATCGAGGCGATTCTGTCCAAGGCGCTGTCGAGGACGAGCGCGACCTGCTCGACCGGCTTGGGGCCGTCGAATGTGTACGTGAGCGCGTCTCCGGCCCCGCATTCCCACGCGTGGCTGTCGCCGCCCACGGGGCGGTTGATGCCGTCGCGGACGGGCTCGGGGTCGCCCTGTGACGCCTCGATCGTCGCGGCCTTCGTCAGCTCGGGCAATTCCTGCACGATCCACGGCAGGTAGCAGTCGTCGGCGATGAGCGTCTGCTGAAGCTCGTGCATGTGCTCGCCCATCCCGCGCGGACCGATCTCCTTCGCGACGGCCATCGCCGCCGCGGTGCCGACCGCCTGGCCCATCGACGAGCACGTGCCCATCACGCGGGTCGAGCTCATCGCCGCGTGGGTGCAGCTCGCGTTGCGCCCGGCGAACATCAGGTTGTCGATGTTCTTCGAGTAGAGGCAGCGATACGGGATGCCGTACGGGCTTGGCGCTGGATGAAAGATGGTCGGCGGCGCGGGGATCTTCGCCGCGCGGAAGCCGGCGGGGTGGTGGTCGTCCATCGTCCAGCCGCCGTAGGCGACGAGGTCGTCGAAGCGGCCCTCGGCCTCGACGTCGAGCTGGGTGAGAATGTGGTCGCCGACGAAGCGGCGGCTCTCGCGCTTCGCGGGGAGGAACTGCACCCACTCGATGGCCCAGTTCGCCGTGGCGTCCTTGTGCGCCGGGCAGCGGTTTTTCATGTGGTCCCAGACGCCGTAAGCAATGCCGAGCAACTCGTCGCGGAGCCGCTCGGTGTCGTGGATGCTGTGATGCTCGCCGCCCAGCTCGACCCACCAGTACCCCATCGTCCACCAGCGGTGTCGTGGCTCGCCGCCGGGCAGGTCGTCGCAACTGTCGAACACCTCCGCCCACGGCGGCGGCTCGAACGGCTGCGGCGTGTCGTACTCGCGCGTCTGGACGCAGCAGGTCATTCCCATCGTGCGGTCGTCGGCGACCTCGGGCGCGATGGACTCGCCGAACTCGGATCGCGCCTCGCGGCCCATCCGCCACTCCGCGCCGGTCAGCGGCGCCAGGATCCCGTCGCCGGAGCAGTCGGCGAAGATCTTGGCGCGAACCGTGTGAGTCGTCTGCGTGGTCGTCTGCCATCCGCTGACGCTAAGGATGCGGGCGCCATCCATCTCGGCGCCGCAGCACGAGCAGTTGAGCAGCAGCGTCAGGTTGGGCTCGAAGTGCGCCTTCTCGTAGAGGACCGTGTCCCAAACCGAGAAATTCTTGTTCGTGTTGCGGTAGAGATTCTCCATCCGCAGTTCTTCGAGGATACCTGTCTCGCGCATGTTCTTGATGCCGTTGTGGCGGTCGGCGCCCTGGATGTGGACCCGGCATTCGGACGACGCGTTGCCGCCGAGCACGGGGCGGTCCTGCATCAGCACCGTCTTCGCCCCGTGCCGCGCCGCGGCAATCGCGGCGATCAGCCCCGCCATCCCGCCACCGACCACACAGAAATCCACGTCGTGCTCGACTCTCGGAAACGGTTGCTTCTTCATCTTGTTTCCCTTCCGGTAACACTTCAGCCAAGTGAAAAGGCGCTCTTCCGTTGACTTCCGGCCAAGCCCC
>CAZDHT010000390.1:0-3534 GCA_964505325.1 uncultured Planctomycetota bacterium | reverse complement strand
CCTCGGACTTCCCCAGCTCGTCAAGGATCAGCCGGACCATGTCGATGTTCGCTCGCTCGCTATCTCCACCGATATTGTAGACCTCCCCGGCCTTCCCGTCGCGGAGGATGCAGTCGATCGCCTTACAGTGATCCAGGACGTGGATCCAGTCCCGGACGTTGGACCCGTCGCCGTACACAGGCAGTGGTTCATCACGCAAGGCCTTGTATATCATCAACGGTATGAGCTTCTCCGGAAACTGATACGGCCCGTAGTTGTTAGAGCAGCGGGTGATGATGACGGGCAGGCCGTAGGTCCGGAATGCCGCCCGGCAGAGCAGATCGGCGGCCGCCTTGGACGCGGAGTACGGGCTGTTCGGAGCGATCGGGGTCTCTTCGGTGAAGCGCCCGGTGGGTCCCAGCTCGCCGTATACTTCATCCGTCGAGATCTGGATGAACTTGCTTACGACGTGATTGCGCGCTGCGTCCAACAGAGCCTGTGTGCCCTTGATGTTGGTCTCCACAAAGGGATCCGCGCCCAGGATGCTCCGGTCCACGTGGCTTTCGGCGGCGAAGTTCACGACGGCGCTGATATGGTGCTCTGAGAGTACCTTGTCCAGCAGGCCGGTGTCGCAGATCGAACCCTTGGCGAACGCGTAGTTGTCGTTGTCCTCAATGCTCTTCAGGTTCTGCAAATTGCCGGCGTAGGTCAGCTTGTCCAAATTGACAATCCGCCGGTCGGGGCGCGTGGTGAGGGAGTACCGAATGAAATTGGAGCCGATGAAGCCCGCGCCGCCGGTGACGAGCAGGTCGCTCAAGTCGCGTTACCCCTGGATTGTGTTGTCGCACTTCAAGAGCATTTGATTGGCTGTTTGCAGCGACTGAAACGTGCCGGCGTCCGTCCACTCACCCTCGAGGATGTCATACGCCATCTCACCCCGCTTGACATACTCGTTGTTCACGTCGGTGATCTCGAACTCCCCTCTCGCCGAAGGCTTGAGTTGCCTGATGAAGTCAAACACCTTCTCGTCGTACATGTAGTAGCCGACCACCGCGAAGTGCGTCTTCGGACTGCTGGGCTTTTCCTCGATCTCCACGATCTTCTGCTCGTCCAGTGCCGCGATGCCATAGCGAGTGGGGTCACTGACCTCCTTGAGGAGGGCGCGCGCGCCCTTCTCCTGTTTCCTGAAATTCTCGACGTAGGGCTTGATGGAACTGACCGCAATGTTGTCCCCGAGGACCACCACGATCCGGTCGCGGCCGGCGAAGTTCTCCGCCAGCCGGAGGGCGTCGGCGATGCCGCCGGCCGTCTCCTGGACCTTGTACGTCAGGTCCACCCCGAACTCGCTGCCGCTGGCCAGGAGGTTTACGATATCGCCCATGTGCTCCGTGCTGGTCACCACAAGAATCTCGGCGATCCCGGCCGCTGCGAGTTGCTTGATCGGATTGTAGATCATCGGCTCCGTGCCGACCGGCAGCAGATGCTTGTTGGTGACCTTGGTGAGAGGGTAGAGCCGCGTCCCTTTGCCGCCGGCCAGAATTACGCCTTTCACTTCGCGATACCTCGACGATAAGTGGCTTGACCCGCATGGCCGTTGACAACGCCCATATAGACTAGATAAAATGCCCTGCGAAATCAAGCGGGTACGGTCTTCGAGGGCGCCTGAACGCGGTCTGACCGCGGTTGGCGGATGCGCCTGCCGGAGGCCAGCAGAAGCCGTTCCATTCGCTCAGCCGGAGAAGAACTGGCCCGTGCTGAACCGAAGACTGTGCGGAATAGCGGCCATCATCCTGTTCCTCGCCCTGCTCTACCTGCTGACAATGCCCACGCAGTATCTCATCGGCGATGAGGAGAACGAGATCCGTTCCGCGGCTTCCGGCGCCTGGTATCTGCGGTCTCGCCACCTGCTCACCACCCCGTTTTATCAGTCGGTATTGCGGGTGAATCCCCTGCTGGGTATTCGGGCGGAATCGTTCATTGTCGTTCAGATCGCTAACATCCTGTTCGGGCTGGCGTGTGCGGTGTTCTTGTACGCCACCCTGCGGCTGCTGAAGGTCCCTCATGGCCTGGCCCTCGCGTTCACGGCGCTGGCGGGCGTCTCGTTCGGCATGTGGGAGCATTCGTTCTGTCCGGACGTCAGCATTCACCCGCAGTTGTTCCACGTCATCTCCATCTATTTCCTGGTGAAGTATTTGACGGCGCCTGCGCGAAGCAAATGGACTCTCGTGACTGCGCTGGCGGCGGGATGCGCGAGCGCCCTTTTCGCCTCCTACTATGCAATGTTCGTCCCCCTGATGATGCTGATTGTGCTGTGGGATTGGAAAAAGAGACGAGGCATACCCCTGGTGCGGCTGTTGCTGATCTTCGGTCTGGTCGCCGCCCTGGTGGGGGTCGTTCCTTTCGTCGCCGCGGCTTGGGCGCACGGCCATTGGTCGCCTTCCGGCTTTGTCACGTACATGACGTCGGTCCCTCGATACACGGCGCGGTACCAGCCGATCTTGAAGAGCTTCGGGCCGGAGCGATGGACCCGGTCGGTGGCCGGCGCGGTCCGTGTCTTCTGCGGCGTCACCAAGGGCCTGATCGCGGTCAAGCTGATCATGAGAGGTGCGCCGCTTCGAGGAGTCACGTCCTGGGATTTCGCAGAGCTCGGCTTCGGCCTGCTGCTGTTGCTGTCTATTGGGTGGCTCTGCATCAAGGGAACTTTTTCTGGAATGAACCGCCGCGTAGCGGTATTCTGCTGGGCTGGGTTGTTGGGGCTCTACGCCTTCGGCACCTATCTCATGGGGAGCGATCAACTGGGTTGGGTGCCTGGCGTGCCATTCTTCGTGATCTTGGCCGCGGCAGGCTCGAAATCCCTGGTCAACACACCCCGCAAGGCCCGCGTCTACTATGGCTTGCTGGGACTCGCTCTGACTGTTACGCTGATGATAAACATGTCGCCTCGGCCTGTCCCATCCATCCTCTTTCCGGAGGGCAGCCGAGAGAGCAAGGCGGCCTTGATCAACGCCCGGCAATTCGCTGACAGGCTGACCCCGCGCGACCTGGTGCTGTACGTGGGTCGCGGCTGGGTGGGAAGTCTCTGGCGCGTGAAGGAAGCACACAGGCGGAAAACGAACATGATCAACCTGGTCTGGAACCGCCCCCTCGATGACGTCGGACGCGGTGACAAGTTCTGCGCGCATCTCGACAAGCGGATCGAGGACACGCTGGGCGCGGGGGGGAAAGCATACATCGAAGGCATAACCGGGCCGAAGATGGCGGAACAGCACGGCCCCTGGCAGGAGTTCGGAAGTGTGAGGGGAATCTCCCGTGAGAACTGGCGCGCCCATCTGGACAGAAAATTTGAGCTCAGGCATCTGGCCGATTCACCAAGTGAGAGCATGACCGCAATCGTCGGCGTGAAGAAGCACGCGGGCAACGGCAAATAGCCCTAGAGAAGCAGCCGGAAGCAAAGGGGCCTCACCGGCACAATGGACAGCTCCGCCGGGCGACTGGTGCGGCGCCCGCTCAGGCGCAAATGAGGAGACTTGAGTTCCGGTTGAAAGATCTCTAAAA
>CAZDHT010000389.1:0-3552 GCA_964505325.1 uncultured Planctomycetota bacterium | reverse complement strand
GCGGCGAGCTGCATCGTGGCGTGCGTCGCCGCGATGCGCCCCGGCGAGCCGCCGGACGATACGGACTTCGTCAGCGCCAAGGTTGTGCGGCGGCACTTGGAGCAATACCCACCCAGGGATGAGACCGTTGTCGTCAAGGATTCTCAGAAGATCCGCCAGTTGGCATCGTTCTTCCCCGGCCTGGGCACAGGCCGCGAGTCGTGGATGGCTGGCGGCTGGGTCGACCGGGTGACTGTCACGTTCCGGCGAAAGGACGGCTCGACCGTTCAGGTGCACGGCACCTATGAACTCTGGGCTGAGGCCGGCAAGGGCGACTGGCCGGTTGAGGGCGACCTGAAGCGCTTCGTCGACGAGTTGTTCAAGGCGTCCGCTCCGCTCACCGCGCAGCCGGCGGAAGAGGTGTGGGGCCAAGCCGTCAACGGCCTCCAATGCCGGGCGTGGGTGGATCGCACGACGCTGCCGCTGGATTCCAGACTGGTCGTGCACTATGAGTTGCGGAACGTCGGGGACAAGCCGCTGGGCGTGATGCGCTACGGCTATCCGCATCACGTGCACCTTGAATGGCTCAGTCGCAAGGACGCCTGCTGGTGCGAGGACAAGGAGCCGTACTCCGGCAGACGCATCGCGCCCGATGCGTTCGTGACGCTCAAGCCGGGCGAGACCTGGCGCGGGAAGGACGATGAGTGCTCGGGCATCAAGAGCGGGCTCCCAGAGGCGAAACGGGAGGTCGCGCGGTTCAGGGTCGCGTACTTCGCCTTCCCGTTCGTCACCCAGCGGTATCCCGACGCCTGGGGACCGGCGCCGGGCGAGAAGCAGCCCTGGCGCGTGAGGTCCAACGAGGTAGTGGTCACGCTCGAACCGCGCCTCCCGGGCGACGCGTACTGGTTCCACTTCGTCTCGTCCGGCTTCTCGGTGGAAGACGCCTGGGGGATGGCCGACCTCGTGGTGCGAGCGCGCGTCCTGAACCAGGTCGACCCGCGGAAGACGGTCGAACCGGGGTACTACAAGAAGGACGCGCCGCGCCCGATGCTCCTGCGCGAGGGCGTCCGGTTCAAGGTGGATGCAACGCTGAAGGCCAAGGCCCCCGGCGACGAGTTGTCCGTGGACTACACCACCGACCCGGTGTACGAACGGCCGCTTGACGTCGGCGAGGAGGTGGTGGCGTTCCTGATGCGGTTCGGCGAGGGCGACCGCGCGCGCTGGCGCCTGTTCAAGGCGGTGCGTCCGGCGGACCTCGACGAAGGCCTTCTGAAGCGGCTTCGTGCGCTGCTCCCGGGCGGGTGGGGCGCGGCGCAGAAAGGGCTCAACTGCCGCCTGCTCGGGCCGGCGGAGCCCGTGTCGGCCGCCCAGCCCGTCAAGTTCGCCGTGCACCTCCGCTTTGATGCCGCCACGGCCGATCCGCAGATGAAGTTCCTCGAGCGCCTCAATGAGAAGTACCGGAGCATCGTCCTGGCGTTCCGGGACACGAAGACCGGCAAGACGTACTCACGTCAGCAAGACTGGCCGCGCGGTCCGCCGCCCAGCGGCCGGGTCGATCTGCTCCGTACGCTGCGCTCGGATCCCCTGCCGCCAGCCCACGTGACGGTGCGGCTGGTCGATTCCGCCGGCAAGGCGATCCCGCCGGGCAACTACCTCGTCGCGGCGACCTACAGCCGCTCTCGCGTGACCGGGGGCGAACCGCCCCATGGATGGGAGCAGAACGCGTGGGCCGGGACGACCCGGTCGGCCGAGATTCCCGTGCGGGTTGTCGAAGCGAAGGAAGAGGCCAGGACGTTCCAAATACCGACAGCGCTCGTCCTCAGGCGGACGCCCGACGGGATCAAGTTGGACTACAGCAAGGCGAACAGCAAGCCCGTCACGCTCAAGCAGCGGCCGGGGTTCTACATCGGCTGGCGGTCAGACTCGGTCGTCTACCAGGGCGACAAGCGCCCGCCCGTGGCGCGGGGCGGGACTTGCACCAGCACTGCGCCTCCGGGCCCCGGCTCGCACGACAGCTGGTTCGGCATGCTCAATCTGAAGCCGGTGAGCCGCGAGGCGTTGCGGTTCGTGGTGCATTTCACGGCGTTCGAGACGGCCGCCACGCCAAACAAAGGGTGGGGCCAGGGCGAAGGCGTCAAGACGCTTTGGCAGGGCGACGTCGAGGGCAGCATCGCTGCGGCGTGCGGACCGGACGCCCCGCGCGGCGATTGGGGCGGACCGGCGAAGGGGCTCCAGGCCCGCCTCGCCCTCAGCCGCAAGCGTATTGCGCCAGGGGAGCCGCTCTACATCTTCCTCGACGTCCGCAACAACTCGGACAAGCCGATTGATGTGCCGCGCAGCCGGAAGTTCCCCCAGTATCTGCGGATCGCCGGCCCCGATGGGGAGGTGGTCAGGCCGATCGAAGACGTGTGGGAGAAGGACGTCTACACCAGCGAATTCGCAGCGGGCGAAGAGGGCACCCCGCTGACCTTGCGGACGACCGACAACTTCCGCCTGACGAAGCCCGGCCGCTATCGCGTGGAATGGCTCGGCGCCGGCCCGCCGGAGGTGGACAAAGGCACGCCCATCCCGCCCGCCAACGCGGTCGGGTTCGACGTCCTTGCCCCGCCCACCAAGGGGCCGGAGAAGGCGGCCTGGGGCAAAGCGGTCAACGGATTGCAGAGCCGGATCGTCCTGGACAAGAGGACGTTCAGACAAGGTGAGCCGGTCCGGGCGCGGGTCGAGGTCCGCAACGTCAGCGACAAGCCGGTGCGCTACGACGCCCGGGGCGTCGGCTGGGCCGCGATGGGCGGGTGGTCCATCTTCACCGTCTGGCTGCCGGACGGCAAGCCGGCGCCCGCCATCAGCGAGACCCGCCAGATCACGAGCGACAACAGGAAGTATGACTATCCGACCATCGCGCCGGGCAAGACCATCACGGTCGACCGCGGGGCCCTGGAAGGCCATTACTACCTCCGCACGGTCGGGAAGCACCGGCTTGTCTGGCGCGGCACAAGGCTCGGCGTCTCCGACACGGCGGCATTGATGCTCGCCTGGAGCCGAGGCGACGACACCGACAAACTGCACGCAGAGGCCGCGAAGATCGCGACCGGCCTGCCGGCGTCCGGCACGGTGGAGATCGAGGTAACACCCGCCCCCGGCGGCGGGTCCGACGGCGATCTCGTCGGGCGGCTCCTCAAGGTCATCCCGCCGAACTGGGAACTGAGCGGCCCGAAGCTACTTCAGGACGGCGTCCGGCCCCCCGGACGGATGCCCGGCCGCGGCTCTTCGGTCGCCCTGATTCACCGCCCCATGCCCGGCATCCTGATGAACAACACCTGGATGTGGCTCTACGTCATGGCCCGCCCCGCCGCCATCGACCCGAAGGTGTCCGGCCAGGACCCGCCCTGCGCTCTGCTCGGCAAGAGCGCGCTCGGACACGTCTACCTCCTGGTGGCCAAGAAGCCGGCTGAACGCAATCCGCTGGCGCGGTGGCGCCACGCCAAGTACGAGATCGCAGCGGCCCTCGGTGTGACGGACCCGAAGCTGAAGCTCCCGGTGGGGCCCGACTGGGGCCGGATGCTCAGCCGAATC
>CAZDHT010000388.1:0-3555 GCA_964505325.1 uncultured Planctomycetota bacterium | reverse complement strand
CCGAAGCACCTTTTCGACCTCGATGCGAAAAGAGAGAATTGTTCCGAAGAGGGTTCCCTTCGGGGAGCCAACCCCCTTTGAACGGATTTCCTGACGCCTGAAAGTCAACGGACGGCCGCGAGAGCGTTGCTCTTGCGGCCGTCGTCATATCTATAATCCCGGCAAAAGATTAGGGCGTACCGCGCCCGGTTGACACAGGCAACTTCATCCAAATCCCTCTTGCCCAGTGTTCGTCATCGGCGTAAAATGCCGACGTTCGCCATTTGGCTGTTCGGACGCAGATTGGTCTGATGCCGGCACAAGCAATTCCCTCCTTGGTGTTTCTCGCTCAGCGCCGTTCCACTTGCCCTTCACAACGAGGACCGGCCCCACGGTGAGCGAAAACCGTTCGAAACTGCTGAACCAGACGTTGCCGCCGGACCTGGCCGAGCAGGCCCGCGCCGAAGGCGTGCAGGCTGACGACGCGTGGATGGTATGCAGCACCGACCTGAACCTGTCGGGGCACTACGAGCAGGTCTTCGCTATCGCGGAAGATGACCGACTGGTCACCGTGGGCCCGTCGTCGGATGGCCAGACGGCCGTGCGGACGGTGCTGCGCCGGGAAGACATCCGCGAGATCCGCACGCGCCAGGGCGTCGGCTGCGGCTTTCTCGAGGCACTGGTCGGAGACGTCTACGTCGAAGTGCTGGCCTACTCCAACGCCCGGGCCGACCTCTTCCGCAAGGCGACGGAGAAGCTGCGCGCCTGGCACAAGGGCGAAACCCCGACGGTCGACGCGCACGACGACTTCGACCCCCGCAAATGTCCGAAGTGCGGCATGTCGCTCGAATTCCGCGGCGACATCTGCCGGCGCTGCATCGACCGCGGCGCGGTGCTCGTTCGCGTGTTCAAGCTGATGCGCCCGTACGCCGGCAAAGCAGCGGTAATGATGACGCTGGTGCTGGCCAGCATCGGCATCAGTCTCGTCCCGCAGCAACTGGTCCGGCTGCTCATCAACCGCGTGCTGAACCCCGCAGAGCCTCTGCCGACAAGCCAGGCGACGGCGTGGCTGCTCGGTCTGGTCGCGGCGCTCTTGTGCGTCCATCTGACCGGTGCGGTGGTCCACGTGATCCTCGGGCGCCTGGCCAGTTTCGTGGGCACACAGATCACCTACGACATGCGCTCCCGCGTGTTCCGTCATCTCGTCCGGCTGGGCGTCGGCTACTACGACCGCTACAACGTCGGCCGGTTGATGAGCCGCGTGTCGGGCGACACCGAACACATGAAAGGATTCGTCCACCAGTTGACCAGCGGGTTTATGGCGCAGTTGATCACCGTGATCGCGGTCGGCGCCGTACTCTTCACGCTGAGTTGGAAGCTGGCCCTGTTCACGCTGCTGCCCGCGCCGCTGGTGGTGCTGTCCGCGGCCTTTTTCTGGAAACGCATCTACCCGCGCTACTACCGCGTGTGGGACGCGAACAGCAAGCTGAACGGCGTGCTCAACGGTATCCTGACCGGTATCCGCGTGGTCAAGGCGTTCGGCCAGGAAGGCGCCGAGGACAAACGGTTCAACCGCTCGAGCCAATACGTCCGCGACAGCTTCCGCGGCGTGGAATACACCGTCACCACCTTCAACCCCGCGATCGGCCTGGTCTTCCAACTGGGCGGCCTGATCGTGTGGTTCGCCGGCGGGCGGCACGTGTTGGGCAAAGAACTGCTGCTCGGCGACCTGATCGCCTTCCTCGGTTACCTGTGGATGTTCTACAGCCCGCTCGGGCAACTCACGCAGCTCACCAACTGGCTGACCCAATTCCTGACCGCCACGCAGCGCACCTTCGAAATCCTCGACACGCAGCCGCAGATTCTCGAGGCCGAACACCCCAAGCCGCTGCCCGACACCGGCGGCAGCATCAGATTCGAGAACGTCACGTTCGGCTATGACCGTCACGAGCCGGTCATCAAGGGCATCAGCTTCGAGGTCAAGCCCGGCGAGCACATCGGCATCGTCGGCAAGAGCGGCTCGGGCAAGACCACGCTCGTCAACCTGCTCGCGCGTTTCTACGAGCTGGATGAAGGCCGGATTCTCATAGACAACGTCGACGTACGCGATCTGCGCCTCGACAAGTTGCGCCGCTACGTCGGTGTCGTGCTGCAGGAGCCGTTCCTGTTCCGCGGCACCATTCACGAGAACATCGTCTACGGCCGCACCGATGCCACGCCGGAAGAGGTGCTCGACGCCGCCAAAGCAGCCAACGCTCACAGCTTCATCATGAGCCACATGCTCGGCTACGACACCTGCATCGGCGAACGCGGGGCCGGGCTGTCAGGCGGCGAGCGGCAGCGCATCTCCATCGCGCGCGCCCTGCTCTACGATCCCAAGATTCTCGTGCTCGACGAGGCGACCAGCAACATCGACACCGAGTCGGAGATGCTGATTCAGGAGGCGCTCGCCCGGGCGACGGAACGCCGCACCACGCTGGCCATCGCCCATCGCCTGAGCACGCTGAAGAACTCCGACCGCATCCTGGTCATCGACGCGGGGCGCGTCGCCGAACAGGGAACACACGAGGAATTACTGAACAACAAGGGCCTGTACTACCGCCTGGTCAAGATTCAGACCGAGTTATCTCGCGAGTCGGGCGTCGACGCCCTGGCCTCGCGCGAGAAATAGACGAAGGACTTTGAGGCAATGGACGACACCCGCAAGCCGCCCGCTCAGGCTGCACAGACCGACGGGGATGCGCCCCTTCCGGACCGCACGCAGGTGCGCTACCTCACCCCCGACATGTGCCAGATCCATCTGGGCATTCACGAGGCGCTGCACGTCACGGTGGAAGGCGAGCGCACCTATGGCGGCGTCTACGCGGCCTATGTCTTCCCCGTCGAGTACGGGGAACGGTACATCTCGCTGCTTCAGAGCACCGGCGAAGGCGACGACTTTGAGATCGGCATCATCCGCGACCTGCAGGAATTCCCCGGCGACCAGGCCGCGCTGGTACGCCAGGCGCTGGCCCGCCGTCACTTCATCCATACCATCACCCGCATTCACTCCATCGGATGGCAGCACGGCATGGTCGCGTTCGACGTCGAGACCGACAAGGGCCGCGTCAGTTCCCTGCTGCGCTGGAAGCATGACCGGGCCGTCGAGTATGGCCGCCACGGCAAGGTCCTTATCGACGTCGAAGAGAACCGCTACGTGATCCCCGACATCGAGGCCCTCACTCCGGGCGAACGCTCCGCCTTCACGCGCATTATCTACTGGTGAGCGTTTTCTCAGCAGCAAATCGGATACTGCCCGTACCCCAGCCCGGCGAGCAGGCAGGCCTCGCAGTTGTCGAGTACACGCTTGAGCGTGGTCTCAGGCATCGTGACCCCGTATGGTCCGACAACTCGGTGCGCCGTGAAAAGGCTCCCATCTTCAGCGGGTGAGATTTCCGCCTGGCCGCTGTCGCTCCGGCCAGTAGCCGTTCGACAGGCTCACGGCCCTGAGCCGCGTCGATGGGCAATCGGAGCGGTTGCGGAGGTAACGACGCAGCCGAAGCCTCCGGTGCAGAGGGTCGCAAGGCGACTCGGCGA
>CAZDHT010000387.1:0-3600 GCA_964505325.1 uncultured Planctomycetota bacterium | reverse complement strand
CCCGAGCAGCGTTTACGCTGCTTTCCGAGTCCGCCGCAGGCGGGCGAGAATAGGCTCCCGCTTTAGCGGGGGGCGAGCAGCGGCCGCCCCTCCTTCTACGCTCAGCCCCGTTTACGGGGCTTGTCCGTCTCGGCTAAAGCCCTCTGACAAGCCCCGTGAACGGGGCTTAAGGCCAAACATGAGGCCCGGCCCGCTCGACCCCGCCTGAAGGCGGGGCCTATTCTCGGAGCTGGCGCTCCTCGCGAAGGCCCGTGAACGGGCCTTTCCCGTCTCGAAAACGGGGATGATTCAGCCCGGGAGACGCTTGACGCCGGGCCGCCCTGGGCCTATCATCACGCCGGAGACGGAACTGCCGGGGATGTGCACCTGAGCCCTGCAGCCTGGTCCGCATCCTCCCTTGGCCGGGAGAGAGGTGCGGAGGCCCCCGGATGCGCGATGATGGCGCTGAGGAAAACGGGGACAGATAACTTTCTTTCGCCGAGGGAGCAAGAGGGATCGCCACCGGCGCTCCACCTGGCGAAAAAAGTTATCTGTCCCCGTTCTTCCGTTCTTCGAGACTATATAAAACGTAGTTGGGCTTGACAGCAATGAACAAGATCGAGACCGAGCATCTCAAGTACTTCTGGCCCATGCGGCACTATCTCGTGACATGCGGGAGTAGCGGGCAGGCAAACGTCATCGCTGTCAGTTTCTGCATGCCCGTATCCCGAGAACCGCCAATGGTCGCTTGCGCGATTGGACAGAACACGTATTCCTGTGAACTCATTCAGCAGACCGGGGAGTTTGTCATCAACGTCCCTGCGCAGGAGCTGAAACGCCAGATCTACTACTGTGGTATTCATTCAGGACGAGGCGTGAACAAGTTCAAAGAAAGTGGATTGACCCCGCTGCCCGCCCGCCATATCAACGCACCAATCATTGCCGAGTGTCTGGCGCATATGGAATGCCGTGTCGGACAGTCCGTAGGTGTTGGCGACAAACATCTGTTCATCGCGACTGTGCTTGACGCCTACGCGGACGAAGACGTGGAACAGGGGCATCGGACGATCGATTGTGCCACCGGACGTTTTCCGGAAAAAGTCTACGGGACACGATTTCATTATCACAACAAGGAACAGGCCCAACAGACTCGTTCAGGCGACCGTCTAGAGGCGCCGCCTGAGGAGTGACCCGTTAGGCGAAAGGAGGACAAGATGAGGAACCCAGTCAAATGGATCTGGGCCATTACTTTCCTTGCCTGCACATGCAGCTCTGCCTCGCTCCGTCTTGCGGAAGAGCGCCATGCCTGAAACGGTGCCTGGCGCCGTTCGGGGTGGAGGCGGCCCGGCGGTCTGGCTACATCATGAAAACGAAACGTGACTACATCATGAAACTTGTGGTATACTGCTCGCGGCGGCGGCGTCTCCGGAGGAGCCCAACATGCTGCGCCGCCAGGGCCCCGAGCCCAAGCCCAAGAGCGAGGCGGCCGGGGGTCAGTACCGTGTACCGGAAACTCGCGAGTTCTATTAAGCTTCATGCTAATGAAAGGAGAGCATAGGCGCGGCTGGCTTTCTGTAGCCGAGGCCCATGGCCTCGGAACGGCCTCATGGAGGCCGTCTACAGGAGGACCCAGAAGCAGCCCTTTCCATTTCAGACATGGACCTCAATAACAAGACGGTGGGGCGGACATCCGCCTTCGCGAGAGGGGCATAGCCGCTTCGGCGGAGTCCCTTCCTGTCTGCCCCGTGGCAGGCAAGAATGCCTGCCCCACCAGGGTCTTGATGGAACCCCTTGACTTGAAGGAGGATGACATGGCATTTCTCAAGATGCGGCCTCGGACCCGGGTTCTCGCTGCCATCGCGTGTGGAATCGGCGCGACCCTTTGCGTTGTTCGTCCCGCTCACGGAGGAGACGCCAAGCCGGACCTCCCCGCGCTGATTCGCGAGACTCAGAAGATGTCCGCCTCCCCGACGCGACTCGAGTTGGTGTGGTGGATACCCGTGGAGTACTGGCGGGTGGCCAACGCAGGCAATCCGGCGGTGTCTGAAGAGCTCAAGGCTCAGGTGGAGAAGGTCCTTCATAACTACACGCTGATCGCAGTGGTGGACGCGGACGTTGGCCTCTTCGGAAGCATGGCCTTCAGGAGTAAGCCCCGAATCGCGAGGTCCCTTGCCCTCGTGGACAAGGATGGCGAAACGATCGCCGCGCTTGCCGAGGACCGAGTGGACCGGGACGCCAGGAACCTGGTGGCCGCAATGCAGCCGATCCTGGCCGGTGCGCTCGGGAACCTCGGGAAGAGCATGCACTTCTTCTTCTTCCCCGCGGTGAACTCCAAGGGCCGCCGCATCGCGCAGGCGAAGGAGGAAGGCCGGTTCACCGTCAAGCTGGGCAAGACGGAGTTCTCGTGGCGTTTGCCACTCGGCGCGCTGCTGCCGCCTAAGATCTGCCCCAAGTGCAGGGCGAAGCTGAGCGGCGCGTTCAAGTTCTGCCCGTGGGACGGGGCCAGACTTCCCGCCACGAAGCACGAGGGGACGAAACAGGGGGCGGACGCCAAACCGTAGCGGCCCAAATGTCGAACTCGGCATTCGTCATCGGCACGGCGGGCGGGCGTCTGTGCCGCATGACCACAAAGGGGAAGGAAATGTACGATCCAGGACATCGAGAGGGCGCACAGAGCCAGGGCCCGCCGCCGTTGCCGGAATACGCAATCCCCAAGACATCCGGCCTCGCCACGGCGTCGCTGGTCCTGGGCATCCTGGGCGTCATCACCTGCGGGATCACGGCCATCGTGGGGCTGATCCTCGGCATTCTCGGCCTGAACGCCATCCGGGAGAGCCGGGGCAGACTGAAAGGGCAGGGCCTGGCGACCGCCGGGATTGTCGTGTCGAGCATCTGCCTGGTCTTCGGCTTGCTCGGGGGCATCATGGCCGGAATGCTACTGCCGGCGCTGGCAAGGGCCCGCGACGAGGCGCGGAAGGTGAAGTGCGCCAGCAACCTCAGGAATATCGCACAGGCAATGAATCTGTACCTTATGAAGTTCGGAGACTCCTCGATGTACGCTATTCCGGCACACTCCTTCCGGGGCGATTCCTGGCTGGCCAGCCTGTACTGGACCGGCATGGTCGACGAATCCAAGGTCTTCCTCTGCCCCGGCACGTCGGACGCCGGCCACATCCCGCGCCGGCAGCCTTCCGATTTGAGCGCCGCCGGCGCCGTTCCAGCCGACGCGGTCAGCTACGCCGGGCTGTGCTGGGGCCTCACCGGCGCCAGGAGCCACCGGAACACGGAATCGTTCAGCGAGTCGGCCGTCTACTACTCGGAGTCCGCCCTGGGATGCGACGACAACGAGGGCAGCCAGAACCACAGCGATGGGATGAACGTCGTGTACTTCGACTCGCACGTGGAGTTCGCGCCCGGCTCCAGCGCCGACACGTACGAGCAGGTCGGCGCCAGGGGCAGCCCGTACGAGTACCTCGACAGCGGCGAAGACTGACCCCGCCCCGCAACTCCGCCAAATGCTCCGGCGGGCCGCTCGACTCACAGAGGCGTAGCTCATGTCGGATCACCCGCGACGACAGCGATATGGCTTCGGCCTGGGCGACACGCTGCTCGCCGAGGTCG
>CAZDHT010000386.1:0-3651 GCA_964505325.1 uncultured Planctomycetota bacterium | reverse complement strand
GCGACCCACCGGCCCGGTGACGTTCGGCATGATCTTCGCGGAGGGCGACGTGCCGACCGGCTCGTTCCCGTTTGTCGATGGACACCGGACGCAGCCGGACGTGAAGCGGCGCTGGCCGGACGGATCGGTCAAGCACGCGATCCTGACCGTGGATCTTCCGGCGATTGCCGTGAAGGGGCGTGTCCGGCTCGAACTGGTCCCCGCGACCCTTCCGCCATTGCTGCCCGCGATCCTTCCGCCGCTATCGCCTCACGAGTTCGGGCTGACGGACCTGAAGGCCGAGGTGCGGTTCCAGATCCCGGGCGGCCCCACCCGGACGGCGTCGCTGCCGGGCCAGTTCGCGTTGGGGAGGAACACCTACTGGCTGCTGAGCGTGCTCCGCGGGCGCGAGGGCGGGCCGAATCCGGTCGTGGGCCGCCGCCTGACCCTGAGCGACCTGGCGCGGGAGGTGATCCTTCCCGTCGTGCCCGTCGACAAGGACGGCAAGCTCGACCCGGACATCGAGGTGCGGTTCCACGTGCGGCATTATCCGTCGACCAAGTCGACGCGGGTGGCGGTGGTGGTCGAGAACTGCCGCTGGAAGTGCCCGGGTAACATCCCCTACGACGTGGCGATCAAGATCGGTGGGAAGCAGGTCTACGCGCGGAAAGAGGCCGGCCGCTGGGACGGCTACCAGCGCGAGAAGGAGTACATCGGCCATCCGCGATGGGCGCGGTGGGTCAAACGCTTCTGGGTCGGCCGCCCGCTCGACGACGTGCACGTCCGCCACGACGTGAAGTACCTGAACCGGACCGGCCTGCTGCCGCGGTATGATACGCGGCTGAAGGTGCCCGAGCGCGCCGTCGCCCGCATGGCCGCATCGTGGAAGAAATCACGGACCGACATCCTGCAGAACGGCTTCATCCTGCCATACTTCCCGACGACGGGCGGGCGGTGGGACATCGGCCCGCTGCCGGGCTGGACCGCCGTCTATATTGCCAGCCAGGACCCGCGGGCCAAGCAGATTGTGCTCGGGCTGGGCGACCTCGCCGGCAGTTGCTCCGTCCACTTTCGGGATCCGAAGACCGACTTCCCGCCGAGCCTCGATCAGTACCCCGGCTATTCGCTCAACTCCCGCGGCACGAGGATGCGCGTCAAGCCGCGCGACACGGCCGACACGCCGTACGTGCTGCCCGGGAACAGCTACTTCAGCGTCGACTCCGCCCACCAGGGCTCGTTCGCCTACGTGCCGTACCTCTTCACCGGCGACTACTACTACCTCGAAGAGATGTGGTTCTGGGCGAACTACAACATGATCAAGATTCACCAGTCGTATCGCAAGCAGGCGACCGGGCTGTTGACGCCCAACCAGGTCCGCGGGACGGCGTGGGCGCTGCGGAACCTGCTGCATCCGGCGGCGCTCTCGCCCGACACGTCGCCCGCGAAGAAGTACTTCGAGAGCAAGCTGGCGAACAACATCAAGCACATGAACGCGTTCGTGAAGGGCCCGAAGGCGACACCCATCGGCAGCTACACCATGGGCGGCAGCCACGCCTACACCCGCGGCTGGGACATGAAGATCCGCGGCAAGTACTTCAGCATCGCCGGCTGGCAGCACAACTTCCTCGCCTGGTCGCTCTCGCACGTGGTCGACCACGGTTACACCGAGGCGACGCCGATCCGCGACTACCTGATGAAGTGGACCATCGGCTCGGTCACCCATCCGGACGAGATCACGCCGCACGCGGGCTCGGCCTACTACCTGTTCATCGGCGAGCGGACGGGGAAGACCACCGCGAAGTGGTGCCGGACGTGGAAGGAAATCAGCGACCTGACGTACACCGCGCCCGGCCCGCCGCGGAAGAAGCCGACGCGGACCGGCGGGAACTACGCGCACATCGCTCGGGGCGTGCTGATCCAGGCCATCCTGGCGAAGCAGCCCGACGCGTGGAAGGCGTTCCAGTGGATCAACAGCCAACTGCCCAACGGCGGAAAGCTCCCCGCCGGACACAAATGGGCGTTTGAGATTCCGGATGAAGAGGGGACGGAATAACGGGGAGGGCAGGGACGCGGACGGCGATACGCCGCTGCATAAGGCGGCGCGGGCCGGCCGCGCGAAGGTCGTCGCGGAACTCAGCAGGCGTCTGATGACGGAGGCAGCGATGGCGAAGCACGTGGTGCTCATCATGGCGGATCAGCAGCGGCGGGATACCATCGGCGCGTACGGCGGTGGGTTCGGCGCGACGCCCCACCTCGACGTGTTCGCACAGGAGGCGACGGTATTCGACCGCGCCTACTGCGCCACCCCGCTGTGCGTGCCGACGCGTACGGCGATGTACACCGGGATGTACCCGCACCGCAGCGGCGTGGTGGTCAACGGGTGGACGCCGGTCGAGGAGCCGCATGCGCGGCTCAAGCCGGAGATCCCGACCCTCTACGAGCACCTGGCCGCGGCCGGCTGCGGCATCACGCACGTCGGCGTGGACCACTGCCGCTCCATCCCACCTATCTACGAGCGCGTGCCCGAGATGCGCTACGTCAGCAATCCGCACTACCGCAAGTACATGCAGGACCAGGGCCTGGAGATCCCCGACACCTCGTGGACGAAGATCCCGAGCACCGACTACGACGATGGCCGCCCCATCATGTTCCCCTACACCGGCTGGCGGACGGGGGTGTGGCCGTACGACGCCGAGCATTTCCTCGACTTCTTCACCGCCCGCGAGGCGGAGAAGGCCATCGACGCGCTCGACCCCGACCGGCCGCAGTTCATCGAGACGCAGATGTGGGCGCCGCACGTCCCGCTCGTCGCGCCCGAGCCGTACGCCTCGATGTTCAAGCCCGACGAGATCGAACTGCCCGAGACGGTCGGCGTGTGGTGCGACGGCCAGCCGGCCACGCTCACCCACCACTTGCCCGGGCAGTTCGGGACGGCGCTCACCCGTGAGGAATGGCGCAAACCGTGGGCGTTCTACCTCGGTCTCTGCCGCCTGGTCGACGAGGCCATCGGCCGGGTCATCGCCGCGCTCAAGCACAAGGGCATCTGGGACGACGCCCTGGTCATCTTCGTGATGGACCACGGCGACATGATGGGCTGCCACGCGCTGTTCCAGAAGATGTGCATGTACGAGGAGGCGACGCACATCCCGCTGATGATCAAGCCGCCGGGCGGCCGAACGGCGGAACGCGCGCCGGGCCTCGCGAGCCACGTGGACATCGGGCCGACGATCTGCGATTACCTCCAGATCGCGCCGATGGCGAGCGGCGACGGCGTGTCGCTCAAGCCGATGGTCGATGGCGTCGCCGCGAGCGTCCGCGACGAGCTGTTCATCGAGTTCAACGGCAACAGCGGCCGGGCCCACGAGCAGCGCGCCTGGGTGCGCGGCGACTGGAAGTACGTTTACACCAAGGGCGACCGCGACGAGTTGTACAATCTCGCCGGCGATCCATGCGAGAAGGTCAACCTGGCCGACGATCCGACACACGCCGACACGCGGAACGACCTCCGCACCCGCCTCGCCACGTTCATGATCGAGACCGATGATCGCATCCGGGTGGAGTGACCAGTTCTGCGCCGGCGTCAGCGCCCCTGTGAGCCTGAGAACGAACACCCAAGGAGGAGCCGGTCTGCGAGCCCTGCGCCTACCCGCGCGCGAGGGATTTCGCTTGCGG
>CAZDHT010000385.1:0-3658 GCA_964505325.1 uncultured Planctomycetota bacterium | reverse complement strand
ATGCCGCGT
The DNA here is from genome assembly GCA_964505325.1 of uncultured Planctomycetota bacterium. Classification (GTDB taxonomy): domain Bacteria; phylum Planctomycetota; class PUPC01; order PUPC01; family PUPC01; genus CAZDHT01. The sequence continues at coordinate 3,649 of CAZDHT010000385.1, read as the reverse complement.
GACGATTACTATGCGACGATGTGGAATTTCTTCAAGCCGTTCTACGACACGCCGACGAAGGCCCGCAAGGCGATCCGACGTTACCGCGCGCTCGGCTGTAACTCGGGCACGATGATGTCGAGCATGATCGACCACGAGGCGTTCCTTAAGTCGATGAAAGCCTTCGGCACCAAGTTCCGCTACAAGGGCATCAAGACCGAGGGCGCGTTCCCGTTCAAGGAGAATCAGTTCCCGTACTACCTGATGAACATCCTGCGGCCGATCTACTGGGACTGGAACGACGCGAAGCCGAAGTTCCGCGAGATGTACCGGAAGTTCGACAAGACCCGCGACCGCTCGGTCTTCGTCCGCGTGCCGTGCGTGAACAACCCCAAAGTCATCGAGGCGATGGACTGGCATACGCGGCACATGATGGACGTCCTCCGCGACGAGGGCGTGCTCGGGCTGTGCCACTACTACGACCTGCGCGACGAGCCGAGCGTGACAAGCTTCATCCTCGCCAGCGACGTGTGCTTCTGCAAGCACTGTATGGCGCGGATGCGGGCGTGGCTCAAAGACACATACGGCGGCCTGCGCGGCCTCAACAACGCGTGGGACACGACGTTCACGGCGTGGAAGGACGTGGCCCCGCTGACCAGCCAGGAGATGCTCGAGCGGCGCGAGGCGGGGCACTTCAACTTCGCGCCGTGGGCCGACCACCGCACGTTCCAGAACGACAGCTTCCTCCGCACCCTCCAGTTCGGCACCGACATCATCAAGGAGTACGATCCCGAAGGCATCGTGGGCATCTGCGGAACGCAGTGCCCGAGCGTGTTCGGCGGGTACGACTTCGCCAAGCTCGGGCCGGCGATGGACTTCGTCGAGGCGTACGACTTCGGCTGCTCGGTCAACCTGTGGCGCTCGCTCCGCCGCGACCAGAGTGTGCCGATCATGATGACGAGCTTCTGGGCGCCGGACCGCGGGCCGATGCTCGAGGCGCGGCTGTGGACGTACGTCTACCAGGGCGCCGGCGCGAGCGGCACGATCATCTGGGAGAGCAACGCGCTGTTCGACCCGAAGACCGAGGACGTGAAGCCGTTCAAGACGACGCCGCAGTTCGGCAAAGTGCTTCAGGAATTGCGGAGCGGCGCGCCGCGGCTCTTGCAGCGGAGCACGGAGCAGAGCTCGCCGGTGGCGGTGCACTACTCGCACGCGAGCGTGAACGCGGACTTCGCGCTGAGCTGTCCGGCGCGGTGGCGGTCGGTCGCGTCATGGGAGGACGACAAGGGCGCTCTGTACCCGACGCGGGACGCGTGGTTCGCGCTGCTCGAAGACCTCGGGCTGCGGCCGGTGTTCGTCTCGTCGCAGCAGATCGAGGCGGGCGAGCTGACGAAGCGCAAGTTCAAGCTGCTCGTCCTGCCGCGCTCGGTGGCGATCAGCGGCAGGGAGGCGCGCGAGATCGGGAAGTTCGTCAAGGCGGGTGGAACGCTGGCGGCGGACAGCTTCCCGGGCCGGATGGACGAGCACTGCCGCGACCGGGTGGCCGGCGCGCTCGATCACCTCTTCGGGATCAAGCGGCTGGGCCGCGACAACTACTTCTGCACGGTCGAGAACGTGAACTGGTACCGCGACTGGAAGGGGAAGGGCTTCGGCGGACGGCGGCGGTTCGACGTCGGTCACGTCGAGAACCTGCTCAAGGCGAGGAAGGGTACGGTCGCGATGGGGCGGACGGAGGTCGCCGACAGCCCCATCGGCGTCGTCAACCAGGTCGGCAAGGGGCGGACGATCCTCTTCAACGCCACGCCGCTCGACTACATGCAGGCGCGGACGAAGGGCGCCGGGCGGATGATGCGCGACTTCTTCGGAAGCTGCGTCGAGATGGCGAAGGTCAAGCCGGAGCTGGTCGTCTCTGGGGCGGGCGGCGAGGCGCTGCTGCCGGGCATCCGCGTCTTTCCGTTCCGGCACGGCGGCAACCGCTACTTCGGCGTGGCGCCGGATCTGAACATCTCGCAGGACGTGCTGGGCGGGATGCAGATGGACGCCGAGGGCAGCCGCGGAAAGGTCACGGTGACGTTCCCCGTCGCCGGCCACATCTACGACGTTCGCAAGGGCGAGTACCTCGGCCAGGGAGACCGGGCCACGGTGCAGCTGGGCACGTTCGATGCGCCGCTCTTTGCGGTGATGAAGACGAAGGCCCGCGCGATGAAGCTCTCGTTCGACGGTGCGAAGGCATCGGCGAAGCTGAGCGTCACCGGCGGCAAGCCGGGCGAGCGCGTCTTCCGGTTCGACCTGTTCACGAAGAGCGGGAAGCGCCTGCTCGACGCCGGAGCCAACGTCGTCGCCCGGGGCGGCAGAGCGACATGGAGCCCGGATAAAAAATTGCCCAGTAGGAGCAGACTGGTCTGCCGCGACGTGGCCACCGGCGTGAGCGCGGAGGTGAAGCTGTAGCCCCGACGGCAGTCATGCTACAACGTTGGGCCGGGTCTTGAGTGAGGCGGCAGCAATGAGACACTCCTTGCGTCATCCGTCGCGGCGAGCGCTGGCTCTCGTTCTCCTGCTGGCGGTCGCTGCCCCCGCGCTGGGCCAGGCCCAGCAGCACACGTGGAGCGGGGTCGAGCGGATCGTGGCCGTGGGCGACCTGCACGGCGACTGCGACGTATTCGTCAAGATCCTCCGCGCCGCCAAGGTCATCGACGACAAGAACAACTGGATCGGCGGCAAGACGCACCTAGTGCAGATGGGCGACGTGCTCGACCGCGCGCCCGACTCGCGCAAGGCGATGGACCTGCTGATGAAGCTCGAGGGGCAGGCCGTCAAGGCGGGCGGCCGGGTGCACGCCATCATCGGCAATCACGAGGCCATGGTCCTGCTCGACGAATGGCACTACGTGCATCCCGGGGAGATCAACGCGTTCGGCAGCAAAGAAGCGTATCGGAAGGCGATGGGGCCGAAGGGGAAGTACGGCAAGTGGATTCGCGGGCTCAACGCCGTCATCAAGATCAACGATACCCTGTTCGTGCACGCCGGGCTCGGCGAGAAGTACGCGAAGACGTCACGCGCCAAGCTCAACGACGCCGTCCGCAAGGGCTTGCAGCCGGACAGCCTCACGGGCGCCGCGACCGACCAGCAGGGCCCCCTCTGGTACCGCGGCAACGCGCTCATGATCGAGAGCGACCTGAAGGAGGATCTCGATCTGATCTGTAAGACGCATCAGGTGAAGCGGATCGTCGTCGGGCACACCATCACCGGCACCCGCCGCATCGAGACCCGCGCCGGCGGGCGTGTCATCATGGTCGACGTGGCGATGAGCCGGTACTACAAGCGCTACGGCGGCGGCCGGGCCGCCTGCCTCATCATCGAGAAGGGCGAGCTGTACGAGCTCTACGAGGGGAAGAAGAAGCAGAAGCTCGGCGCCGCGGAGAAGAAGACCACGCCCTGGTAATGCCCCCGCCGCCAGCCCTCGGCACGGATCTCACCCGAAGATGCTTGAACAAGGCGACCGAGCGGGTAGAATAGCCTCCAATTCAATCGGAGCCAGGGCAGGAATGACATCCGCATACGACGTATTGGAAGAGCGCGGGCTGGTCGAGAACGTGACCGATAAGGAGGCGGTGCGCAAGATGCTCGTCGAGCCGCCGGTGACGTTCTACGTCGGCTTCGACCCGACCGC
>CAZDHT010000384.1:0-3699 GCA_964505325.1 uncultured Planctomycetota bacterium | reverse complement strand
GAGGTCGGGGTCATCAAGAAGGACTGGAAGCACAGGAGTTGCATCCCGCAGTTCATCGACCACCCGTTCAAGACGGCCGCCGACTGGCCCGAGTTCAAGAAGCGCCTCCAGCCCGACGCGGCCCGCATCCCCGACGACCTGGACGAACGGATCAGGAGGGCCGAGGACTCGGGACTGGCCATCGCCGTGCCCGGCGCCTCGATGATGGGATGGATTCGGAACTGGATGGGCGTTACCAACATGTCGTACCTGATGTACGACGACCCCGACTGCTACACGGAGATGGTCGACACGATCTCCGACCTGGTCTGCTGGGGCCTAGACCAACTGGTCCCGCGGATGCACACCACGCCGGACATCTGCCACGGCTGGGAGGACATCTGCGGCAAGACGGGGCCGCTGGTCAGCCCGGCGGTCTTCGAGAAGCACGTCGCCCGAGGCTACCGGAAGGTCCGCGGCAAGCTCGACGAGCACGGCATCAGGCTGTACAGCATCGACACCGACGGCGACGTCGCGGCGCTGCTCCGCAACTGGCTTGACGCCGGCGTCAACGTCCAGTTCCCCGTCGAGATCGGCACGTGGAACGCCGACCCCATGGCGTACCGCAAGAAGTACGGACGGGAGTTGCGGATCGTCGGCGGGTTCAACAAGCTGGCGTTGGAGAAGGGCCGCGACGCGATCGACGTGGAGATCGAGCGACGCATTCCCCTCATGAAGGATGGCGGCTACCTGCCAATGCCCGACCACCTCATCACGCCAGGGGTCCCTCTCGACGACTACAAGTACTACCTCGATCGGATCCGGGCCCTGCGGCTGTAAGGGTCCGGCGTGCGCTTCCTGTCGGGGGCGCCGCTGAACGGAGTCACGAAAAGCCGCATTTTCTGCCTACCGCGTGGCGAACGAAAGTAGTAGAATACCGGCGTCTTGGGTTCTCCCCTTGAAGGTACCGGCGTTAGATGAATCGCGATGCTCGCGACACCCTGAGCTTCAAGCTGAAGGTCTCGTTCCGGGGCAAGCTCGGGCGCAAGTTGCTCTCGCTGGTCGGGCGCCCGTTCGTCCGGCTCCTCCACTTTGACCGGCTGCGCGGATTCTACCTCGATGTCCTGAGCGACGCGGACGAAGACTCACTCGAAAAGGGCCTTGCCGTCCTCAACGTCGCCCTGGAGATCTCAGACGACAGCCTGGGCCGGATCCCCACCGAAGGCCCGGCGATCGTGGTGGCCAATCATCCGTTCGGAGGAATCGAAGCGCTGATCCTGGCGACTGTTCTGCACAGCGTCCGGGACGATGTCCGGGTCGTTGGCGACCAATTGATGAAGCGTACGCCGAACGTCAAGGACACGTTTATCCTGCCCGACCCGCTGGAGACGAGCCGCCCGGCAAGGACATCCAGGAACACGTGCATCGAGTGGGTGAAGGACGGCGGGCTGCTGGCGCTGTTCCCGGCGCGCGAGATATCGCACATCGATCTCAAGCGGCGTTCCATCGTCGACCCGAAGTGGCGCCGCAGCTCCGCGCGAATGATCCGCCGGACCAAGGCGCCCGTCCTGCCCATGTTCTTCAGCGGATACAACGGCGTCTTGTTCCAGATTCTTGGGCTCGTCCATTACCGCCTGAGCGGCGTGGTCCTCCCGCGCGAACTGTTCAGCCGGCGGCGAAAGGACATCCAGATCCGAACCGGGAGCCTCATCCCCTTCGACAAGCTGAAGGCGTTCGGCCGCGACAAGAACATGACCGAGTACTTGAGGATGAGGACGTACATCCTGAACAACCCGGCCCCCGGCCACCCGGGCGCGAAGAAAGCCCGCCGCGCCCCTGAGGACCGGGAAGATGAATTCGAGGAGATCGCGCCGCCCGGAGACCCGGAGCGGATCGCCGACGAAGTTCGGAATCTCCGCCCCGATCAGACCCTGGCCAAGGTGGGGGAATTTGCGGTCATGCTTGCCCGCGCGCCGGAGATCCCGAACCTTCTGCGCGAGATCGGCCGGCTCCGCGAGATCACCTTCCGCGAGGTGGGCGAAGGCACGGGTAACAGCCGCGACCTCGACAAGTTCGACCAGCACTACGCCCACCTGTTCGTCTGGAACAAAGAAAAGAATGAGTTGGTCGGCGCCTACCGGCTCGGCTTGACCGACGAGATCCTGGAGCGGTCCGGCAAGAAGGGGCTGTACACCGCGACGCTGTTCAAGTTCAAGCCCGGAATGCTCCAGAGAATCAACCCCGCGGTTGAGATGGGAAGATCATTCGTCCGGCCCGAATATCAAAGAAGCTACGCGCCGCTGATGCTGCTGTGGAAGGGCATCGGGGAGTTCGTGCTGCGATACCCCCGGTACAAGCTCCTGTTCGGCCCGGTCAGCATCAACGACGAGTACAACTCGACCTCGCGCCAGTTGATGATCCGCTTTCTCAAGCAGAACAAGTACCTGCGCGAGATGGCCAAGCTGGTCAAACCCAAAACGCCGCTCAAGAGAAAGGCGTTCAAAGGCTGGAACCCCAAATCGGCCGGAAACATCCCCGACAATGTCGCAGAGCTCTCCACCCTCATCTCCGACATCGAAACCGATCAGAAGGGGGTTCCCATTCTTCTCAAGCAGTACCTCCGACTGGGCGGGAAGCTGCTCGGGTGCAACATCGATCCCGACTTCAGCAACGTGCTGGACGCGCTGCTCTTGATCGATCTGACCGAGACCGACCCCAAGATCCTCATCCGCTACATGGGCAAGAAACGCGCCGAGGAGTTTCTGGCTTACCACGACGAGTCGCTGGATCTGGTCAAGGCGTAGCGCCCGCCGCATTTGACACCCGCACGACAACGGACTAAAATCCATGCACCGCGGCGCCGACTGGAAACAAGGAAGCGGTGTGAAGAAAGTCCTCGTATACTCGATCGTCTCGTTCTGGCTCATTATGGCCGCCCTGTTCGTGCGGCGGGAGGTGATCCCCTCCCTCTACGCTCAGCCGCTGATGGGGTACGCAGCGCTCCGCGCCTACGCCCAGCTCAACGCCGGCTACCAGATGGGGGTGTTCACCCCCAACCAGACCCGGATCGGCACCGTCAAGACGACCTACCAGTTCAAAGCCAACGGCAACTGCGAGATCGCCACGAAGACCACCATTGATCTCGAGAAGAGCTCGCTGTTCGCGCGGGCGTTGGGCTCGCCCAAGCTCAGAGACAACAAGCTGTTCGAGCTGTGGTCCAACGTGATCATCGGGCCCGACAGCAGGCTCAAGCAGTTCCAGATCGCCTGCGACTCGCCCGTGCTCTCCGGGTTCGTTGACGGCTCCGTCAAGGGCAACTCGATCCAGGTCACGCTCAATTATGAAGGAACGCGCACGGAGACCGCCATCCCGATCACCGAGGACGACGTCATTTCGAGCGGCTTCATGGCCGTCGGCACGCTGCCTGACCTCCAGGTGGGCCGGAGCTGGCGGCTCCGCATGTTCGACCCGATCAGCTTCTCGTTCAGCACGGCCACCGCGCGGGTGAGACGACACACCAAAATCCACCTGCGCGGAGAATGGTATCCCGTCTACGAGGTCGAGCTGTACCATGGGCCGGTGGTCGCCCGGGCATGGGTGAACGAGTCGGGCGACGTGCTGAAAGAGGAGGCGTTCGCCGTGGTTCTGATCCGTGAGCCGCTGCCCCACGAGGAGCCGCCACGACCGGCCCGGTCCTCTACCACGATGCCGGCCGCCCAA
>CAZDHT010000383.1:0-3717 GCA_964505325.1 uncultured Planctomycetota bacterium | reverse complement strand
CAGTACTGCCTCCGTAGTTCACATCCACGACGGCAAAGCCGCGGCTGGTCCAGTACTGGACCTCGAGTGCCAGGGTTGTGGTGGTGGCCGAGGTCGGGCCGCCGTGGATCTTGACCAGTAGCGGCGGGCGCTCCGCGGGTGAGGCGGTGAAGTCGCGATTGCCTGGCCGGTAGAGGAACGCGTGCGCGCTGAGCCCGTTCTCGGTCGGAAACTCAACCGGCTCCGGGATCGAAATGTATCCCGGGTCGACCGTGATGTGGCCGGAGCGGCGCAAGCGTTTGACCTCGCGTGTGGCGAGGTCGAGGCGAACAATCGACGCACGTTCAGCGGGCGCACCCGCGCGGAAGAACGCGTGCGTGTCGCTCGCTCGAACGGACGAGATGTCGGAATACGGCGTATCGATGGGCCGGAGCTCGAGACTCGCCGTGTCGATGGCGGCGAGTTGCCACGCGCCCCGCTGCGTGAACGTGCAGATGATCTGCCCGACGCCCGCAAACGCGTACGTCGGCCTGCCGAAGACCCATTGCGGCGCGGCGAACTCCGCTTCCATTTCACACGCGGGCTCAACCGCCGCCTGGCCCGAGCCGGCCGAAGGGCGCCAGCGATACAGGTTCCACCAGCCGGTCCGGTCGGAGACGAAGTAGAGCACACCGTCCGGCGACCATTCCGGTTGGACCACAGATTGCCTGGGGCCGCCAGCGATGCGTTCCGTCCCCAGCAACACGCCGTCCGCGCCGACTTCGCCGACCCACAGCTCGGTCTCATCCCACGGCATGTTGGGATGGTTCCAGGTCACCCACGCCAGCCGAGAGCCGTCCGGGCTGAGCCGCGGCGACGAATAGAAGTCGTTCCCCGAGACCAGCACCACCGCCTCCTTCTCACCCGCCAGGGCGACCGCGCAGATGGTATTGACCGCCTCGTGCCCGGCGTTGGTGTGGTCTTCGCGAATGCAGATCAGGCGATTCCGCGGCGAATCGACCACACCGTCGGCGTAACGCAGGTCGGCCTCCGGCGTGATCGGCCGCGGCGCTGCGCCGGGGTCCTGCCGATAGAGTCGCTGGTCGCCGAAGTTCGAGAAGTACAGGGTGCCGTCCCGAACGGCATACGATCCGCCGCCGTATTCGTGCACGCGCGTGCGCGCGTTGAACTCCGGCGGCGTCACGTCGGCGGTCTTGCCGTCCAGTGACCTGCGCACGACGACGTACCGGCCGCCTTCCGAGGGCCGCATCTCGATCCAGCAGACGTCGTCCCCGTCCAGGACGACTTCCATCAGCCCGACGGCCTCGGCCACGATCATGTCGGAGGTGATGGGCGACTTCCACGAGCCGTACGGCGCCACGCGAGTCTCGGCCATGTCATCTCTCCCGGCGAAACGAAGTCACCGTCGGAACCGCTTGCTGGCGCGGCTGAGAAAGTCGCGCTCCCTCTTGGTCAGGCTGCCCAGCCCCTCACGTCCGACCTTCGCGAGGAGTTCGTCAACTTTCCTTCTGACCTTGGCATCGTCCTCTTCGCGCCGGATCTTCTGCCCGAGCTGCCGGCTCTGCCGGGACTTCTGCACCGCACGCTCCAGCGGCAGAAAGAACCAGCCGATGACGAACCCGCCCACGTGCGCCAGGTGGGCTGTTCCGGTCGCGCTGCCCTGGATCGCCAGCAACAGATCGAGCCCCGCCAGCACGAACACCAGGGTCTTGGCCCGGACCGGAAAGATGCCCCACACGAGCAGCCGCCGGTAAGGAAACAGGCGGGCGTACATCGCCATCACGCCGAACACCGCGCCCGAAGCACCCAGGATGAACGTGTGGTACCAGGGTATCATCGCGATGCCGCCGGCGAGCGCGGCTGCGAAGTACAGCTTGAAGAACCGCCGCCGCCCGAGCGCCGACTCGACGTCCCCGCCGAACATCCAGAGCAAGAACATGTTCATGCCGATGTGCAGCAGGTTGGCGAGGTCGTGGAGGAAGCTATGGGTGATGAACTGCCACACCCGCAGCTTGCCGATGGCCAGCGCGGGCTTGAGCGCGAACAGCTCGGCGAACGTGTTCAGTGCGGCGCCGTTCGGCGAGGCGAAATGCAGGATCAACTGGAAAAGAAATACCGCGACGTTGGCGATGATGAGGGCTTTTACCGCCGCGGTGAGTCGCCCGCCGAAGCGGATCCGGGGCCCGTAGCCGCCGTAGTGGCTCATCGCGCCGCCTCGGGTTCCGGGAACAACATCGCCTCGGCGAACTCCATCTGGAAGTCGGGCCGCCCGGCCAGCTCAACGTATCTGGTCTGTTTGGCGAGCGACTCGGCCTCCTGGCGGCACGTCTTTCCCGCGAGCACCATCTTGGCGCCCGTGCCGGCGGCGTTCCCGATGAACTTGACCTTATCGATCGGAACGTCCGGCAGCAGGCCGATGCGGATCGCGCTCTGCGCCCGCACGAAGTTCCCGAACGCGCCCGCCAGCAGCACCGCGTCGAGATCCTCGCACGAGGCGCCGTATTCTCGGAGAATGATGCTGGTTCCGGCGCTGATCGCCCCCTTGCCAAGCTGGATCTGGCGCACGTCGCGCTGGGTCAGGCAAATCGGCTCACCGGTCGCCGAGTCCTCCGCGTGGACCAGCTCGAAGCAGATCTGGTCGTGGCGCTCGACCACGCGCCGGCGCAACGCGTCGCCGATGCTGTCGGGTAACTCGGACGGCGCCAGCATGCGCCCGGTCGCCTCGACGATGCCCGCCTCGAGCAGCGCGGCAATCGCGTCGATCACTCCCGTGCCACACATCCCACGCGGCCGCCAACCACCGATGACGTTGACCTGGACGTCACCGTCGATGACGACCTTTTCGATCGCCCCTTCGGCAGCGCGCATTCCGTGCCGGATGCGGGCACCCTCGAACGCCGGGCCGGCGGCGGCCGAACATGCCACCAGCCGGTCCCGCCCGCCCAGCACGATCTCCCCGTTCGTCCCGATGTCGAGCGCGAGCTGGATGCCCTCGCACTCGTGCATGCCCGCGGCGAGAATCACGCCGACAGTGTCGCCGCCGACATAACCCGCGATGTTCGGCATCGTGTATGCTCGGCCGGAGGGACGGATCCGGATGCCGAGTTCGCCGGCCGGGGTCAGCTTGCTGCCGAGCAGCACCGCCTCGTAGGGTGCGTGTGCCAGCGGTGTCGGGTCGATCCCGAGCAAAATGTGGTTCATCGTGGTGTTGCCGACGAACGTGATCTCGTAGACCGAGTCCGTGCCGACTTCCGCCGTGTCACACATCTCCGCGAGCATCTCGTTGATGCAGTCCACCAGGAGCGTACGAAGCTCCTCCAACCCACCGTCGCTGGTGACGTGCCCGATGCGCGCGATGACGTCGTCGCCCAGCGGGATCTGCGGGTTGGCCCGCGCCGCCGACGCCACCTGGTCGCCCCGCGTCAGGTCGAGCAGGGATCCAACGATGGTGGTCGTCCCCACGTCGAACGCCGCGCCGTACAGCAGCCCTTTCGAATCATCCGGGTCCAGCGAGACGCAGGGCTCGAGCTCGTGGACCGCGTCGAGCCCGTGCGCGAGAATCCGCTGCCCGAGGAACCGCGACGCCGCGGGCACCTCAACGGTCAGGTCGCGGGTGATCTCCGCCTGGCAGGCGAGGCGAACGCCGCGCGCCAGTTCGTCGGCCGACAGCGCCGCGCGCTCCGCCTCGTTTGGGTCCGGTGCGTTCTCGGCAATGACCACCTTGCACTGCCCGCACGT
>CAZDHT010000382.1:0-3760 GCA_964505325.1 uncultured Planctomycetota bacterium | reverse complement strand
GACGGTGCGTTCGTTGACGCCGTGCTCCCCAGCCAACTGCTGTGCCTGATTCGGACGGACAAATTGTCCGCCCGATTTCTGATCCCCGTGCCCCCCGTCTTTCCGCTTCGCCCGGTTGTATCGCCGTCCGAGCAACAACTGGAAGTCCGCGGGGGTCAGGTTGCGCCGGGCCAGTTGGTTCCGCTCGATCCAGTCTTCGGCGGCCGCTCTGTCGGGCAGTGCGACTTCAGTCGTCCGATACGGGATGCCGTGCCGTCGGCACATGACGAGTCGGTTGTGCCCATCGAGCAGAATGCCCTTGCCCGCCCAGACCACCAGCGCATTGCGGCATCCCTCACGAAGCAGGGCCTCCTCCAAGAGCCGCAGCTCATCCGGCTGCGGCGGCGGGATGAGAGACCGGAATTCGGGGTCAATCCGAACGTCGTTCATCGCCGCTCCTGCTGTCCGCGCGCTTCCCGCGTCTCAATCGCTCGATCTCCCGGTCGACATACCACCGAGCCTTCTTCAGATCCTCGACGGCGTCGCCTTTCAGGCCGGCGCGCCAGATGTACTTCAGCGCGTTTCCCAGGCAGAAGTTCATGTGCTCGGCGACTTCGATGCACTCGACGCCCGAGGGGTGCGCGGTGTAGTGCGCCGGATGATTGATCGTGTCGTCGCTCGTCATGCCTGCCTCGCTCGGCCGAGTCCCCACCGCGCCCGGAACGCATCGTCGCGTCGTCGCTCGTGCGAGCCGCGCGGGCCGTAGAAGCGCGTCCGCGCCGCGTGTTCGCGCAGCACGTATTCGTCCGGCCAGAACCGAATCCCCAGGAACGCTTCGTCGCGGGGGACCTCTTCGACCTTGCCGTTGATGAGCTTCAGGGCAGTATCACTCACCAGTTGCCTCCTTCTCGTGCATGGCGGTCTGTTCACAGCTTGACCCGCCCGTCGGACATCGGCTGCCCGTTCCACTTCGGGGCGCTGGTGGGCGACTCCCGCAACGCCGCGTTCTGCGCGTTGCAGTCCGCGCACAGGCGGTTGCCGAAGCCCTTCGAGCCGAACGCACCGCTGCACTTGAGGCACTGACGGCGCACCACGTTCCCGTGGAGGGCATTGGCCTCGGCGTAGAGTTCGTCGACCTTGGCCAGCAGATCCTTGGCCTCCGAGGCGGCCGCCTCGGCGCGGTCGAACAGCTTGTCGGCCCGCACGCGCAGTTGGTTGCTGCGCATGCATAGCCGATCGGCCCGTGCCCGCAGCTTCCGGGTCCTCGATGTGTTTGTTCTCTCTTGCCTGGTCATTCGTGTTCTCCTAGAAGGGCACGTCGTCGTCGCTGCCGTACCACGCCGTGGCCGGCTCCAGTTCACCGTCGACCTCTTCGTCCGCGCCCGGCTCGCGCGGCTTGGGGCCGAGCGTATAGCCCACGACGCGCGGGTATTTCTCACCCGACACGTGGCGGACCCGGATCGCGGCCGTCTCGGCCAGGCCACCCGCCCTGGCGACCTCGACCGCGTCGTCGGCGTTGGCCGGACACGGCTCGTCGGAGCGCTCGCGCCACCACGATTCGGCCTTGTGGCGCGCCCAGCCGGTGTGCTCGACACAAATCCATTCCGAGAACCAGGTCTGAAAGCCCACCTGGTACTCGACGCGCATCGTGCGGGGGTGCTCTGGCGGCGCGTCCTTCTTGACGTGGACGCTGTAGGTGACGCTCTCGACGTCGTAGTCGAGGATCGTGACCTCGCCGGACAGCACGCTCTCGGTCGACGCCTGCGCCTCGTGCTTCTTCCGTTCGGGCGGCGGGAACTCGTACCCGCATTCCGGGCAGGTCGCATAACCGGCCGCGACGACCGCGTGGCATTCGGGGCATTCCTTGGCCGGCGCCTCGCCGTTGCCCTTGCCGTCCGGTTCCTGGATGCGAACCTGGTCGACCGGGCCGTGGCGCAGGATGTTCCCGGCAAAGTCGAGGATCAGGCAGTCCTGTTTGTCGGGATGAAGGCGGAAGCCGCGGCCGACCTGTTGGTAGTAGAGCCCGGGCGACATCGTCGGCCGGAGGAGCGCGACGCAGTCGATGTTGGGCGCGTCGAAGCCCGTGCTGAGCACGTTCACGTTGCAGAGGTACTTGAGCGGCCCGCTCTCGCCGAACAGGCCGCTCTGGCCGTGGCCGCGGAAGCGCGCGATCAGGTGATCGCGCTCCGTCGTCGGCGTGTTCGCGCAGATGAACCCGCACTCCGCGCCGTGGACCTCCTGGAGCACGCTCTGGACGTGGCGGCCGTGCTTGATGCCCGAGGCGAAGATGAGGACCGCCTTCCGGTCCTCCGTGTACGCGACCAGTTCCTCGCAGGCCGAGCGGACCAGCTCGTCATCGTCCATCAGGTCCTCGGTCTCCGACGCGATGAACTCGCCGCCGCGAACGTGGAGCGATTCGAAGTCGGCCTTCCGGCTGCCGGCCTTGCTGCGCAGCGCGCAGAGGTAGCCGTCACGGATCAATTCCTTGACGCCGATCTCGTAGCAGATCGAATTCAGGTAGCCGTCCGGCGTGCAGATGTAGCCGCTCGTCATCCGGAACGGCGTCGCCGTCAGGCCGATGGTGCGCAGGTTGGGGTTGACCAGGTGCGCGTCCTTCAGGAACTGGCGGTACATTCCGTCGCCTTCGGGCGGGATCATGTGAGCTTCGTCGATCAGAACGATTTGAAACGCATCCAGCTCGGCGGCCCGCTTGTAGACCGACTGAATGCCCGCGACGATGACTGCATGCTCGGTGTCGCGCCGACGCAAACCGGCCGAGTAGATGCCGACGTCGACTCGGGGCGCCATCCGTCGGATGTGGTCCGCCGTCTGCTCGAGCAGCTCTTTCACGTGCGCGAGGATCAGCACCCGCCCGCCCCAACGCTCAGCCGCGTCCGAGCAGATGGTTGCCAGCAACAGACTCTTCCCCGCACCCGTCGGCAGCACGACGCACGGGTTGTCGTCCCGCTCGCGCAGGTGCCGATACACGGCGTCGACGGCGTCCCGTTGGTAGGGTCTGAGTTGCATGGCTTCACCTGGTTCCCGAAAGACGGAGGAGTTGATCGGGCGTCTGCGGCTCGTGCCGGCGTCGGACGAACAGGTGATAGGCCCGGATCGCCCGGGCCGTCTGCCGTTTCGCCCGCGCTTCGCACTGTGGGCAGCGCGGGCAGTTCGGGCTGCCGAGCTGAATCAGCCGATTGGCCAGGCTGGCGTTCATGCTGAACAGCGTTTTGCAGCGCTTGCACCGCACCTGACGTTCCTTGGGTTTGCTCATTCGTCGTTTCCTTTCGTCCGAGGCTTTTTCGGCGGGCGCTTCGCGGGCCAGAACTCGGCCTCGAGCGGATCCGGTTGCCCTCGCAACAGCCATAGACAGGCGTGGCAGCGGCCCAGTCGCCGCTTGGCGACCGCGCTGAACGACAGGTTCTCGACCGTCGGGCGTCCGCAGTACCGGCACGGTGCCCGCTCGGCGGGCTCGTTCGGGTAGTCCCGGCCATGCACCTGGTCCGAGGGCCGCTGCTCGATCCGGATTCGCTCGTCAGTGGCCAACACTCTCGATCCTCACAATCGCCCGCCCGCCGGGCACCGGGTCGAACATCTCGGCGGTCACCTTCTTCACCTGGCTGTCGTCGTGGTACGCTCCGCCGTACTGGAGCGCGTCCCACAGGGCCTTTTGTGCGTTGTCCAGGTCGCGGCGCCGCCGGTCCGGCGGGTAGAGTTCGATCCGCAGTTCCAGCCGCCCGTCCACCGGACGGACGCCCGCCGCCGCGAGGGCCGCCGCGAC
>CAZDHT010000381.1:0-3774 GCA_964505325.1 uncultured Planctomycetota bacterium | reverse complement strand
CCCCGCTCGCCAGATGACGGATGATCTTGCTGTCGGCGTCCTCTATGGCTACCGTTACGTCGCAATACGCCTTGGACGTGAACGCGATTGTGACCCGGTCGCCGTCAATAGCCACGACTGGCTTCTGCGCGAACTCGAACACCTCCTCGCGCTTCACCTTGAACTCGTTCATGTCGGCGGCCAGGCCGCTGGAAACGACAAACGGGACCCACAGCGCGAGTAGGACATATGGAATCGGCTTCTTGATTCTCTTCTCCTGTTTCACGACTTATTGCTTTCCTCGTAACATTTCAGCCAAGTGAAAAGGCGCTCTTCCGTTGACTTCCGGCCAAGCCCCGAAGGGGCGCAATTCGACAGCCTGCCGTTCGGCCCTGAGCTCACGGCCGAAGGGGGGCAACGCCCCAGGAACCAGGGACAGATTACCGTGGAGCCCTGAAGGGGCGTCACGTCTCGGTTTCGCCCTTACAGGGCTTGGGTTCGATTCATGACGGTTTCCCAGGGCGTTGCCCTGGGCTATCGAATGTTGCCCTTTCAGGGCACACCGTCTTCTCACTTGGCTGAAGTGTTACGATAGGGGTAGGAAGAGCCGGTTGAGTTCCCGGCCCCTCCCCCCTCCGAACCGTGCGTGCCGTTCGACGTTGCTCACGGCCCTGAGCTTGCCGAAGGGCGGGTCTCCCGCACACGGCTCTCCGGCCGGTGGTTCACCTCCGTGAGGACTGACTGGCCGCCGCACAGGCTGCGACAAGGGAGAACAACCCATGCTCGGCAAAGCTGCTTCCCTGGCTGCCGCCAGGCAGGCCACCCCGCCTCGCGGCGACGCAGTTGCAGTCGGTTACAGGCCGGAGAGCGCATACCAGGAGAGGACTCTCACCTCTCCGGCCATGCACGCTCACAGGCGCACTAGGGGCGGTTCGCGAACCGCCCCTACAGCGGCAAACGAGAATTGAACGACCTTGCGCGCCTGCCCCGTCACTTGCGCGGCGCCGTGTGGACACGCATAATGGGCCAACGTGTGCCGTGGAGTTCCCGCGTCGATTCCGTGCAGCTCTTTCGACACGGAACAACGTCCGACCGGAAGATGGGTCCGATGACGCAAGACAGCTCGGAGAATGTGTGGCAGCCGGACATGCTGCTCAGGTACCCGATGGACTCGAACTCCATGGTCCACGGTCTCGACTCGGGGCTCTTCGACCTGCTCCTGATGTACGTCGAGGAGGTCACCCACAGCGACGAGCTGGCAACGATGATCTCCGAGATCAGCCGGCGCTACCCGAGCTACCTGCGCGTCAAGGAGCTGTTCGAGACCGTCGAGGCATACAAGCGCATCGGCCAAGCCATCTACGAGCAATGGCGCGCGGGCCACGTGGAGACCATCTACGATTTCGCCTGCGGGCATGGACTTCTAGGCATCCTTCTCGCGTACCGGTTTCCCAAGCTGCGCGTCGTCTGCGTCGACCTCGAGCGCCGGCCGGCGTTCGACCATTACCTGGAAGTGGCGCGGGACCTCGGCGTGGCGCTGGAGAACGTCTCTTACGTCGAGGCCGATTTCAGGAACTTGGCGCTGCCGCCGAAGAGCTACGTGATCTGCATCCACGCCTGCAACGAGGCCACGAAGATCGCCCTGGAGGCGGCCACGGCGGCGGGCGCGTGCTACGCGGCCATGCCGTGCTGCATCCGCGACGGCATCTATCTGCGCCGCATCAAGCATGTGGACGACCCGACCCGTTACGCGGCGGCGGTCGGCGTCATCGCGGGGCGGTTCGGGGCGTACAAGATCACCGCCATCGACGAGAGGATCACCAACCGCAACCTCATCATTCTGGGCAAGGCGACAGGCTGACGGTCCTGCTGACGGTCCCGTCCCGCCGCCGCGTCGCTTGACTTCCCCGCGCCTCCGCATATACTCACTTGCGTCATGTTCAAGCGGAAGGAAGAGGAAGAGATCCTTGTGTTCGGCGGGACAGCAAGCATCAAGCTGACCGCCGCGATCTGCGACTACCTCGACATCCGGCCCGGCAACGGCGAGGTGCTGCGGTTCCCGGACGGCAACCTCTTCGTACGGATCCGCGAAAACGTCCGCGGCCGCAACGTCTACCTGGTGCAGGCCACGGCGTTCCCCGTGAACGACAACTTCATGGAGCTGCTGTTCTGGATCGACGCGTTCAAGCGGGCCAGCGCCGTCTCCGTGACCGCCGTGGTCCCGTACTTCAGCTACGCCAAGGGCGACAAGAAAGACGAGCCCCGGGTCTCGATCCGCGCCCGCGTGTGTGCCGACGCGATCCAAGCCGCCGGGGTGGATCGCGTGGTGACGATGGACCTGCACGCGCCGCAGATCCAGGGCTTCTTCAACGTCCCGGTGGATGACCTGCGCGCGCTGCCGGTGCTCTGCGCCGCCGCGAAGGAGCTGGGACTGGTCGATCCGGTGGTGGTGTCGCCCGACACGGGTTTTGCGAAGAAGGCCAGGCAGTTCGCCGACCGGCTGGGCGCGCCGTTGGCCATTGCCGACAAACAACGAGTCGACCACGCGGGCGGAATGGTCATCCACGAGATCATCGGTCACGTCGATGGCCGCGCGGCGCTGATCGTGGACGACTTCGCCGTCGGCGGCAGCACCCTGGTCGAGGTGGCCGAGAAGCTCGTCGAGTGCGGAGCGACCGAGGTGTCGGCGGCGATCTCGCACGGGGTATTCACCCAGGAGTGCATGGACCGGGTGGACGCCAGCCCGATCCGCACGCTGCTCGTGACCGACACCGTCGAGACGCAGCCGGTGGAGTTCTCCCCGAAGGTCCGGGTCGTCTCGGTCGCGCCGTTGTTTGGCGAGGCGATCCGCCGCATCCACAATCGGCAGAGCATCAGCGTGTTGTTCGACGACTGACTCACGCCGCCTGGCACGGACCTCCGTGCCGACCTCGGTGCTCTCGGTGGCTGGCACGGACCTCACGCGCGGCCGCCGACCTCGGCCAGGAACATGTCGAGCGTCTGCTCGAAGGTGTACCCGCCATGCCCTTGGGCGAAGAACAGGAACTCGCGCACCCAGCGCACGAGGTAGGGCTGGTGCTTCGGAAGCGCCAAATCCTTTCTCCGCAGGAACTTGGCATACCCGTCCAGGACCGCCCGCATTCTGACGCGAGAATCCGCCATGATCACGCTTCCGGATTATGCACAAATCTCGATAACATCGGGATTCCGATGATATGGTAGTCGGCGCTCCGCGTTGCATCAAGATATCGGCCGGGAGAAGCTTGACGGACCAGTTGGCCGGTAGTAGCATTCTTCTCGGAGTGCGAATCTGCCTGCAAATGGAGATTTGTGTATAATAAGTAGTTCTGTGTAGAGAGATGAGAACATGATGGATTCGGTAGCGTGGCATATTTTCAACGGCATCGTGTTCGTTGCATGGGTCGCATGCATCGTGTCGTGGGTGATGCGTGGTTGCCCCATCCCTCGGTGGCTGCACATCTTCGCCGGATGCCTCCTTTTCGCTGGCGTTGCCGCACTCGTCACTCTTGGGGTGAACAACATGCTGACCCTCGAGCTGGCCGTGTCTTGCATTCTTGTTCCGCCAGCGGCGGCATACATCGGATGGCTGTGGATGTTTGGACCAAGTGAAAGCAAGTCGGAGGGATTGAAGAGGACACAGAACAACACGTCGGAGCATATTCCGTGACCCGCGCGTTTCACGCGCGGCTTCCGGAAATGCTCAACGTGGACGTTAGGCCGTTGAAGGACTGAATCATGGACACGTGGAAGTTCTACGACATCACTCACCGCGAA
>CAZDHT010000380.1:3089-3779 GCA_964505325.1 uncultured Planctomycetota bacterium | reverse complement strand
TGCGGATGTCGATCTCCTGGTCGAGCACCTTCCGAAGACGCTCCTGCCAGTTCCTGATGTTTTTGATCTTTTCCTCGGCGACCTTCTTCTTGTCGAGGATCTTGATCAAGTACGGCGGCGTGCGCGCCGTCTGGCCGGCGCCGGCGCCTTCGACCCACCGGTTGTCCGTCACCCGCACCCAGTATTCGATCGCTTGGCCCGGCCGGTATGTTTTCGGGTCCAGATAGAACGCGTGCGCATTCTGGACGTTGCGCGGGTCGGCGAATTTCGTCCACCGGGTCGCCGGCGAGCCACCGTCCTTGGAGTGTTCGCGCCTCGCGACAAGCTCCGCCACCACGAGGCCGTAGTCGTCCCTGGCATGGAACGCGATGTCGACCTTGTCACCGGGCTGCGCGACGACGTCCTTGCCGGGGACGGTAATGCGGACGGTCGGGCGGCGGTCGGGCAGGGCGGTGACGCGGTGGATGACCGGCGACCGGTTCTCGTGGCGCTCCTTGTCCTCGATCTTGATGGTGTAGCTGCCGCTCTTGGCCACGACGATGTCACCCACCAGGCGCCGAGGGTTCTCTTTGCTCACTTGGAGCGGGATGTCGCCCCCGTAGCCCTGGATGGCGCCGTTGAGGATCGCCTTGTTCGCCGTGACGAACAGCCGGGCCTGTGTGCCCTCCAGCGCTTTCACGTCGCCGTTCG
>CAZDHT010000380.1:0-3079 GCA_964505325.1 uncultured Planctomycetota bacterium | reverse complement strand
GCCGTTCGAATCGTTCTCCCGCGCCGCCTTCAACCCGGTGTATTTGGGGAACCGGTACTCGATGTCGAGGCGCGTTACCGCGGGCCGTTCCGTCACCAGGACCTCGTACAGATCGGACTCCGTCCCGCCGACGTCCACCCGGTACGTGAACGGCGCCCGCACCTCGGGGAAGGCAAACATATACTTGTCGTTGCCCAGCGGTTTCATCTCTCGGTGTGCTTCGCTGGACTCGGCCGTTCGATAAATGATGGTCCCGTCGATCTCGTTGCGGCCAAGCTTGCGGTAACGGACCAGGATGCGCAGCGGGTCGCCCACCACGACCGTCGTCGAGCCCGGCTTCACGTCGAGGAGCATCGCGCTGCCGACGACCCGCACGTGCGACCCCGGCAGCAGCACGCGCTGCAGCGCACGCCCGAAGGCGTCGGTGTACACCAGCGCATACACCGCCAGACCTGCGAGAATGATTGCGGCCGATACGGCGAAGCGGCGCAAGCGGCGGCAGTCGATGGCGTCGGCGAACCGGACGCCGCGGGTCTGCCGCTCGGCATGGCGGACGAGCCGCGCCACAAAGCCGTGCTCGCGGACGGACGGATCGCTCGCCAGTTGGAGCGGATTGATCACCGCGTTGTCGAGCTCGGGGAATTTCGCCTCGACGTGGACGGCGATCTCCTCATCCGTCCACTGGCGGAACAGCGGCTTGAAGACGAACTTGACCGCCGCGATCAGCAGCACGGCCGCCAGCGCGAGAAGCATCGTCCACCGCACCAGTCCTGGCAGATCCCCGATGCCCGCCAGCAGCGAGAACGCCAGCAGCGTGCCGCAGAATATCGTGACGAACTTGAGCACGTTCTCCGTCACGTATGTTCGCGACCACGCCCGCCGCGCCGCGTCCACGCGCTCTACGATCTCGGCATAGCCATCGTACGTCGCCTGGCTCATACCAGAATACTACCACTGTTTTCCGGCGTTATCTACCTGTTTTCCGACTGCATGCAATCTTATACATCTTATTGTTATTGTTGTTGCTGATTGCGGCACGCGCCTTGTGCCGTGGGGCAACACCGCCCGCGAGGCGACGACAATCCGCCTGGTGAATTTTTTTTCGCACGTGCGAAAAAAAGTTCATCAGCCCACGGCGGAACGCTTCTGATGGCTCAAGTGTTGCCGCAGAACGCCCTTGCGGTGGCGGGGCGCGAGGGATATAATCTTCTTGCAGATGGACCTGTTGGCCCCGATCGTGGGCAGTGAAGAACTGTCGAGAGTGATTGAGGGCCTGAAGGCCGCAGCGGAAGGAACAGCCCCTCGGGTGCGTGTCGGCGGGCTCTGGGGGTCATCGTGCGCCTATTTCGCTGCGGCGCTGTCGGCGCGGCGTCCCGCCGGCCTGCTCGTCATCACCTCGAGCATCGAGACCGCCGACGAGTTCGCCGCCGACTTCCGCCTGTTCACCGACACCCGTCCGATGTCCTTCCCCGCGTGGGACACCCTCCCCGACGAAGGCGAGCTGATCAATCACGAGGTGTTCGGTGAGCGTCTGGGGGTGCTGCGTTCCCTGCTCTTCAGGCCCGATGAGGCGGGCGAGAAGGAAGCCGGCGCCGCACCCGATGCCCCCGGTCAGCAGCCCGAGGTCGTGATCACGTGCATCCAGGCGCTTCTCCAGCCCGTGGTGACGCCGGACGCGCTGCTGGCGTCGTCGCTGGAGTTTCGCACCGGCGAGGAGCTGCGGCCGGACGACCTGGCCGAGCTTCTGGTCGACCAGGGCTTTGAGCGCGAGCGGGTGGCCGAGATCCCCGGGCAGTTCGCGATGCGCGGGGGCATCGTGGACGTGTTCCCCTACGGCACCTACCGCCCGCTGCGAATCGAGTTCTTCGACGACCGCATCGAGTCCGTCCGGGAGTACGATCCGGGGACGCAGCGTTCGCTGAAGCAGGTCCCGCGGGCGCGGGTCCTGGCGATCGGCGGCGACGCATACCAGCACATCGTGGTGGCGCAGGACATCCCCTCGTTCCTGGTGTACGTGCCGCGAACGTGGGCGGTCGCCCTGGTCGAGCCGATGGAGGTGCAGGAACGAGCCGAGCGGGCCATCGCCGCCGAAGGGCACGGCAAGCGGCTGTTCTCGTTCGAGAAAATCATCCGCGCCTGCGGCGAGCGTCCGATGGTGGAGGCCGGTGCGCTCCAGGTGAAGGGGGCACTAAACCAGGTCAACTTCGACACTACCACGACGGAACAGTTCACCGGCCAGGTGAACCTGGTCTCCGAGGAGCTCGGGTACTACGTGGAGACCAGCGACACGGTCTATGTATTTTGTCATAACACGGGCGAAGAGCAGCGGCTCCGCGAGTTGCTCGCCGGCACGCCGCTTCAGGACTCGCCCGAGATCGAGTTCCGGATCGGGCACTTGTGCCGCGGGTTCCAATTCACCACCGGCCGGACGGCCTTCCTCGCCCATCACGAGATCTTCCACCGGTACGCTCAGCACCGCCAGTTGAAGCGCCGCGTCCGCGGCGAGGCGATCGACACCTTCATGGAGCTGGAGAAGAACGACTACGTCGTTCACATCACGCACGGGATCGCGCGGTATCGTGGGCTGGTCCAGCTCGAGAAGGCGGGCGAGCTGCAGGAGTTCCTCGACCTGGAGTTCGCGGACAGTCTGCGTTTGTACGTGCCGGTCACCAAGATCGACCTGGTGCAGAAGTACGTGGGCTCGGCGGTGACCCCCACCCTCAGCAAGGTGGGCGGGGACCTGTGGGAGAAGCGGAAAAGCGCGGCGAAGAGCGCGGTCCGAGACCTGGCGCTGGGGCTGATCGAGGTGCAGGCCGCCCGTGAGAAGATTCCCGGCTTTGCCTTTCCGTCTGACGACCACATGATGCGGGAGTTCGAGGAGGCGTTCATCTATCCGGAGACGGACGATCAGACCCGCGCCATGACCGACATCAAGAGCGACATGCAGTCGGTCAGGCCGATGGACCGGCTGCTGTGCGGGGACGTCGGGTACGGCAAGACGGAGCTGGCCATGCGGGCGGCGTTCAAGACCGTCGAGGCCGGCAAGCAGGTGGCCGTGCTGGTCCCCACCACCGTGCTC
>CAZDHT010000379.1:0-3796 GCA_964505325.1 uncultured Planctomycetota bacterium | reverse complement strand
TGAGGCGCCGCGCCTTGAGCACGGGCACGCCCAGGCGCTCGGCCTCTTCCTTGGGCAGAGGGATGGTGTGCAGCTTCGCGGCCTCGGCGAGAGGGAACTCGAGTGTGACCCACTCGCCCTGGGGCACGGCGAAGGTGCGCCGCACCTGCGGCTCGCACAGCTCGTCCTCGAGGTCGATGCGCAGCCGGCCCGCGGCGCTGCTCTTCACGTCGAGGCGGAGCCGGTCGTGGCCGGACCAGTCGGTCGGAAACCGCTTGCGGAACCAGCCGTAGGAGTTGAGCAGTGCGCGGCGGCGCAGGATGTTGTAGTGCGTGCCGCGACGGATGGCCGGGACGCCGACGACCAGCGCCCACTCGCCCTGGCTCGCGTCGCCCTTGCGGAACGACAGCGTCTTGTACTGGCTGACCTGCCAGCGAAATGCGTCACCGTCGCGCTTGGCGCCCCACTTGACCGCGTCGGCCTCCTCGAACCCGCACAGGAGCTTGACCTGTTCCCGCCCATGCGCGAGCGAACCACACGCTGCCAGCAGCGCCACGACACACAGCGAACACGTTCGCAGGGTCATTTCTCCTTCGCCTCGACGAGCTGATAGACCTTCACGTTTTTGTAGGTGGCGTCGGTGCCGCCCCAGTGTCGCATCCCGCAACTGCCCTTGGCGAGCGGCGGGCCGAACGTCCCGGCGTCGTAGTAGACGTGCTGCAGCTTCCCGTCGGCGATGCAATAGACCAGGTCGTCCCACTTGCCGATGGCGACCTTGTACTCCCCGCCGACCTCGGGGCACGGGTCCGGCGTGCGGCTGCCGAATAGGACGGATAAGACAAGCAGGACGAATGGGACAGGGATCGGGGGCCTCATGGCTTCTCCTCCCTCTTCTTGTAGCGATAGACCCACTTGCCGGGAATGACGAAGACGTTGCGCGCGGGGTCGTAGTAGGCGAGCTTGACGTCCCGTCCCTTGAGCGGCGGCGGCGGGCCGTTCGGCGAGAGCTTCGTCCACTTCACGGCCCCGGGATCATATGCCCACAAGGACTTGGTCCACGACCCGTCCCACAGCAGGCAGACCTTTCCGACGCGGTCATAGGCGAAGTTGGTCATCGCGTCCATCCCCGCGGGCGGGTTGTTCTTCTCCTTGCCCTCGTAGACCAGCCGCCACTCGTTCTTCGCTATCGAGTAGTGATAGGTCCGCGATTCGTCGTAGCCGATGCTCGGTTTGCCCTTTCCGGCGCGGCAGTGTGCGACCAGCATCTTTTGGTCAGGCAGGTACGCCATCACCTGCTCGCGCGCGGGCAGGACCTTGTAGTCCTTGCTGCTGCCCAGCCGCTTCCAGGCGTTGGCCTTCGAGTTGTAGAGCCACATCCCGGCGCTCTTGGTCCACACCGTGCCGCCGAGCTCGGGCACGTACTCCAGCGCCCGTGCGTTCTCGTAGGTGGGGACGGGCCCGTCGAACGTGCTGTCCAGGATCGGCTCCCACTTCTTCTTCTCGGGATAGAACGCCCACATCGGCGGCTTGTGCTTGCCCTTCTGGAGTAGCTGGAAAAGTCTCTTGTTCGACATCGACCACGAGCAGGGTGTGATCATCGCCTTGAGTCCGGGGTCGTAGGTCATGTTCCACCACGAGTGGCCGATGATCGCCGGGCCGCCGCGCTTCGTACGGATCACGCCGTCCTTCACGTTGTCCCAGTCGACGTCCTTCCAGTCGGCCTTGTGGCCCTTGCTGGGGTCGGGACCGTACAGGCAGACCCAGGTGTTCGACGGCAAGTCGTACTCCCACACGTCGTTGAGGCGATGCGGCCCGCCGTGGTTGGCGCCGCAGAAGACCGCCCGCCGGCGCTCGGGCATCCAAGCCATCTTGAGGCAGTAGTCGCGGTAGCCCGGTCCCCGCTTGTCGAGGCCCCAGCGCTTCGCCTCCCCGTTCAGGTCGCCGGTGATCGTCGGCGTCGGCAGCGTCGCGGAGCTGTTGTCGCCCAGCCCCTCGATGACCTTGAGCACCGCGGGGGACGGCGCCAGCGCAGGCGTGACCTTCTCGGCGTCAGCGGCGAGAGCCGCACCGGCAAGGAAGACAACAAGGCAGCACATTCGGACGTATCGAAGCACCACAGCTACCTCCGTTCGTTCGCACTCCGGTCGAGCTTCAGCCCCTTCCGTAGCATCTCCTCAACGTCGGAAGGCCCAGAGGCGCCTTGGAGGATGGCTCCGCATGCATCTTGGTTACCCAGCATCGCATGATGTCCGAGTGCCGCTCTCAGTTCCTTCGTGGACTTGTCCTGAGCGTACATGCTAACCCGCCCGGCCACCCATTTCACCAGTGGGAGATCCTTCGATTTCAGCGCGTCCTTGAATCGCTTTGGCACCTCGGCCGTCTTCAGATCGCTGAGGCGACAGACGAAGACGTTGGTGTCCCAACTGTTGACGACGATGTAGGCGTTCTTCGAGGGGACGTAGCGGAAGCGGCCGTAGGTGCCGGTGCCGCAGGGTTTGCTCGGCGTGACTTTGTTCGTGGCGGCCGGCTTGACCTCCGCCCAGGTCAGCGTCTCGAGGTCGAGCGTCCACAGCGACGGCCCGCTCGTCCAGCCGACGATCTTGTCGACCACCGGATCGTAGGCCAGCCCCGGGCACCCCTTCTTCACCACGTCCTGCGGGCCTTTGGTCGTGATGATCTGCTGCTTGATCCGGCCGCCCCCGTCGAACTCGTAGACGCATACCTGCCCGCGCCCGATGCCGAAGAACCGCCGGCCGATGGGGTCGATGGCCGCGGTCTTGTAGTAGTCGGTTCGGTTGTTGATCCGTCCCGTGCGGTCGGTCCACTGGTTCTTCACCGGGTCCCATTCCGCCAGCCGGGTCGCCGGGTAGTTGCCTCGCACGAAGACGTGGCCGGTAACCGGGTCGACGGCGGAGTAGGCGCCGATACCGCGCGCGCCGGCCGGGCCTTTCTCTTCCCACGTCTTCTTGTCAAAGTCGAACGCCCACGTGATCGCGGTCCCTTCATTGCCGGTGGGGTAGCCGCCGGCCGTGCCGAACGAACAGAACCGGTCGATAGCCGGCACGTATTGCACGTAGTTGTACGTGTGCGACGAGCGCGGCAGCCCGTCGATGTAGCGGCCCCGGTCCTTCGTCTTCTCGTTGACTTTGAGCGTCGGATCGTTGATGCGCTCCCACTTGAGCGCTTTCACGTCGAACGCGTAGAGCTCGTTGCCCGCATAGCCTTTGTGCCCGCCGCCCCAGAGGACCAGCCGGTCGCGCTTCGTGTCGCAGGCGCCGCCCGACCACAGAAGGATCACGCCCTTCACGCCGATGTTGTTGATCGAGTAGCGGATCCCCTTCGGCCACTTGAACGCGACGGACTTCATCTGCGAGTCCGGCAGCTCGAGCCAGTGGCCCGGCTTGAGCGCGTCGATGGGATGCTCAGCCGGCAGCGCCGCGCCCGCCGTGCACAAGAGCAGTATCAAACCTGCCTCAACGCAGGGTCTCATCGCAGTCTCCTTGAGATCGGTGAGTTGGCCGGTCTGCCCCACCTGCCGCTATTGTACCACGACGGCACCACGGCACAACGAAAAGCACGGAAGTGAGGACGCAGATTAGCACAGATGAACACGGACCACCCGAAGGACGGCGACCATCGTGCGGTCAATCCTCTGGATCCTGTCAGATATCCGCTCTGCTTGCAGGCTCTCCATCTGCGCTATCTGCGTCAATCTGCGTCTACCCGAAACTGCGCATGAACTCGGCGTATGCCGGGAACGCCTCCTCCGGCTCGGGCAGCTCGGGATGCCATTTCTTCTCGTGCTCGAATGAGAGGA